>CAZPTI010000028.1:4785-29556 GCA_964588925.1 uncultured Anaerolineales bacterium | reverse complement strand
CCGGTCACCGCGTCCGTGACCCGGCCGGCAACACGCGCCCACTCATCTAGCGCAGCGTCAACGGTAACGGTTTGGCCGGGGCGCACAGTCACGAGGCGCGCTTGCGCTCGCGTATCGGCGTTCTCGTAGTACTCCCCTATGCGGAGGTTGGTCGAGTCGTGAAACGAGACGGTATAGTCGTACTCTTCGCCGTAGTTGTGATGGCCGGGCAGCGGGCCGCTGTCGTAACGACCGTCCGCGTCCGTCCACACGCCGCGTTCCCAACAACAGCTCTGTAGGAACTTCACTTCGACATTAGCGAGGGGCGCGCCACGGCTGTCAGTGACCCGGCCGGTGATGTGGCCGGACAGGTCAAGCGGGAATTCCACCGTGGTTGTGAGCGGGGCCGTGACCTTCGCTCGGATCGACTGCTGCGGATACGTCCCCTTGCGGTCGATTGCAGTCACGGTGATCTCGGCGCTTGGCAGGCCGGGGAACGCGAACTCGCCGTCGTTCGACGTCGTCGTATAGCCGAACCAGCCGCTCAGTTGAAGCTCGATTCCGGCCAGCGGTTCGCCGGTCAGCCGATCCGTGACCCGGCCGGTGATGGCGCCGCCCGGGCCAAGCGCGGCGTCGACGCCTTCCGCGACTTGATCCACCCTGACAGAAACGTCTGCGCCGTTCGCGAGGTCGTGTCCGCCGCCCCACACCGCATCGTCCCGACCCTTCAGGGAGAAACGAACGCGGTATTGCCCGTCCTCAAGGTGCGGACTGATATAGCGGCCTTCCGCATCCGTGTACGCATCGGCGACCCATGACAACGAGGGCGCTGCGTAGAATGCTATGCGCGCCTCCTTGAGGGGCGCGCCGCGCTCATCGGTCACGCGGCCGGCGATGCGCCCCTGTTCGGAGAGGATGGCGTGCGCGGTGATGGTCTGGCCCACCGTGAGGGTGAGCGGCTGCGCGGCTTCGAGCGTCCGCGCGTCGTCGTAGTACTCGCTGAAGTAATGCGGGCTCCAGGCATAGAACCACAGCTTATAGACGCCGGGCGCCGCGTAAAACGCGTAATCGCCATCCTCATCGGTTTGGGCAAGCGCGTCGCCTTGCGCGTCCTGCCTGAGCGCATAGACCCACAAATAGCCCATCGGCTCGCCACCCGCGCGCGTCACGCGACCCGTGAAGCGGCCGTACTTGCTCATGAATTTCGTCATCGCCCCATCGGAGACGACGGTTTCGCCGGGTTCGGGATCGTGGAAGGGCAGCTCGATGCGTTCGTAGAGGCCGGAGTCGTCGCCGGCTGACAGGCGTCCGGCCGCGGGAGGCTCATCGAAGCGATACGTGCCGTCGGCTGCGGTCACGGTTGACGCAACCTCCTCCCAATGCGGGTGCAGCCAGTGATCCTCGAAGCGTTCGAGCGCCATGCGGATGTTCGGCAGCGGCGCACCGGTTTCCGAATCGGTGATCCTACCGTGAACGGCGCGCGGCCCTACCTTTGGCGGTGGGATTGGTTGGAGCCGCCACGTCACAGTAACTGTCTCACCCGGCTTGATCGTTACATCGCCCGGCCACATGGAAACGTACCGCTCAGACGGGTCGCGCAACTCCACCGGGTATGTTTCCGGCTCGATTTTCTCCATCCGCACCAGCCCGGCCGCGTCCGTCGTCACTCGCACCGTGCCCTGATCGCCCTTGCCGTACAGGACAACGTCGATACCGCTGAGGGGCGCGCCGGTGGCCGCATCCACGACCGCTCCCAGCAGGCCGCCGGTCTCGGGTAACTTCTGGTTGACGCCCGTCGTTGCCTTGCCGTCCGTTACGCGCACGGGAACCGCGTTGCAGAAGCCCGGCGCACCGCTGTAGTAGCAGCGCGCGTAGCTGCGCGTGGGATCGGTGAAGATTACTTTGTATTCGCCTTCTTTCAGCGCGGCGAACTCGAACGAGCCGATACGGTCGGTGACTGTCGTAATGCGCGGCCACACGTCCAGCGTCACGGTGATTCCTGGCAATGCTTCGCCCGTGCGCAAGCTCTGGACGCGGCCCGAAAGGCTGCCGAGGCGGGGGAGTTTCATGTCCACGCCGTCCACCACGCCCATAAAGGGGACGCCGAGAGTCGTGGCCGCCTCGACCGTTTTCGCGTTCGGGTAATAGCGCACGGCGTGGGCCCCGGTCCCATCGGTGAAGCGCAGCCGGTATGAAACGCCTTCCAGCCCGGCGATCTCGTATCGTCCGACCGCGTCCGTCGTCGCGCTTCCCGCTTCGCGCCAGCGGTTGAACTTCCACGTCAGGGCCGTCACGCGCACGCTCGGCAACGCCGCGCCGGTCAGTTCCTCGCGGACAAGGCCGCGAATGCGCGCGCCGCCGGAAGGCGCATCAGGGTCGAGCGCGGGCGCGGCGCGGGTGGGCAGGAACAGCACGAGAAACAGCAAAACGGCAAGCAGGGCGAGGCGAAACCAGAAGGACGAGAACAAACGCTGAAGCACGGCTTACGCTCCGTTGCGGCAACATCGGATGAAGCCCAGGCAGAGGGTGCGCGGTGACTGTCGGGGCGACGACGTTGACAATATCGCGCCTGTTTATGAAGCGAGGATGAACAACTCGCGGTGAGAAGATGACAGCAAAGCAAAACAATATCTTGCCACAGAGGGCGCAGAGGGCGGACGGGCTCCCCTCTGCGCCCTCTGTGATTTGTGGCAAACGTTACCCCGCGCCGCTCCCGCCACCACCGCCCGCGCCGCCGCTACCGGCCCCGCCACTGGCAGATGCGCCCGACGAGTGAATCGCGGCGGTCATGGCGACAAATGCGCCGATGTTGCCGTCGCTGCCGGCGGCCACGTTGCGGAACCAGGCCGGAATTTCGGTCGCGCCGGCCTTTTCGTACGCCTTCGCCCAACCTTCCGCCAGCCCGAACGCCGCGGCGTAGGGGAAGTAGCGGTCGAACTGCCGCGTGTCCCACGACGGCTCGCGGCCCTTCGCGACCGTCTTGATGTGCTGCTGGAAGCCGCGCCAGCGCGCCGCGGCATCCTCGCCGCGCTCGCTGAAGGGCGGATAGCTCGCGCCCATTGCCAGCGCGACCATGCTCAGCGTGAACAGCCCCACCGGTAGCAGGAAGATCCAGCCGCCCAGCGCGTTTACGAGGAACGCGCCTCCAATGCCCGTCACAAACGCCAGCGCCAGCAGAACAACGCACACCACGTAGAACCGGTTGGCGTAACTCCGCCGCGCGGGATCAATCAGGCCCTGCGCGGTTAGCTCCGCCTCAACCGCCTTGCCGAAGGGCGACAGCTTCGACTGGAGCCGCCGGCCGGCCTCGCTCAGTTTGACCTCGTCCTTCGCGCCGTTCTTGTCGGCGAAAAGCAGGTCGACCAGAGCGCGTTCGTGTTCGCTCAACTCGGCGTCCGCGAGGGCCGCGGTCTTGCGGAAGGCGTAGGGCGGATCGGCGTACCACTTCTTCTCGCCAGTCTGCTCGATGGTGATGACGCCGCGCTGCGCGAGGCTGAAGATCGTCGCCAGCGCGTGCGCGGCCGTGGCCTTGCCGTTGCCGCTCGTCACCGCGCCGGCCAGCGCAGGCGCAAGGTCCGATGGTGGCGAGTAGACGATGCTCTCTGTCGTCGGCGTGAATGACGACTCGCGGCGTCCGCCGCGCCACAAGGCGAGCAGCCAGCCACCCCCAAGCAGGGTCGCCAGCGCGGCAACACCGCCCACATACGGCGCCCGCTCCGCAATGCGCGCCTCGCGCGCCTGCCATGCGGGCGGTGCGTCGATCAGCGAGCCTTCCGCAAAGCGCAGGGCGACGGTCAGCGGTTCGCCCGCAGGGATGTTGTCCGCGAAGAAGCGCACCACGTCGTCTTCCTCAGATACGGCGGCTTCGCCGCGCCGGACTTCCGCCGCTCCGACGCGCTCTGCGGACGCCGGATAGATGATGGTGAGGGTAGCCGAGTCAATGGGGTATTCGTAATCGGTCGGCAGGAAGTTCCACCACAGCAGGTCCTCCCCACCTTCGCGCCGGACGACCCCGGCCACGCGGTATGTCAACTCGAACGCGCGCGTTGTGTCCGACGTTGGCGCGAAATGCCACGTCACCTTGAGCGGGTCGCCGTCGTCGATCTCGTAGCTGCCTGCGGCCTCGCCGCGCGGCAAGGGCTGACCGTCCAGCCGCGCGTCGAGAACCTCGACCCCGTCGGAGTAATCCGCCGGTAGCTCGCGATAGACGAACGTGAACGGCCCGCCGTCGAAGCGGAAGACAACGGTCTCAGTGACCAGCAGGGCGCCGTCCGCGCCGACCTTCCACGTCGCGTCGAACCGCTCGGCGCGGTACTCTTTCGCTGCGAACAGCGCGCCGCCCACCAGTGACAGCGCAAGCGCAACCAGCATGCTCAGGACAATAATTCGCTTCATGGTCTGAACCCTTCTATAGCCGAAACACTGACGATCAGGCCCGACGACTCTATTCTATCGCGCCAGGAGAGTTGCATGTATGACATAGGACAGTCATTAAGTTCCCTTAAGACTGACGCAGCAGCCTAAAACGCTTTTGGCGCTCCCCCTGCGCGCGGGTATACTGCTTGCGTCATGACAACTAATTCCGCTTCTTCTTCGCGCGGTCAGGGCAGCATGCGCGCGTTCATAGGTGAGTTCTCCGTTCCCAATCGTGAGGCGTTCACCGGCTACGCGCGGCTTCTGCGCTTTGTCCGCCCGTACTGGAAACTGCTGGCGCTGGCGGGCGTCATCCTGACCATCAACAGCCTGGCCGGGCTGGCGCTGCCGATGGTCGTCCGCTTTGTGGTCGACAGCGCGCTTGTCCAGCGCAACTTCCTCTTGCTCGACCGCGTCACCCTGCTGCTGTTTGCCCTGTTCCTGCTACAGGCCGCGCTCGGGTTCGGGCAGGCATACCTGCTCGGCTGGACGGGCGAGCGCGTGGTCGCCAACCTGCGCACGACGCTCTACGCGCACTTGCAGGCCATGCCGCTGCGCTTCTTCGCCAACACGCGCATAGGAGAGCTGCTCTCGCGGCTCGGCAACGACGTCACGACGATCCAGAACGCTGTCACCGATACGCTGCTCTCGCTGCTCTCTAATACGATTATGCTGGTCGGCGGTATCATCATCATCTTCGTGATGGCGTGGCGGCTGACGCTGGTCATGCTGGCCGTCGTGCCGCTCGCCGTGATCGGGATGATCGTGCTGGGCCGACTCGTGCGGCGGTTGAGCAAGCAGGTGCAGGATGCGCTGGCCGACACGAGCGCAACCGCGGAGGAGACGCTCAACGGCATCCGCATTGTCAAGTCTTTCGCGCGCGAGCCGTATGAGATCGCGCGCTACGGGGAGGGCGTGGAGCGGCTGTTCCGCATCTCGGTGACGCGCGTGCGGCTGAACGCGACGCTCGGCCCGATCATCGGCCTGATCGCGTTCTCGGCGATCGCGCTCGTACTGTGGTTTGGCAGCCGCGAGGTCATCGCGGGGCGGCTCACGCCGGGGCAGTTGATCTCGTTCCTGCTGTATACGATGATGGTGGCCTCGCCCATCGCCAGTTTCACGGGGCTATACAGCCAGTTCCAGCGCGCGCTGGGCGCCAGCGAGCGCGTGTTCGAGCTGCTCGACACGCCGCCGGAGATGCGCGATGACCCGGACGCGGTCACGTTGCCGCCGATTCAGGGCGAAGTCTGCTTTGAGGACGTGAGTTTTGACTACTCCGACTCGGAGGAGCCGCGCGAGGTGCTGCGGAATATCCAGCTTTCCGTCGCGCCCGGGCAGGTGATCGCGCTCGTCGGCCCAAGCGGCGCGGGCAAAACAACGCTTGTCAACCTTATCCCGCGTTTCTACGACCCGACGGAGGGCTATATCAGCGTCGACGGGCACGACGTACGGCGGGTGAAGATGGCCTCCCTGCGCGAGCAAATCGGCATCGTGCCGCAGGAGACCGCGCTTTTCAGCGGCAGTGTGCTCGACAACATCCGCTACGGCAAGCTGGACGCCACGCCGGAGGAGGTCGAGATTGCCGCGCGCGCGGCCAACGCGCACGACTTCATCGTCAACCTGCCCAATGGGTACGATACGCTCGTTGGCGAGCGAGGGGTGAAGCTAAGCGGCGGGCAGCGGCAGCGCGTGGCGATTGCCCGCGCGCTGCTCAAAAACCCGCGCATCCTCATCCTCGACGAGGCGACGTCGTCGCTCGACAGCGAGTCGGAGCAGGCGGTGCAGGAGGCGCTCGAACGGCTGATGAGCGAGCGGACGACGTTCGTCATCGCGCACCGGTTGAGCACCATTCAAAACGCGGACTGGATCGTCGTGCTGGACAACGGGCGCATCGTGGAGCAGGGCGATCATGAGACGCTGCTGGCGCGGGAAGACGGCCTGTACCGGAGGATGCACGCGCTGCAATTCCGCTGGGACGAGGAGCGCCCTGTTGCGTCGGCTGCTCTGCGAGCAGAGGTTGCGACATGAGCTGGTCGGTGCGGCTGTTCACCGTGCGCGGCATCCCTGTCCGCGTCCATGCGAGCTTTCTGCTGATTGTCGCGTGGGCGGCGTTTGCGGGGTTGAGCGACCGGGGGCGCAGCTCGGCGCTGGGCAGCGTGACCTTTATGCTGGTGTTCACGCTGCTGCTATTCGTGTGCGTGGTGCTGCACGAACTGGGGCATAGCCTGGTTGCGCAGCAGTTCGGCGTGCGCGTCCATGACATCACGCTTTGGCCCATTGGCGGGGTCGCGCGGCTCGCCAACATGCCGAAGCGCCCGCTTGCGGAGTTCGTCATCACCGCAGCCGGCCCGCTCGTCAACCTGATCCTTGCGCTCGTTTTTGGCGCGCTGGCGGTCGTCGCGATTGGTCCGCAGCGTCTTTTGACCATGATCGCGACCGGCCGCGGCTGGTTCCGCCTGCTGGATGCGCAGAACGCGCTCTCTCTGCTGACCTTGTTGACCGTTCAAAACCTGCTGCTGGCCCTTTTCAACCTGCTGCCCGCGTTCCCGCTCGACGGCGGACGCCTGCTGCGGTCGTTTCTGGCCGCGCTGATTCCTTTCCGCGCGGCGACGCGTGCGGCTTCTTACGTGGGGCAGGGGCTGGCCGTCGTGCTGGTCGGCCTGTCGTTCCTGCCGCCGTTTAACTTCTTCCTCGCGCTCGTCGGCGCGTTCGTCTTTCTGGGCGCGTGGCAGGAGCGCAGCCAGGTGTTCACCCAGGAGCGGCTGGCGCGCTACCGCGTGCGCGACGCGATGCAGCCGGTGGGCAGACGGCTGGCGGCGGAGGACGCGCTGGCGGAGGTTGCGCGACAGGTGGTTGCGTCGCCGCAGAGCGTGTTTCTGGTGGGGACAGACGAAGGCGTCGCGGGTATCATTACGCGGGATGTCTTGCTGAAGGCCGCGAAGAAGCCGGGCCTAACGGCTGGCGAGCGCGCCCGGCGCGAATTTGTGACCGTTGGGCCGGACATGCCGCTTGAGGCAGCCCAGACTGCATTCGGCCTGGACGGCGCGGCGGTCGTTGTGGAGAATGGTCAAACGGTCGGCGTGATCAGCCGGGCGGACATTGCGCGGCTCGATGCGGCGCTTGAGGTGTTAGGCTCATAAAGGGGACGCAGCGGTGCGCGCCTTCCTGTTTCAGGTTCGCGAACTGGTCCGTATGCTGCTGGCGTGGCTCACGCAGCGGCCCTATCAGCCGTGCCTCCACGAACCAGAAGACGACTGCGCGGATCGGCCGCGCTTCGTGGTGGTGCAGGTCGATGGCCTCGCTCACGAATACCTGTTGCGCGCGCTGGCAGCAGGTAACACGCCTCACATCCAGCGCCTGATCGCGCAGGGCTACCGCCTTCAGCGGTGGCGCTGCGGCGTGCCGTCCTCCACCCCGGCGAGCCAGTCAGGCATCATGTACGGCAACAACTGGGACATCCCCGCGTTCCGCTGGTACGAGAAGGACACCGGACTTGCGCCCCACTGCAAGTCGCCCGCGTTCGCCGCGCGCATCAAGGAACACGTTTCCGCAGGCGGCAGGCCGGGCATTCTGGCGGGCGGCTCGTCTTACGGAAACCTTCTCGACGGGGACGCGCGGCTGGCGCTCTTCACGCTCTCCGCAATGGGCCGGCAGCGGTTTTACGAGGGATTGCGCGGCCTGGGCTGGGCGCTCCTCTTTGCGCTCATCCCGTGGCGCATCATCCGCATCCTTGGTCTCATTATCTGGGAGTTAGCGCGGGACTTTGGGCTGACCATCTTCCACTGGATCAGGAGCGGTTTCCGCAAGCGGCTGACCCTCATCAAGCCTGTGCTCCAGGTGCTGACGAACGTCGTCTTCGGCGAAATTCAGACGTTCGGCGTGCTGCTCGACGTATATCGCGGCATGCCTTCCGTCTATGTGAATTTCTACGGCTACGACGAGGTCGCGCACGGCGACGGACCCCTGGGGCCGGAAGCGATGCGCGCGCTGCGGCGGATCGACAGCTACATCGGACAGATCGACCGCATCCGCCGCGTCTACCGCCCCGATACGCGGCTCTACATCCTGTCGGACCACGGCATGAGCCCCGCGCTGCCGGTAACGGAGATCGGGCCAAAGCGCTCGCTCGGCAAGTTCATCGCAGAGTACGTCAAGGAATCGGTCGCTTCGGACGAGGCGCTGACCAAACCGGGTTGGCCGCGGTCGCAGACCGACCTGTCGGGCGAGAGCTTCCGCTGGCTGCTGGACGAGCTGGACGGCATCGAGTCGCACCTTTCCCCGCGCGCGCGGCGGCTGGCGCGCGCGCTGCGCAAGCGCGTCGTCGACCGTCTGCCGCCTGACCCCGACTCCGGATACGACCTCGGCCGCGGCGCAGACGTGGTCGCGCGCGTGTCCGGCAACGTCGCGCACATTTACTTCAACGTGGCGCGCGAGCGGATGGACGTGAGCGAAATGGCCCTGCTCTACCCCAACCTGATCGACGCGCTCAACGATCATCCCGGCATCGGCCTGCTGCTGGGGCTGGAGGACGGGCGGCCGGTCGTGATCAGCTCGCGCGGGACGGCCGCGCTGACGCCGGAAGTGCTGCCGCCGGGACTCTCCGAACCTGCGCTGAGCGCAGCCGACCTGGCGCGGCTGCTCAGCTTCCCGCATTCCGGCGACCTTGTCATTATCGGGGCATGGAATGCGAAGGGCCGGGTGATCACCTTCGAGAACCAGTCTGCGACGCACGGCGGGGTGGGCGGACCGCAGGACTACCCCTTCCTGCTGGCGCCGCCCGACTCTGCGCTTGACGTAACCAACGTGATCCACTCCACCCAGATCTACCCGTATTTCATCCGCACTTACCACAACGGCCGCGGGGAGGACGCGCTGGAGCCGATCCCCGCGGGGAGGAGGGAGTAATGCCAAAGCCTGTTGTTCTGGTCGGCGCGCTCGACACGAAGGGCGAGGACATCCGCTTTGCGCGCAACGTGCTCGTCGCGCGCGGGCTGGAGACTATTGTCGTGAACTTCGGTGTGGTCGGCGAGCCGCCGTTCGAGCCGGATATTTCGGCGGATGAGGTGGCGCGCGCAGGCGGGAGTTCGCTGGCCGAGTTGCGCGCATCGGGCGACAAGGCGGTCGCCATGCAGGTAATGCAGGCGGGGCTGCGGCAGGTCGTCAAGGGTTTATACGAGCAGGGGCGGCTCGGCGGCATCCTCGGCATGGGCGGGGGCGCGGGGACATCGCTGGCGTGCGCGGCGATGCGCGAGCTGCCCATCGGCGTCCCGAAGGTGATGGCTTCCACCCTGGCCGGCGGCGACGTCGCGCAGTACGTCGGCTCGAAGGACATTACGATGATGCCGACCATCGTCGATGTATCGGGCATTAACTCGATCAGCCGTCGCATCTACACCAACGCCGCGGCTGCGTTGGCGGGGATGGTGGAGCAGGGCGAGGTGCTGGCCGAGGGCGGGAAGCCTCTCATTACGGCCAGCATGTTCGGCAACACGACGGCTTGCATCCAGCGCGCGCAAAAGGCGCTCGAAGACCACGGTTACGAAGTGCTCGTCTTCCATGCGACCGGCACGGGCGGCAAGACGATGGAGTCGCTGATCGCGGACGGCTTCATTACCGCCAACCTGGACTTGACGACGACCGAACTGGCCGATCACGTTTGCGGCGGGGTGCTGGACGCAGGTGCGGACAGGCTCATGGCCGCCCCGCGCGCGGGCGCGCCGACCGTGCTCGCGCCCGGCTGCGTGGACATGTGCAACTTCTGGGCGCCGGAGACCGTGCCCGCCAGGTACGCGGGCCGCCAGTTCTACCAGTGGAACCCGAACATCACGCTGATGCGCACGACGCCCGACGAGAACCGTGTCATCGGTGAATGGATCGCCCGCGCCGCGAACGCCTCGACCGGCCCGGTGGCGGTGCTCATCCCGCTTAATGGCGTTTCGCAGCTTGATTCGCCGGGGGGCGCGTTCTGGGACCCCGACGCAGACCGCGCCTGCTACGACGCCATCCGCGCCAACCTCAACCCGAACATCCCGTACATCGAACTCGACGCCAATATCAACGACCCGGAATTCGCGGACAAAGCCGTCGAGTTGCTGCTGGAGATGCTGAAATAGAATCTCGCCGGAGACCCGACGGGTTTCGGAAAACCCGTCGGGTCTTGGCTTAAAAGTCGGAGGATCATTATGCCATTCATCACGCGCGATCAAGCTCTCAAGATGCTTAACGAACAGGTTGCAGCCGGACGCCCTATCGTCGGCTGCGGCGCGGGAACCGGGATTTCCGCCAAGTGCGCGGAGGCCGGGGGCGCCGATCTCATTATCATTTACAACTCCGGCCGCTACCGCATGGCGGGTCGCGGCTCGCTGGCCGGGCTGCTGCCCTATGGCGATGCGAACGCAATTGTCGTGGAAATGGCCGCGGAGGTGCTGCCGGTGGTCAAGCGGACGCCGGTGCAGGCGGGCGTCTGCGGCACCGATCCCTTCCGGCTGATGCCCGTGTTTCTCAAGCAACTCAAGGAGATGGGCTTTACCGGCGTGCAGAACTTCCCCACCGTTGGACTGTTCGACGGCAAGATGCGGATGAACCTGGAAGCGACCGGCATGGGCTACGACAAAGAGGTCGAGATGATCGCCCTCGCGCGCCGGATGGACCTGCTTACGACGCCGTACGCGTTCACGGTAGATGAAGCCACCGAGATGGCGAAGGCGGGGTGTGACCTGCTTGTCGCGCACGTCGGGCTGACGACGGGCGGCACGATTGGCGCGGGCTATGCGATGACGATGGATGAGGCGGTCGACAAGGTGCTCGAACTCGCCGAGGCGGGCCGTCGCGTCAATCCCGACCTGCTCGTCATCTGCCACGGCGGGCCGTTCGACGAACCGGAGGCGGTGGCTGGTGCGCTTAAGCGGATGCCGGGGATCGCCGGCTTCTTCGGCGCGACGAGCATCGAACGTCTGCCGACCGAGCGCGCGATTACGGGGCAGGTGAAGGATTTCAAGGGGATGAAGTTAGCGTAACGGAGCGTAAGGCGCGTGGGTTGCGCGCGGCCATCTCGAATAAGCGAATGCGGGGCGAATAATCGAATCACGATGACTCTCTGTGGGCAGCCACAGTTCTCAATCGCGGCGACATTCGATTATTCGACCCGTATTCGCTTATTCGAGATGGCCGTATCACAAAAAAGCGCGTCTTCTTCTGCCCCACGCCCCCTGTATCTGATTTGACAACTCCTCCAAAGTGACTAGAATTAGTTTTATAAATATCGAATTAGATGGAGGGGTGACGAAATGGTAGAAGAAGCTGTCATGCAGGAGTTGTTGGAGTTCTTCAAGGCGCTGGCCGACCAGAACCGGCTGCGCATCGTCGGGCTGCTGGCGAAGGAGCCGATGACCGGCGAGCAGGTCGCGGCGCTGCTGGGGGTGAGCACGTCGACGGCGTCGCATCACCTGTCGTATCTGGTCCATGCCGGGTTGGTCTCCGCCGAGCCGGAAGGGTATTACACGCGCTACACGCTTCGGCTCGACGCAATCCATGCGCTGGCCGGAAAGCTGTTGAGCCGTGATGAGCTGCCCAAGCTCGCCGCAGACGTAAACATGGACGCCTACGACCAGAAGGTGCTGCAAAACTTCCTTGATGCGGAGGGCCGCATTAAGCAGTTCCCCGCGCAGCGCAAGAAGTTCGAGGTGCTGGTGCGGCACGTGCTGAAGGCGTTCGAGCCGGGCGCGCGCTACACGGAGAAAGAGGTCAACGAGGTTCTGTCACGCTACAACGACGACACCGCCTATCTGCGCCGGAGCCTGATCGAGATGAAGCTGATGGCGCGCGAGCCGAACGGGAGCGCGTACTGGCGAGTTGACTGAACGAGACCTGACGGGTTTGCCGAATCCGTCAGGTCTTAGCGCGCCCGATGATTGTCGCCGCAATCAACAGCGCCAGTCCGGCCGCGTCAAACAGGATGAACCGCCCGATGGATGCCCGCGCAATAGTGAGCGCGGTGGGCAGTGAGAGCAGAATGAGGGTCTCCCCCACCACCCCGATCCCCTGCATGGCAACCGCTTCGTAGAGCGACACACGATGCCGCGCGGGATGCCATAGCGCAACGGCATACGGCACATTCCACATCAGGAACAGCACGCCCATCCCCCGCACCGCGGCCTCACCTGCGGCGTCCGTCAACTCAAACGTCGCCGCGTAGGTTGCGGGCGCGACGAGGAATGCCACCGCGCACTGGACATTCCATGCCAGCACCAGGGCGATGCAGATGCGCGCCAACCACACGCGGCGCGCATCCTGTCTCGCGGAAGAAAGGCTTGCGTTCAGGCGACTGTAATCTCCGGCGCGAGATAGACGTCCTGGATCGCGTTCAGGAGTTCCACGCCCTGCGCCATCGGCTTCTGGAACGCCTTGCGACCGCTGATCAGGCCCATGCCGCCGGCCCGTTTGTTGATGACGGCGGTCTTCACGGCCTCTGCCACATCGTTTTTCCCCGAGGGCCCGCCCGAGTTGATCAGCCCGATGCGCCCCATGTAGTTGTTGAGCACCTGGTAGCGCGTCAGGTCGATGGGGTGGTCGGACGTGAGCTCGGTGTACATGCGCTCATCCAGCTTGCCGTAGCTGCTGTCAGCCAGCCGCAGCGCCTTGTAGCCGCCGTTGTTCTCCGGCAGCTTCTGCTTGATGATGTCCGCGCCGATGGTCGCGCCGAGGTGGTTGGCCTGCCCGGTCAGGTCGGCCGCGGTGTG
Source organism: uncultured Anaerolineales bacterium (assembly GCA_964588925.1). Taxonomy (GTDB): domain Bacteria; phylum Chloroflexota; class Anaerolineae; order CG2-30-64-16; family CG2-30-64-16; genus JALOOB01. The sequence continues at coordinate 16,426 of CAZPTI010000028.1, read as the reverse complement.
GTAGTCGACTCCGCCGCTCTTGAACGCGTTGTTGCGGGTGTAGCACCACAGGATGGTTGCCAGCCCCAGCTCGTGCGCCTCCTGGAATGCTTCGCTCACCTCCGTGATCTGCCGCGTCGAGTTGTCCGAGCCGAAGTAGATGGTTGCGCCGACAGCCACTGCGCCCATGTCCCACGCCTGCCGGATGTGCGCGAAGAAGACCTGGTCGAACTTGTTCGGGTAGGTGAGCAGCTCGTTATGGTTGAACTTCACGATGAACGGGATCTTGTGCGCGTACTTGCGCGCCACGGAGGCCAGCACGCCAAACGTCGACGCGACTGCGTTGCACCCGCCCTCGATGGCGAGCCGCACGATGTTCTCCGGGTCGAAGTAGATGGGGTTCGGCGCAAACGACGCGCCGGCCGAATGCTCGATGCCCTGGTCGACGGGCAGGATAGAAAGATAGCCCGTATTCGCCAGCCGCCCGTGCGAAAACATGCTTTGCATGGAGCGCAACACTTGCGGCGTGCGATCCGTGTGGCTGAACACCCGGTCGATGAAGTCCGGGCCAGGGAGGATCAACTGCTCCTTGCCGACCTTCGGCGAGTTGAAACCGAGGTAGCCTTCCGCTTCACTGCCCAACAGTGACTCGATCTGCCTGATATCCAGCGCCATGTCTAGCCCTCCTGCGACCGCTGATTTTCGATGGACAGAGCGATTATTGCGCACGCGTGGACCGAGAACAAGGGTTGAAGGTTGCAATGTCGTGAATCTGCCTATTGACACGCGCAAATAATACTGTTATTGTGTTCGATGTAGGACTATACGAACTCGTTATGGTGCGTGGAGGCGAACGTGTCCGTAGACCAGCCCTTCCTGTTCGAGCTTCCTCAAGAGGAGCAGGAACCGCTATCAAATAAAGTGACCGGTTTTGCGCCGGAGCAGGCGACCGAGCCTTCTCTCGTCCGAGAAGCGGCGGCTCCCAACGCGGTCGAAGCCGTCGCAGAACCTTCCCGCGCGGCCGTGGCGCCGGTCGATCTCGACGCCTCCGCCTCGCTCGCCGACGCGTCGAAGGCGTTCGGCGGCCATATGTTGCGCCAGGGCTTCTCGGACAACACCATTAAGGCGTTCCAGGCTGACCTGCGCCTCTTTGCGCGGCATATCGGCGGCAACAAGGTCATCGGCAAGATCGGCCAGTCCGACCTCGAAGAGTTCATGACGTGGCTGAACACGGAGCGCGGCGCGCCATGCAGCCCCAAGTCGTACGCGCGCCGGCTTACGACGCTGAAGGTCTTTTTCGGCTGGCTGCGTTCCTCCGAAGTGCTCGACTCCGACCCGGCCGCGCCCCTCGTCCACATTCACCCGTCGACCCCGCTGCCCGAGATCCTCTATGACAGCCAGGTGAACGACCTGCTCCGCGTCACGCGCGACCTGCTCTGGGCGAACAAGCCGGACGCGCGGCCCTATCTCCTGGTCACTCTGCTGCTGCAAACCGGGATCAAGAAGGGCGAGTGCATGGAGATCAAGCTGGAGCACATCGACCTGTCGGCGCCGGGTGCGCCGGTGCTGTTCGTGCGCTATGCCGATCCCCGCAAGACGCTCAAGGAGCGCCGCCTGGCCCTCGGTCCGAACTTTGCGCCCGCATATAAGCAGTATCTGCGGGAGTATCAGCCGCGGGAGCGCCTGTTCGAGTGCACGGCGCGCAATCTGGAGTACGTGCTGGAGGAAGCCGCTGCGCTGGCGGACATCAAGAGCGGCTGCTCGTTCGAGCAACTGCGCTGGACGTGCGCGGTGCGCGACTACCGCAACGGCGTCCCGGCGGATCAACTGCGGCAAAAACTGGGATTGTCGATGATCACCTGGCGCGAGACGCTGCCGAAGATTCAGAAGCTCGCGCGACCCGCGCTTTAGACCTGACGGGTTTCCGAAAACCCGTCAGGTCTTTGCTTAACGCGTAATAATCAGCGGGATCATCTGCGTGAGCAGCGCAAGGTACTGCTCGTGCGCATCGAGATACCCGCCGCTCCAGCCGCCCACCGCGTAGATCTTGTTATTGATCGCCGCTGCGCCCAGGTTGCGCCACTCCCCGGCCATCGGTGTCCCCAGCCGCGACCATGCGCCAACGCTCGTGTCGAACTGCTCGTTGAACGCCTCGCCCGCGCCCTGGTTTCCGCCGAGCGCAAAAACCTGCGCGCCAACGCCAACGACGGCCAGCGCCGCGCGGGGCTGCGTCATTGGCGCTTTCCGGGTCCACGCCGCAGCGCCCGTCAACTGCGGGTTATACGCCAGTGTCTCCGTAAGCGCGCCCCTGCCGTTCGTCCCGCCAACCACATAGATGATGTTCTTTAGCGCCGTGGCGCCCGCAAAGGCGCGTGGGCCAGGCATCGTTGGGCCTTCCGTCCATGCGCTGGTTGCGGGGTCGAGGATCAATGTCTCCGCCCGGTAGGTGTTGCCGTCCCAGCCGCCGAAGAGATATAGTTTGCCGTTCCAGACCGTCGCCGCATACGCGGTCAGCGGTCGCGGCAAAACCGGCCCGGCCGACCACGCATCGGCCGCGGGATCGTATATCTCCAGCGCATTTGTCACCCCGCCGTTCGGCAACGAGCCGCCCGCAACGTAGATCAGCCCTTTGATGAAGCCCCCGCTTGCGTTGGAGACGGGCGTCGGTTTCGGCGCACCCGGCAGCCAGCCGTTGGTTGTTGGATCGTAGACTGCCACCGCGCCCGTTACGCCATCTGCGGTTTCGCCGCCGATTGCGTAGAGCCGCTGCCCGTCTGTTGCCAACGCCATACGATTGCGCGGCGCGGGCAGCGGCGCGGCGGTGGTCCACCGCTGCGCGGCGATGCGCGCGGGCGGCTCCACCTGCGCGCGGCCCGCATCCGTGAACGCGCTCAGAGATGACGCTGCGCTCCGGCGGCTCAACCAGGTCGGGAGAAACGCGCCGAGGATCGCGAGGATCAGCGCAAAGACGAGGAAGCCGTGCTGCCACGCGGTCGCGGGCCTGCGCGCGGGGGCTTGCGGCATGAGCTCAGGGAGGGAAATGGGCGGCAGCATCGCCCGCGCCGGTTCGAGGACGGCCGGCGCTTCTGCCGCTGCTTCAGCCAGGGCAGCCGGTTCGACCGTCTCCACCGGCGCGGCTGGTTGCGTAACCGGGGCCGCGACTTCGCCCGGCACAGTCACCCAGCCCCGGCGCACCGCTTCCATCGTCGCCTCGGTGCGCGACTGCACGCCCAGCTTCTCGAAGATGTTTCGCAGGTGGACCTTGACGGTGTTCGGGCTGATCACCAGCTCGCGCGCGATCTGCTGGTTGGTCGCGCCCGTCGCCACCAGTTTGAGCACCTCTAACTCGCGCTCGCTTAGCGCGCTCAGTTCATCCGTGAGTGTCATCTGTCTGTTGTCTGGCTTGCCGCAGAGGGCGCAGAGGGCTCAGAGTCTCTGAGTCCTCTGCGGCTATCGTATCCCTATGCCCACGTCACCAGGTGCGTGGCGAACGGGTTCGGGAGCAGCGGGTGTTGCGGCCGGGCGCGCACGCCGTAGGAGAACCGCCCGCTCTCCGGCACGTCGAACGTTGCCTCATACGTCAGCCCGTTTTCGCTTCCGATGCGCTTCATCGGGATGGCGACCGCTTCCTGCCCGTTCCCCTCGCGGATGCAAACGAGTTCAACCGCGATATCTTCGGGTGAGAGCGCACCCGGCTGCAACGTCGCGCGCACCACGAGCGGCTTGCCCATATGCATCTCGCCGCGCTCTGGCCCGTTGGCCGTCACGCTGACCTGCGGCCACGCGCCCTGCGCGCGGCGCTCCCACTCGGCCAACTGCTGCGCGCCTGCATAGTGGTTCGCCGCAACCCGGCTGCCCAGCTCGCCAGCGGGCATGTAGAACTTGCTCAGGTACTGCTTGAGCATCCGGTCGAAGCTGTAATCGGGCGCAACGGTCATGATGGACGCGCGCATGACCTTCAGCCAGCCTTCGGGAATGTCCTGCTCGTTGCGGCGGTAATACAGCGGGACGATCTGGTTTTCGAGGATGGCGTAGAGCGAGAGCGCGTCGGCCTCGTCCTGCGCGGCTTCGTTCGGGTACTCCCGCTCCGCGCCGATGGCCCAGCCGTTCGTCCCGTCGTAAGACTCGCGCCACCACCCGTCGAGCACGCTGAAGTTCGGCACGCCGTTCAGACCTGCCTTTTCGCCGCTCGTGCCGCTGGCCTCCAGCGGACGCCGCGGGTTGTTCATCCAGACGTCCACGCCCGACACCATGTGCCGCGCGATGTTCGTGTCGTAGTCCTCGACGAAGACAATCTTGCCCTGGAAGCCGGGCTGGCGGCTGTACTGGTAGACCTGCTGGATGAACGCCTTGCCGGGCTCGTCCGCCGGGTGCGCCTTGCCGGAGAAGACGAACTGAACCGGCCGTTCCGGGTCGTTCAGAATCCGCTTCAGCCGCTCGGGGTTGCGGAAGAGCAGCGTGGCGCGTTTGTAAGTCGCGAAGCGGCGGCCGAAGCCAATGGTGAGCGCGTTGGGGTCGAGGACGGTGGCCGCCTCGTTCACGTCCGCCGGCTGCGCGCCGTTGCGCAGGAGCTGGGCGGCAACGCGCTCGCGCACGAGCGCGATCATCTCGCGCTTGGCCTGCTGATGCTCCCCCCACAACTCCTCATCCAGGATGTCGGCCACGCCCGCCCATGCGCTGCGCTGGTCGATCTCGTCGCGCCAGTTCGGGTTGAGGTACTGGTCGAAGAGCGCAGTCAGGACCGGGTGCGCCCAGGTGTCGGTGTGCACGCCGTTGGTGACGTAGTCGATCGGCACTTCGGACTCCGGCAGGCCGGGCCACAGCGAGTTCCACATGCGTCGCGACACCTGGCCGTGCAACTCGCTGACGCCGTTCGCGCGTCCCGCAGTCCGCAGCGCCAGCACCGTCATGCTGAATTGCGGCCCCCAGGCGTAGTCGTATCGGCCAAGCGCAAGGAAGCGCTCGCGATCCATCCCCATCCGGCCCCAGAAGTCGCCGAAGAAGCGATCCATGAGGTCAAAGCCGAACGAGTCGTTGCCCGCGGGCACGGGGGTGTGGGTCGTGAAGAGCGCGTTGGAGCGGCAGGCCCACAGCGCCGCGTCAGGCGCCATGCCCTGCTCCTCCACGAACTCGCGGATGCGCTCCAACTGGAGGAAGGCTGCGTGGCCTTCGTTCATGTGCCAGACCGCAGGCTCAACGCCCAGCGCGCGCAGCGCGCGCACCCCGCCGATGCCAAGCACATACTCCTGCGAGATGCGGATGTTGACGTCGCCGCCGTACAACCGGGCGGAGAGCTCGCGATCCGCGGGCGCGTTCTGCTCCACATCGGTGTCCATCAGGTAGATGGGCACGCGGCCGACCTGGATGCGCCACACCTTGGCGTAGACGCGGCGGCCGGGCAGATCGACGTGAATCAGCACCTGCTCGCCGTTGCCGTTGAGCGCGGGCTTCGCGGGCACTTCAGCGAAATCGAGCTTCTCGTAGATGGCCTGCTGGCGGCCGTCCGCGTCGATGCGCTGCTGGAAGTAGCCCTGCGGATAGAGGAAGCCGACGGCGACGAACGGCAGGGCGAGATCGCTGGCGGTTTTCACGTGGTCGCCCGCGAGGATGCCCATGCCGCCCGAATAGATGGGCAGGCTCTCGTGCAGGCCGAACTCGGCGCAGAAGTAAGCAATGGTGCGCCCTTCGCGCTGCGGATAGTGCCGCTCGAACCAGGTGCTGCCCGGTTCGGGGTTCATATAGGCGTCAAACCCGCTCATAACCGCCTCGTAACGGGCAAGGTAGGCGGGGTCCGACGCTGCCGCATCCAGCCGGCCCTGGCTGACGAGGCGCAGGAACTTGATCGGGTTATGGTTGACCCGCTTCCACAGCGCGGGGTCGATGTCGGCGTAGAGCGCCTGAGCATCGGCGTTCCAGCTCCACCACAGGTTATAGGCGAGTTCAGTGAGTCTTTCAATGCGAGGGTCAGGCGTCGAATAGACTGCGACATGCCCTAAAGTCTTCACTACTTCTCCTCCAAAGGCTAAGCATCCGGCTCAAGCGAGCGGACGCGCGAACTACGTCCGATCATTGTAGGAGAGAACGGGCTTCGTGTCCAATCGGATTGCTGCTTTGGGTGCGGCCTGAGACTGTTGTTCCGGTTGGTTCCGCTTAAAACGCCGCGTTGCGCTACATAGCGAAACGAGTTTTGACTGATTAGTTACACTTCTCGGCATGCGCATTCGGTCCCCCTGCGCTAATGTAGCAAAACAGACACGTTTGCGCGAATTCGCGCAACGATTTTCGAATGCGGCGATTTTGACGAGGATTACGCGCATGCCTCCGTAGCGCGGTGGGCAGTGATGGGCCTGGGAACGCAGCGGCTATACGTCCGGCTTGTTAAGGAGCGATAGCATTTTTGTTCTCCTTCTTTTACTATAACATATGTTCGCATGGGAAGTCAAGGGTTTTCCGAAACGGGTGGGTTCAAGTTTTGGCGACGCGAAGCGCGAGGACGTTTCGTGGCGCAGACACCCTCCAGCGCAAAAACTTGAACCACACCCTGCTGCTTTGACCGTGGTACAATGACCCAAACTCACCGCACAGGAGGCGGCATGACCGAACCGGCAGGCTCTCAAGAGAAACCGCAGCGCAAATATCGCTATCCCGAACAGCCGCCGCGCCCGCGGCGTTACCTGCTCGCCTACAAGCCGTACGACGTGCTTTCCGAGTTCAACGATGCAGAAGGCCGTCCGACGCTGGCCTCGTTCGTGCCCATTACGGGCCTCGAACCGGCCGGCCGCCTTGACCAGGACAGCGAGGGCCTGCTGCTGCTCACCGATGACGGCGAGTTGGCCCACAAGCTGACGCACCCCTCCTATCACGTCCCCAAGACGTATCTGGTGCAGGTGGAGGGCGTTCCAAATAAGGACGAGCTCGACAAACTGCGCCGAGGGGTGCTGGTCAAAGGCGAGACCACGGCGGCGGCCGAGGTGGAGGTGATGGATCGGCTGCCTGATCTGCCGGAGCGTCAGCCGCCGGTGCGGACCGATGTCGAAACATCGTGGCTGCGCGTGGTTATCCGCGAGGGCAAAAAGCGGCAGATTCGCCACATGACCGCGGCAGTGGGGCATCCGACCCTGCGCCTCGTGCGCGTCGCCATCGGTCCGCTGACGATGCGCGGGCTGGCGCCGGGCGAGTGGCGCGATGTGGAAGGGGAGGAGCTGGCGAAGCTGCACCGCGTGCTGCGGTCCGCGCAAGATGAGACGGCTGCCCCGCGCCGCGCGTCAACCCGTGGCTCGAAGCCGCCGCGTCGATAGGGGTGGCGGATGGAGGAACATACCCTCTTCGAGCTTCGGCAAGTGATGGACGCGGGAGAAGTGACGGCGGTCGAACTGACCGATGCCTTCATTGCGCGTATTCGAGAGGTCGATCAGGCCGGCCCGAAGCTCAACTCCGTCATCGAACTGAACCCTGATGCGCTCGACATCGCTGCTGCGCTGGATCGCGAACGCGGCGAGCGCGGCCCGCGGTCGCCGCTGCACGGCGTGCCGGTTCTGCTCAAGGATAACATCGACACCGCAGACCGGATGCGCACGAGCGCGGGTTCGCTCGCGCTCGCGGAGCACATCGCGCTTCGCGATTCAACGGTTGCGGCAAACCTGCGCGCAGCGGGCGCGGTTATCCTCGGCAAGACCAACCTCAGCGAGTGGGCCAACTTCCGCTCCAGCCATTCGGTCAGCGGGTGGAGCAGCCGCGGCGGGCAGACGCGCAACCCCTACGCGCTCGATCGCAACCCGTGCGGCTCGTCGAGCGGTTCGGGGGCCGCGGTCGCGGCGAACCTCTGCGCGGCGGCGGTGGGCACGGAGACGGACGGCTCGATCATCTGCCCCAGCCACACGTGCGGCATCGTGGGCATCAAGCCGACGCTCGGCCTGGTCAGTCGGGCAGGCATCATCCCCATCGCGCACAGCCAGGACACTGCGGGGCCGATGGCGCGCATGGTGGCCGATGCGGCGCTGCTGCTGGCCGCGATTGCCGGCCCAGACGGCCGCGACGCGGCCTCCCTCTCCGTTGCGAACACCGGCCTTGATTACCGCGGCAGCCTGCGCGAGGACGGTCTGGCCGGCGCGCGTATCGGTGTGGCGCGCAACTTCTTCGGCTTCAACCCCGCGGTAGACCGCATCATGGAAGAGTGCCTCCGCGCGCTGCGCGAGTGCGGCGCGGAGCTGATCGACCCGGTGGACGTGCCGCATGCGAAGGACCTGGGCGACACCGAGATGGAAGTGCTGCTCTACGAGTTTCACGCGGACCTCGACGCCTACCTCGCGCAGGCCGGCCCCGGCGCAGCGGCGCGCTCTCTTGCGGAAGTGATCGCCTTCAACGAACGCCATGCCGACCGCGTCATGCCCTATTTCGGGCAGGAGATCATGTTGCAGGCGGTCGAGAAAGGCCCGCTGACCGAGCAGAAGTATCTTGACGCGCTCGCGACGAATCACCGGCTGTCACGCGACGAGGGCATCGACGCGGCGCTGCGAGGGCACAATCTCGACGCCATTGTCGAGCCTTCGGGCGGCCCCTCCTGGCTGACCGACTACGTCTGCGGCAACCACTACGTGGGCGGGACGTCTTCGCCCGCAGCCGTCGCCGGGTATCCGAGCATCACCGTCCCGACAGGCTATGTGAGCGGCCTCCCCGTCGGCGTCTCGTTCGTTGGGACAGCCTGGACGGAAGCGAAGCTAATCCAGTACGCGTACGCATTCGAGCAGGCGACGCGGGTCCGCCGGCCCCCGCAGTTCCTGCGCGCGTAGGCCCGTCGGGTTTCGGAAAACCCGACGGGTCTCTGGTTTCAGGAGGTGTCACAGTGAACGGCGAGAACTTTTCCCTCGGCGTCGATTTCCTCCGGCCCGTTGAACCCGACGCGCTGGCTCGCGGCCTCGAAGCTTTTGAAGCGGCGCCCGCGTCCCTGTCGCCTGCCTTTGTTGACCTGCCGCTTGCGCGCGCTGCGCAGCGCGCGGACGACCTGCTGGCCGCAGGCGCAACCCCGCGCGACCTGTTTTCCGGCGAAGGCGACGACGGCGGGGCGCTCGAAGTCGTCATCGGCGAGGTGAACTTCCTCCCGGCCTGGTTCCTCAGCGTCGGCGCGCAGATTGCGGCTGCGGTCTGCAAGATCGACGCGGCGGGGATCAATTATCAGGGCGCGAACGGCTCATGGAGCGGCACGGGCTTCCTCGTTTCGCCCAACATCCTCCTGACCAACAACCATGTGATTAACTCGGTCGAAGTCGCTCGCGCTTCGACCTGCATCTTCAACTACCAGGCGGAGCGCAACGGCTCCATAGCCCAAACGCGCGGCTATCGCCTCGACCCCGACCGCCTCTTCATCACCTCCCCGGCGCGCGGCGGCCTCGACTTCACCTTCGTTTGGATAAAGGACCAGCCGGGCGACGAGTTCGGCTTCGTCCAGTTGGACCGCAACGCGTTCACCATTGTCGATCACGAGTACGTCAACGTCATCCAGCACCCCTCCGGCCGCCCGAAAACCCTCGTCCTGCAGGACAACCGCGTCCGCCAGCAGGACGAAACCATCGTCCACTACACCTCGGACACCGAACCCGGCTCGTCGGGCAGTTGCGTGTTCAACAACCTGTGGGCGCCGGTCGCCTTGCATCATGCGTCCAGGCCCGCGCCAGCGGAAGAAGTCGCGGCGGGCTTCAACTTCCTCAATGAAGGGATCAAATTCACGGCCATCGCAACCTACCTGGAGCGGGTCGCGCAGGATGCCGGGGCGGACGCAGCCGCAGCAGGCGAAGTCCTTTCTGTCATCACCGGCAGCGATGCGCTGCTTGGCTTCTTCGGCAGCCTGGGCCGCAAAGCGGCTTCGCCGTCAAGCAGCCCGCTTGAAACGGTTGTCACGAGCTATCAGGGCGAGCTGCAGGACGTCGACGTGGCGTTTTGGAACGTCGAATGGCTCACGCGGCGGCTGGAGAAGGTCCCGGCGGTCGCGCAGGTGGTCAAGGACATGAACCTCGACATCTGGGCGCTCGTCGAAAGCTCGCCCGAATCGGCGCAGGCCATCGTCGATGAACTGGCGCGCCGGCACGGCATGGAGTTCGACGTGGCCGCATCCGACCCTGACGCCGCGCCGGGGATTCAGTCCACGACGGTCATCTGGAACAAGCGCACGGTGACTGGCGTCGCGGAGGAGTGGCCGACGGATATTGCGAAGTGGTTCACCGTCCACAGCACGCAGTTTGATAAGCTCGGGCTGGAGGCGGTGGAGGGGAAGATTTTTCCGCGGCGGCCGGGACTGTTCCGCTTCACCGCAACGCAGGAGGGCGGCGCTCCGCCGTTCGACTTCTATCTCGTGCCGCTGCATCTCAAGGCGATGGACGAGGGGAGCAAGCGGCGGCGCATGGCGGCGGCGATCCTCGGCGCGGCGGTCAAGAAGATGATCGGCGAACATGGGAAGGATGCGGACTGGGTGATCGGCGGCGACTTCAATGCGGCGCTGGCCTCGCAGGACTTCGCCGCGCTGCTGAAGGACGACATGGTCGCGCTGAGCGCGGAGGACGAGGGGGCGGGCGCATTCTCCTACCTGAAGCGGCCTAAATCGCTGATCGACCACATCTTTCTTTCGGCCAACCTTGCCCAGACGTATGGCGCGGACGATTACTTCATCATTGCGGCGGAGAAGACCGTTCCGAAGTATGTCAAGCAACTTAGCGACCACCGGCCCGTGCTTGTGCGGTTGAGCTTGAAGCAGCCGTCAGCGGAGCCGCCCGCTGCGGAGGAACTGCCGCCGGACTTGGCGAACCTACTGTCGCAGATCAATACGCAGTAACAAGCATGACGCGAGGCCATCGTTACGCTGCGAGATGGATTTGTAGAATCACCTGGACCGTTGAGGAGCTTACGTATGCCGTTGCCACAGTTCAAGTATCACCCTGATTGCGGAAAGTACGGCGGATACATGGACTTCGCCTGACGGAGGTTTTCAGTTCACGGCTAACTACTTGACACGGGCTATGCGCGTGTGCTATAGTCGGGTCATAAAGGCCATGATGGAAACGAGTAGGCGGCGCGTGGACGCCTCAGCGAGTCCGGGTTGATGCGAGCCGGATGCGCAACGACCGCCGAAAATCCTTCCGGAGCTGCGACCCGAACCGGACGCGATGCTGTCCGTAGTAGACGTCGCCGGGGTTGCGCCCCGTTAGCCGGCGCAGAGACGTGATGGCGTCTCAACCGAGTGGACGCGCGCCGCAGTAGCGACACCGCGCGTCAAGCGGGGTGGCACCGCGGGAGTTTGCTCAACAGGCACTCTCGTCCCCATGTGGGACGGGAGTTTTTATTTAACGCCCTGTCATTGATCTGGGGGGAGATATGACCGAGTTGCTGTATCAAACCGACAGCTACGTCAAGGAGTTCGAGGCGAAGGTGGCCGCCGTTGACACCGCAGGCAGCCGTGTCGCGCTGGACCGCACAGCGTTTTATCCGGGAGGAGGCGGCCAGCCGGGCGATCTCGGCGCGCTGAGTGTGTACGTCTTTGAGGGCGCAGAAACGCCTGAGGTCGCCGTCCCTGTCACCGCCGTTAAAAAGGAAGGGGATCTGGTCTGGCACACGCTCGATGGCGTGCTGCCGCAGGAAGGCGCAACAGTAACCGGCGTCATTGACTGGGAGCGGC
>CAZPTI010000028.1:0-4685 GCA_964588925.1 uncultured Anaerolineales bacterium | reverse complement strand
GGCGTGCTGCCGCAGGAAGGCGCAACAGTAACCGGCGTCATTGACTGGGAGCGGCGGTACAGGCTGATGCAGACGCACACCGCGCTCCACGTCCTTTGTGGTGTTGTGTATCGCGATTACGGCGCGCTCGTGACCGGCGGCAACATGGACCCCGGCCAGGGGCGCATGGATTTCGAGTTTGCGACGGTGCGCGGGGAACTGGTCGCGGAGATCGAGGCGAAGTGCAACGCGGAGATCGAGGCGGGCCGGGATGTGCGCGTCAAGATTCTTCCCCGTGAGGAAGCGTTCCAGATACCCGACCTGATCCGCACGAAGATTAACCTGCTGCCGGAGGGCATCAAGGAGATTCGCACCGTGGAGATCGTCGGGCTGGACCTCCAGGCCGACGGAGGGACGCACGTGGCGAACACCCGCGAGGTCGGGCGGATCAAAGTCACGGATTACAAGTCCAAAGGCGCGATCAACAAGCGCATCTACATAGAAGTGGGCTGAGGGTAAGACCATGCCGCGATTCAAGGAAGTCTCCCCCCAGGTCAACCTGCCGCAGGTCGAGGTAGGCGTCCTGGAGTTCTGGAAGAAGCAAGACGTCTTCAGGAAGACGATCGAGCAGACGCAGCACGCGCCGCGCTTCGTCTTCTATGAGGGGCCGCCCACGGCTAACGGCCGGCCGGGCATCCATCACGTGCTTGCGCGCGCGTTCAAGGACATCTTCCCGCGCTACAAGACCATGCGCGGGTACTTCGTGTCGCGTAAGGGCGGCTGGGACACGCACGGCCTGCCGGTCGAGCTGGAGGTCGAGAAGAAGCTCGGCTTCTCGGGCAAGAAGGCCATTGAGGAGTTCGGCGTCACGGAGTTCAACCGCCTGTGCCGCCAGAGCGTGTTCGACTACGTGGAGGACTGGGAGAAGCTGACGGAGCGGATGGGCTTCTGGGTCGACCTCCCGACCGCGTATCGCACGTACACGAACGACTACGTCGAGTCGCTGTGGTGGATCCTCAAGCAGTACTGGGATCGCGGGCTGATCTACAAGGGCTACAAGGTCGTCCCGTACTGCCCGCGCTGCGGCACGCCCCTGAGCAGTCACGAACTGGCGCAGGGCTACCAGGAGGGCACGAAGGACCCGAGCGTCTTCGTGAAGTTCCCGCTGAAGGATCAGGCGGGGACGTACCTGCTCGTCTGGACGACCACGCCCTGGACACTGCCGGGGAATGTTGCGGTGGCGGTGGGCGAGGACATCGACTACGTTCTTACCCAGTATGGCGACGACAGGCTGTGGCTGGCCGAGGCGTTGCTGGGCAAAGTGTTCGAGGGGAAGGGCGAGCCGAAGGTGTTGCGGAAGGTCAAGGGCAAGGAGTTGCTTGGCCTGCACTACAAGCCGCTCTACACCTTCCTGCCCGTGACGCAGGATTATTGCTACGTTATCCCCGGCGACTTTGTCAGCACGGAGGACGGCACGGGCCTCGTCCACATCGCACCGGCGTTCGGCGCGGACGACATGGAAGTGGGCCGCAAGCACAACCTGCCGACGCTGATGACCGTGGATGCGGCCGGCCGCTTCATCGACGAGGTCGCGCCGTGGCGCGGGGTGTTCGTCAAGGAGGCCGATCCGTTCATCCAGCGCGAGCTGACCGAGCGCGGCTTGATGTTTAAGCAGGGCGTGTACGAGCACACGTACCCGTTCTGCTGGCGCTGCGATACGCCGCTGCTTTACTACGCGCGCAGCACCTGGTACATCAAGACGACCGCGTTCAAGGAGCGGCTGGTCAGGAATAACCAGGAGATCAACTGGGTGCCCGAGCACATCCGCGACGGCCGCTTCGGCGAGTGGCTGGAGAACAACATCGACTGGGGCCTGGCGCGCGAGCGTTACTGGGGCACGCCGCTGCCGTTCTGGGTGTGCGACAACCCGAAGTGCGACCATCAGGAGTGCGTCGGGTCGGTGGCGGAGCTGAGCCAGAAAACCGGGCGCAAGTTCATGAACCCGCGCTATCTCGCGCAGCAGATGAACCGCTGGCCCGACCCGGATCAGCCGGGGACCGAGCCGCTCGACCTGCACCGGCCCGCGGTGGACGAGCTGACGTGGGGCTGCGAAAAGTGCGGCGACGGCACGATGCGCCGCGTGCGCGAGGTGGCGGACGCGTGGTTCGACTCCGGCTCGATGCCCGTCGCGCAGTGGCACTACCCGTTCGAGAACCGCGACGTCTTCGCGGAGCAGTTCCCGGCGGACTACATCTGCGAGGCGATCGACCAGACGCGCGGCTGGTTTTACACGCTGCACGCGGTGAGCACGCTGCTGTTTGACACGGTGTCGTTCAAGAACGTCATCTGTCTCGGGCATATCGTCGCTGAGGACGGCGGCAAGATGTCCAAGAGCCGCGGCAACGTGGTCAATCCGTGGACGGTGTTCGACCTGCACGGGGCGGACGCGACGCGCTGGTATATGTACACGGCCAGCCCGCCCGGCAACACGCGGCGCTTCAGCGCGAACCTGGTCAAGGAGGTCGTGGGTCGCTTCCTGCTGACGCTGTGGAACAGCTACAGCTTCTTCGTGACCTACGCCAACCTGAACGACTTCGACCCGAACGCGCCTCAAGTGCCGCTCGAAGAACGTTCGGTGCTCGACCGGTGGGTGCTGGCGAAGCTGCATAACATGGTGGTCGAGGTGACGGGCGCGCTGGAGACCTATGACGTGACCGGCGCGACGCGGCCCATCGGCGAGTTTGTCGACGAGTTGAGCAACTGGTACGTGCGGCTTAGCCGGCGCCGCTTCTGGAACGTGGAGCCAGGAGAGAAGGCGCAGCGCGAGAGCCTGGGCGCGCACCAGACCATGTACGAGGTGCTGGTGACGCTGGCGCACCTGCTGGCGCCGTTCACGCCGTTCATCGCAGATGAGATGTACTGTAATCTCGTGGGCGGGGGAAACTGCGCGCGGGGCAGTGGAGACAGGCCGGTGAGCGTGCACTTGAGCCGCTGGCCGGAGCCGCAGGGCTATCAGGCGAACCCGCAATTGCTCGCCGATATGTCGTTGGCGCAGAAGGTGGTCGGGCTGGGCCGCGCGGCGCGCGAGAGCGCGTCGCTTAAGCTGCGGCAGCCGCTGGCGGAGGCGTTTGTCGGGGTGCCGAGCAAGAGCGAGGCGGACGCGCTGATGCGGCTGGCGGATGAAGTTATCAAAGAGGAGCTGAACGTCAAGGAACTGCACCCGGTGACGGCGGGCAGCGACCTGGTCGACGTGCAGATCCATGCGCTGCCAAAGCAGTTGGGGCAGAAGTACGGGCGGAAATTCCCCGCGATCAAGGAGGCGCTCGGCAAGCTTGAGCCGCTAGCCGTCGCGCACGCGGTGGAGGCGGGGCAGCCGGTCGAAGTGACGGTGGACGGCGAGACGCTGGCGGTGCTGCCGGATGAGGTGCAGGTGCGCAAGCAGCCGAAGCCGGGGCTGGCCGTGGCGGAGGATGCGGGATATCTGGTTGCGGTGACGACCGAACTGACCGACCTGCTGCGCTGGGAGGGCTACGCGCGCGAGGTGGTGCGGAATATCCAGGAGCTGCGCAAGAAGAGCGGCTTCGAGATCAGTGACCGCATCGCGACGACAGTGGAGTCGGGGCTTGAACTGGCGCCGATGTGGGCTGAGTTTGGGGGCGAGATCGCGCGGGAGACGCTGTCGAGTAGCTTCGACATGGCCGCGCCGGTGGAGGGCGCGTTTACCGCCAGCCTGAATCTGGACGGGCAGGACGTGGTGGTGGGGGTGCGCAAGGCGTAGGGGAGGAGGCCTCGCTTCTACCGTTTCAAGCGCATAATCAGCAGTACGGGCGGTCACAGAGGCCGCCCGTACCTTAATCTGGAAGGTCACATGCCCTTTGCATTCATCGACGAATCGGGCTCGCCCTCACCGTTTGGCGCAGGAAGGTATCTAGCGGTTGCCGTTCTGGTTGTTGAGAACGTCCGTCCCATAGAGTTCATGGTTCGAGCAGTTCGCCGTCGACTAAGTCGTCAATCTGCGACGGCAGAACTCAAGGCAGCAAGAAGCGATTCTCGCATCGTGCGATCCGTGCTGGGCGCGCTATCGAACATTGACTGCCAGGTATACGGCGCAGTGCTCGACAAGCGAGGAATGGAGGTGAGTATTCGGGAAGCGATTGCCGATGTGATCGGGCAAGTCGTTACGGTTGAGCAACACAGTTCGCATGAAGTGCCTGGTTTGCAAGCAGCCGACTTTTTGGCATGGGCTATCCGGCAGGAAGCAGAGGGCGCTCGCGAGTGGGTTGATATTATTCGGGCGAGGGTAATGGGGATAGAGGGGATTGAGGGCAAAAGAAGAGCGGCTCCGCCTGGGGGCCGATAACCACCGTCAATGAACGACGGAGTGGGGTGTTCTACGAACACCCAGCCGCACCAGGACTTACTATAGCCGCTTACGGTTTGATACTACCACAACGGCTTTGAGTGTCAAGCCTGAAAATAGCTCGGCCGCAAAGACAGGGCTGCGCCTGCGGAGATCTGCTGCGGCATCGTTTTGCGCGCATGAACTACTCACTTACTATAGAGATGATCTATACTGGCGGGAGAATGCTGGAAGGAGCGTGAGGCAGTGAAGTTCTACGATTTCGACATTGTTGTTGAGAAGGAGCCGGAGGACGAAGGCTATTATGCGTATAGCCCCGGTCTGCCGGGTTGTTTCAGCAACGGGC
>CAZPTI010000027.1:0-30269 GCA_964588925.1 uncultured Anaerolineales bacterium | reverse complement strand
GCGGCCACAAGCCCCGCGCGGCGGCGCTGTCTGCGAATGCCCTCGATGCCCTGCCCGAACGAGCCGAGCAGCAGCCTGCGCAGCGGGTCGCCTTCCGCATGCTGCGCAGCAACCGGCTGGGCGACAGGGCTCAGCTCGAACAGGGTCAACACGCCGTAATGGTCGGAGTAGCCGCGTACGCGGTCCGGGTTGGGTGAAGGTTCGCCGCCGAGAACGATGCGCGTGCTTTGCGCGGCGAGGGTCCGGGTTGGGCACGAGCGCGCGAAAATGTAGTCGTAGCGCGAGGGGGGATGAATGGTCGCGTAGCCATTGCGCTCCGTCGACTGATCTTCGCCCGCGCAGGCTTGCGTCAGTCCTCCCGCCGCAACAAGCGTACGGTACGTGTCATCGTCGGGGTAACAGTTCAGGTCGCAGCCGAGAAACGCCGGCGCATCCGCGGATTGTTCGGCCATATACTGGCCTGCCTCCAGCGCCTGCGCCACGCGGTGCGCGGCGAAGCGATCGGGCCCCCATTCAAGGTAAGGCGCGATGAAGTGCGCATTGTACGCGTCGACCGGCCCCGCGGGCGTCTCAATCCGCACGCGGCCGACCCCCTTGCCCGCGTAGTAGTCCGAACGAATCAGGTCCTGCGGCCGTCCGTTCAGCCGGAAGCGCAAGAAGCTGCTCTCGACAATGGGATAACGCGAGAGCGTGAGCAGCCCGCTGCCGACCAGACCGGAATCAAAATAGCGGCTGTAGGCGAGTCCCCCGGCCGCGCCGGCCTGCGTCAGCGTGCGGCGGTCGGCCGCGTAGAACACTTCCTGCAAGAGGACGACATCGACATCCATCGTCGCCAGCGCGCGGCCGATCGCGCGCATCCGCGCGGCGCGGTCACGCGAAAAGAAGGGCACGCCCCACGTGTTAAACGTCAAAACCTTGAGCTGCATAAGACCCCGGTGATGTATGATGCTGTCTTAAGGCGAGGGGATACAGGAGGATAGCTGACTTAAGATTGAAGATTGCAGATTATAGACTAATTGAGACTGGCCTTTTCAATCTGCAATCTTCAATGCGCAATTCGCCGCGGTCGTTACTTCTCCAGCCGCGCGTCCAGGGTGATTTCCGCCCCGGTTAGCAACTGCGACACGGGGCAGCCCTTCTTGGCGCCCTCGGCAAGCTCCATGAACTGCGCTTCGTCGATCCCCGGCACAACCCCGACCGTGTCGAGATGGATGCGCGTGATCTTGAACCCCTCGCCGACCTTTTCCAGGTGGACCTTTGCGGTGGTCGACACGCTGGTGGGAGTGAAGCCGGCCTTCGCCAGCATGTTAGAGAAAGCCATCGAGAAACATCCGGCGTGCGCTGCCGCGATGAGTTCTTCCGGGTTCGTCCCCGCGCCCTCTTCAAAGCGCGACGAGAACGAGTACTGGCCCTCGAATGCGCCGCCGCCGAACTTCATCCGGCCGCGGCCGCCTCGCAAATCGCCTTCCCAGACTGCCTGCGCATTACGAACTGGCATGAGTCGACTCCTTCATGAATGGATGGTTAAGCATCGCTACTCTAACATTTGCCAGAAAGAGCCGTCTGGAAGCCGTCTGCCAGAGCATAAGAAAAGCCAGGCTCCCGAAGGGGCCTGGCTCGCTGTTGCTCAGCTATGAGCGGTTGGGGCTATAATTAGTAGCGCCCACCGCGATCCGAGCGGCCACCGCTGGAGCGGCTGCCGGAGCGACCGCCGCTGCTGTAACCGCCACCGCCGTAGCTGCTGCCGCCCGAGCGGCCGCCACCACCACCCTGGCTGCGGAAGCAGTCAGAGCAGTAAACCGGGCGATCGCCACGAGGCTGGAACGGAACTTCCGTCTGCTTGCCGCAGCTTGCGCACACGGCCGGGTACATCTGGCGCTCGCCGCCGTAACCACCACCGCTGCCGTAGCTGCTCCCACCACCGTAGCTGCCACCAGCGTTGCGGGCCGCCTTGCGGGCCGCACGGCACGACGGGCAGCGACCAGGGGTGCTGAAGCCCTTGGAGGCGTAGAACTCCTGCTCGCTCGCGGTAAAGGTGAAGGTCGCGCCGCAATCCTGACAAGTAAGGGTCTGGTCTGCCATGTTAGTCTCACTAACTCCTGTGTGTATGTGTATGCTCTTGATCTATCCGGCGGGCGAGAACTAACAAGGCGGTGCTTTTGGTGGGGCGTGACGACCTGATTCGTATTCAGCCAGCTACGGTTATCAATTAGGTATAGTTATATCACAGGTTTGGCGCAATTGCAAATCTGACTTCTGGCACGCAGTCCGCCTCGCAAGAGGCTTGTATCCGGTTTAAGGAGCGGCCCTGTGGACCTCCAGCATCTCATCCCCCTCGACTCACCGCTCGCCTCGCTTGAAACTGCGGGCGGCAAAGGCGCAAACCTCTCGCGGTTGAGCCGCGCCGGTTTCCCGGTTCCGGATGGCTTCATCATCACGACCGCCGGTTATGCCGCCTTCACGGAAAGCAACGGCCTTGCGCCCGCAGTTGCGGCCCTCCTGGCCGGGTTGGACGCAAACGACCCGGCCGATTTGGAGCGGGCTTCGGAGCGCATTCGCGCTTTGTTTATCGCCGCGCCCACCCCGCCCGATCTGGCGGACGAAGTTTCGGCTGCTTACCGGGAGCGGTTCGGCGCGAATGGACGCGTCGCGGTGCGCTCCTCCGCGACCGCCGAAGACTTGCCCGATCTTTCCTTTGCGGGCCAGCAGGACACTTACTTGAACGTCTCCGGGGTTCGCGAACTGCTGGAGGCCGTTATTAAGTGCTGGAGTAGCCTGTGGACGGCGCGAGCTATCGGCTACCGCGCGCGAAACCGCATCCCGCAAACCGATATGTCTCTTGCGGTTGTCGTCCAGGCAATGGCCGCGGCCAGCGCGGCCGGCGTCCTCTTCACGGCTAACCCGCTGACCGGCCTGCGCGCCGAGACCGTCATCGACGCGACGCTCGGGCTGGGCGAGGCGCTCGTCAGCGGGCAGGTGGAGCCGGACCACTACGTAGTGGATGCCGCCAGGGGTGAGATCACCGAGAAGCGGCTGGGGGCAAAGGGGTCGGAGGCGAACAGGGCGGTTCAAGCCTTGCCCGATGAGGTCATTCTCGAACTCGCCGCGCTCGGCGCCAGCGTTCAGGCCGCGTTCGGCGCGCCCCAGGATATTGAGTGGACGTGGGGCGACGGTCAGCTCGCGCTCGTCCAGTCCCGGCCGATCACGTCGCTCTATCCACTGCCCGACGGCCTGCCCGAGGGCGAACTGCGCGTGCTCGGCTCGTTTGGCGCGTTTCAGGGCGTGCTCGGGCCATTCACGCCGCTTGGCCAGGACGCGCTGCGCCTGCTCTTCGCCCAGGTCGGGTGCTCATTTGGCTATGCGCTCAGCTACGAGACACAAAGCGTCTTGCTCGTCGCGGGGGCGCGGTTGTGGATCGACCTGACCGGCGCGCTCCGCAACAGGGTGGGCCGCCGCCTGGTCAGAGGAGCGCTCGGCCAGGTTGAGCCGGGGATTGGCGATGCCATCCGGCCGCTGCTTGACGACCCGCAACTGACGGTTCGCAGTCGGGGGCTGCGGTTCGATGTCCTGCGTCGCGCCGCTCCTGCTTTCCTGCAACTCGCCCCGCGTTTCCTGCGCACCCTTGTTATACCGGATCGGTCTCGCAAGGAAGCGCAGCAAGGTATAGAGGATGCTGTCGCCCGGTTTGAGGCTCGCGCGGCGACGGCTCACACGCTTTCAGCCCGGCTGAATCTCCTTTACGAGATCACGGGGTCAGTTCGCTGGTTCATGTTAGTTTTGCTGCTGCCTCGCTTTGCGCCCGGCATGGCCTCGCTCTACCAGCTCTACCGTGTCGCGGACCCGCTGCCGCAGGGCCGTGAGATGGCGTTGGAGATCACGCGGGGCCTGCCGCATAACGTGACCACCGAAATGGACCTGGCGCTGTGGCGGGTTGCGCAGCGCATCCGGGGCGACGCGCAGGCGCTTGCTGTGCTGCAGGGAGAAAACAGCGCAGACCTTGCCGCCGCTTACCTTGGCGGCGCTCTTCCGCCTGGCGCGCAGGCGGCGCTCAACGAGTTCATGGGGCGCTATGGCGCGCGCGGCTTGCGCGAGATCGACCTCGGACGGCCGCGGTGGCGCGAGGACCCGGCCCCCGTGCTGGAGGCGGTGAAAAGCTATGTTGATATCGCGGACCCTGACCGCGCGCCCGATGCCGTCTTTGCCCGAAGCGCGGCCTCCGCGGATAAAGCCATCGAACGGCTGTCATCGGAGTTGCAAAAGATGCGGCACGGCCGTGTTAAGGCCGCACGCGCGCGCTGGGCGGCCCGCCGCGTCCGCGCGCTGGCCGGGCTGCGCGAGACGCCGAAGTTCACGATCATCCGCCTCATGGGGCTTCTGCGCGCCGCGTTTCTGGCTTCGGGGCAAGAACTGGTCGCGTCGGGCTTGATCGTCCGCGCAGACGACATTTTCTTCCTGCGCTTGACCGAGTTGCGGGAGTTGGCTGCGCTGTCGCCAGATGCCGTGAGCGACGACATGAGAACGAGGACGCGCGCGCGGGTGGCGGAGCGCCGCCGGGATGACGAGCGTGAGGCCAGGCGCAGGCAGACGCCGCGCGTGCTGCTGTCGGACGGCCGCGCCTACTATGGCAGCGAGCGCGCCTCCGGGCAAGGGGATGCGGCGCAGTCCGCGGACGTCTTGACCGGCACACCAGTCTCAGCGGGCGTCGCCGAAGGCCGCGTCAACGTCGTGCTCGATCCTCGCGCGGCCAAAATGGAGCCGGGCGACGTGCTCGTCTGTCCGGGCACCGATCCCTCGTGGACGCCACTCTTCCTTGTGGCGAGCGCGCTGGTCATGGAAGTCGGCGGCTTGATGACGCACGGCTCTGTGGTTGCGCGAGAATACGGCATTCCGGCCGTCGTCGGCGTTCATTCAGTGACGACGCGTTTGCGGACGGGGCAGCGCGTGCGCGTCGACGGAACGCACGGATCGGTTGTCATTATAGATGACACAGGCGCAGACAAGATCGACATTGAAAATTGACTTACGTCACACTGCTTCGTATAATCATTCACGATTCTGCTCCCATTCCACCCGGCCAACGGAGTCTGTAAGTGCGCAAAGTTAGCCTCGTCCTCTTTTTGTGTCTCGCCCTGTTTCTGACCGTTCAGCCCGCACTCGCCGCGCCTGCCTTGCAAACCAGCGCGCCGCTGCGCGACGATGATTTCGAGCGCGAGGTGCTCTCGCGGCTGACGCAAATCTCTCCCGAAGCCGTGCCGGTTTTTCAACAGGCGACTGCTGATTGGGACGCGGAGAACTACGAAGCCGCGCGCGCCGGTTTCATGCGCGCGCTGGAGCTGGCGCCGAGCTTCCCCGATGCCTTGCGGCGGTTAGCGAATGTTGAGATGAGTTTAAACCTGCTCGACGCCGCGACCGAGCACGCGCGCGCAGCCTACGCCGCAGCAAAGACCCCGGCCAACGCGACGACGCTTGCCGAAGTCCTGCTGGCGCGCGAGGACGCGAAGCCCCATGCGGAGGCGCTGACCCTTGCGAAAGAGGGCGCGGCGGGCGATCCGCAATCCGATTACGCGCAGATCGTGTTGGTGCAGGCCGCCGCGGCCGCGCAGGACCTCGACGCGATCAAGTCCGCCGTGAACAAGCTGTTGGAGATCGCGCCCGATAGCCCGATCAGCCACTACTTCGCGGGGCTGCTGGCGATGGATCAGGAGCGGTGGGCGGACGCGCGCGCGGAGTTGGACAGGGCGCGCGAGCTGGGTCTGCCCGAAGAGGTGCTGGCCGAGAGCTACCAGGAAATCGACCAGCATCTTCAGACGCAGGCGACGCAGTTGCTGTGGCTTAAACGGCTCGGAATCGCGGTCGGAGCCTGGTTCGTCGCGTTCGGCCTGCTCTTCCTCGCCGGGTTGGTTCTCAGCCGGGTCACGCTGGCCGCAGTTGGGCGCCCGCGCGCCGGCGATCACCGCCCCGGCCCCGCCGAGCGCTTCGTCCGTTCGCTCTACGCCGGGGTGATCGCCGCTATCTCTATCTTCTTCTATGTCTCGCTGCCGCTCGTCGCCGTCGTCATCATCCTTGCCGCGGCCGGGCTGATTTACGTCCAGTTGCGCGCGCCGCGCATCAACCTCTACCTCCTCGCGATGACCGGCATTGTCGGCTTCTACACTGTCCTGGCGATTGCGCGCAGCACCTTCGTGCGCGCAAAGCAGGATGAGGAGCCGGGCCGCCCACTGACCGAGGCCGAGGCGCCGCGGCTGTGGGCGCTGACGCGCGAAATCGCGCAACGCTGCGGCACGCGGCCGGTCGACGCCATCTTCCTGACGCCCGCGGTCGAAGTGGCTGTGACCGAGCGCGGCGGTCTGCTCAAGAAGCTGCGCGGGCAGGGCAAGCGTCTGCTGATCATCGGCATGGGCGCGCTTCCTGGCATGACCGAGGCCGAGTTCGCCGCGATCCTCGCGCATGAGTACGGCCACTTCTCCAACAAGGACACGGCCGGCGGCAACCTCGCGCATCAGGTCAACCTGTCGATGCATACGATGGCCTATCGGCTGGCCGCGCAGGGGCTGGCGCGCTGGTATAACCCCGCGTGGTGGTTCATCAACGGCTTCAGCAAGGTGTTCTACCGCGCCACGCTCGGCGCGTCGCGGCTGCAGGAGATCCTCGCCGACCGTTTCGCCGCGATGACTTATGGCGCGCAGAACCTGATCGACGGCCTCACGCGCATCGTCCGGCAGGACCTCGCGTTCGACATGCTCGTCGAGCGTTCCGTGCGGCAGTCCACTGCGCAGGGGCGCGCGCTTCCCAACTTCTACAAGGCGCTGGCCCAGCCAAGTCCTGATCCCGATGCGCTCGAAGCGCAGTTCACCGCGTTGATGAACCGTCCGACCGGCGCATACGACAGCCATCCCTCCGTGGCCGACCGCATCAGGCTTATCCAGGCTGCTAAGAGCGATTGCTCCGTCTGCGGCAGCGACGCGCCGGCGAGCGACCTGTTTGCCGACATGCCCGCGTTGCAGGAGAGCATGATGGCCGTGGTGCAGGGGCGGGTCATGCAGGGTGAGAAGGCCGCGGCGCAGCAGCGCGCGGCGGAACTGCGGCAGGCGGCGAAGGAGAGCATGCCCGAAGTGAACGTCGCCTACATCAACCTCGCGCAGGCGGTGGAGCGGCAGGATCACCAGAGCGAGGCTGAGGGATGGGATGCGCTTGCCGAAGCGCACCAGGGGCGCGAGCTATATGCCCGCGCGGCGAACTGCTACGGCACGGCGGCCGACTGCTACGCTGACCTCGGCGATAATGAAGGCGAGCGCGTCGCGCGGTACAACAGGGCCGAATCGCTCAAGGAACTCAAGGCGTGGGCCGAAGCCGAAGCCGAGTTGCGCAAAGTCGTTGCGCTCGACGAGGCGCTGGACTGCCCCGATCTGGAGTCCGATCGCGCTGAACTGGCTGAAGTGATTGCTTCTGCGGCAGAGGCCGAGAATCAACCTGTCGCGAAGAAGAAGCGGCGGTAAAGCAGGCGAAAAACTTGCGCCCTCCCGGTTCGACAAATCGGGAGGGCTTTTTGTCGACCGGCGATTCGTTTCCGCGTCGGGCTTACGTCTATAATCGGCGCAGCAATCAAGAGGGGGACATATGACCTCAGACCGTTCGCTGCGCGATCTTATGGAATTCGCCGCGGCCACCGTCTACACTGCGGGCTGCATGACGTTGGGTTATTTCGGCACGGGCGTCCGTCCCGATTTTAAGGCGGACGACTCGCCCGTCACCGTGGCCGACAAGCTTTCGGAGGAGTTCATCCGCCGCGAGATCGAGATGCGCTACCCGTCACACGCTATCGTGGGCGAGGAGTACGGCGTGAAGGAGTCTGCGGGGGCGAGCTATCGCTGGTTGATTGATCCGATTGACGGCACGCGCTCCTTCATTCGCGGCGTGCCACTCTATGGCGTGCTGCTCGGGCTGGAGATCGAGGGCATCCCGGCGGTCGGCGCAGCGTACTACCCTGCGACCGACGAACTGCTTGTCGCGGCGACCGACGAGGGATGCTACTGGAACGGCAAGCGGACGCATGTGTCCGACGTGTCTGAACTGTCCCGCGCCTACGTCTCCTGTTCCGACTTTGGCAACTTCGAGGTATATGGCGGCGCGGAGGCGTGGCTGCGACTCGTCCGCGCAAGCTACGCGCGCGTCGGCTGGACGGACGCGTTCGGATACCTGCTCGTCGCCACCGGACGGTTAGAGGTGATGGTCGATCCGATCATGAACCCGTGGGACTGCGGCCCGTTCGTTCCCATCCTGCAGGAGGCCGGCGGTTACTTCGGCGACTGGCAGGGCAACCCGACCAACCATGCAGGGCTGGGACTGGCGACCAATGCCGCGCTCAAGGAGCAAGTGATCGCATTGCTCGGCGGAGAAGGCGCATAGAAGGGCGGCGACAATGGCCTCCATGACGCTCGATAAAGTTATGGTCGGCGAAATTCCCGCGCTGGTGTCGCTCCCGGCCGGCGCCCGGCGCTGTCCCGTCGTCTTCAGCGTCCCCGGCTACGGCGACGTCAAGGAGCGCGCGCTGAACCTCGCCTATCGCCTCGCAGGCCGCGGGATCGCCTGCATCAGCTTCGATCCGCAGGAACACGGCGAGCGGGAGGACGCGCGGCTCCACCGCGCGCACGAGCCGGAGCCGGACGGCATTTATCCGCCCGAAACCGGCCTCGACACCTACTTCAACTTCCTGCGCGTTATCGCGCAGTGCCCCGCCGACATTCTCGCGCTGCGCCAGCATTTTGCCCGTGATGATCGGTTGAACGTGTCGCGCGCGGGGGTCTGCGGCCATTCGCAGGGTGGCTACGCCAGTTTCCTTGCGCTGGCGGAGATTCCCGAACTCAGGGCGGCCGTGCCCATGATGGGCATTCCCACGTTCGGCGAGCGCGTCCTGGATCTGCTGGACGAGACGGCATGGAGCAATGCGGAATGGGGCCGCGCGCTGGAGCAGGTCGCACGGCAAACGGCCGAGCGCGTCGAGTGGGTGCGCGCGGTCGATCCCGCCCCGCGCCTCCTCCACCTGCCGCCCCGGCCGCTGCTCATAATGAATGGCGACTACGACAACGATCAGCCGAAGGGCTACACGCTGCGCTGGCTGCGCGACCTGCGCCCCCGCTACGCCGCGCAGCCCGAAATGCTCCGGTGGAACGTGTATCCCGTCGGCCACGTCATCACCGACCAGATGCTTGACGACGCGGTCGAGTGGTTTGAGAGGTGGCTGTAGCGCAAGTTGCTGGACTTGCGCCAGATTTCCGCCTTATGCAGCACGCTAGCTACGGGATGAACGTAATCTCGTGATAGTAATAGGAATATCCTACGCCCCCCTGCGCCATTTCCACACCCACCAACCAGCCGTATAGCGTGTTGTACGAGAAGCCATCGGGCAACGCGCTTAATTCCACGTTATCTGCATCTCCTACCATAGGCGAGTCCGCGTAGATTTGCTCGTTGCCCGGTTCGAACAGGTGCACCCAGTAGTTGTCCCCGTTGATATAGCGTTTCTGCCACTTGAAGGTGACAGGGAAACGCACTTGCGCGTCCGGAGCAGGGGACAGCAGGATAATATTGGCGATATCGAAGTCGCTGCCCGCAACCCGTTGTCCGGCTGCGTAGCTCGGAATATCCGGGCCGAAGTACGAGGACAGGAAGTTCTCGTTCGTCCCGTTATTCCAGTACTTGACGTAGTAGACGCTGCCGACCGGCAGCGTCGGAACGTTTTTGAAGAGGTAGTTGCCATTGGTGTCCGTCGTTGTGGTGGCAACCTGCGTATCGGTGGAGCCGTCCCAGCGTTGCAGCGTCAGCGGGATGCTGTGGACAGGGCCGTTCCCGCTGGTCACCTGGCCGTAGATGCCAGGGACTGGTGTAGGTGTAAAGGTTGGCGTCTTTGTCGGTGTATTCGTTTTGGTTGCCGTAGCCGTCTTGGTCGCGGTTGGCGTGTTCGTTGGCGTGCGCGTGTTGGTCGGGGATGCGGTGTAAGTCGGTGTGCGCGTTGCCGTCGCGGTCGGCGTGTTCGTCGGTGTTCGCGTCGCTGTTGGCGTATTCGTCGGCGTCCGGGTGGCGGTCGGACTGGGCGTGAAGGTCGGCGTGCGCGACGGCGTCGGCGTCTTACTTGCCGTTGCAGTCGGCGTGAGCGTGCCGGTCGGCGTGGCGGACGGCGTCAGCGTGTTCGTCGGGGTGTTGGTGATCGTCGGCGTGGCAGTCGCAGTTGCCGTGTTCGTCGCCGTGGCCGTGTTCGTTGCAGTCGGCGTGGCGGAGGGCGTGAGGGTCTGGGTCGGCGTATTCGTGACTGTCGGCGTGAATTTCGGCGTGGGTGTGTTCGTCACCGGCTGGCATGCCACGACACTCACATCATCCACAAACATCCACGTGCGCCCGCCGGCCGCGTTAATCTCGTTGTTGTACGTCTCAAAGTAGATGACGATGCTGCGCCCCTTGTACTGCGTCAGGTTAAAACTCTTCTGCTGCCAGACGCCGCTGTTGTCCCGCGCGGTCATCAACGTCGCCAGCAAATTGTAGTTCGCGTCGAGCAGCAGCACGCGCTGGAAATCGTTCGCCGCGTCCTGCGTGAACGGCTTCCACCAGAATGTGAATTCGGCGGAGGCCGTGTTCGACGGAATGCTGATCAACTGGTGGCCCGACGAGTACGACGCGCCGTCAGGAGCGAGGTCGCCGATCAGGTTGCGCTCTTGCCGGCCCTTCACGTAGGAAGCGGTTGTTGCGGGCAGCAGGCCGAAGCGCGCCGAGCGCAGGCCGGTGAACTGCTCCGCGCTCGTATAGCCCCCCGGGTTTGCCGTCTGCGGGAACGTCCACGACGCGGTTGTCTCAAAGCTGCCGTTGCTGACCCTCTCTGAGCACCAGCCTGGGATAGGCGTCTTATCCGGGGTGTTGGTTGGCGTAGGCGTGACGGAGGGTGTCAGCGTTTCGGTCGGGGTCGGCGTGACGCTGGGCGTGAGGGTGGCGGTTGCCGTGTTCGTTGCGGTGGGCGTGGCGGACGGCGTCGACGTCGCGGTAGGCGTGCCTGTTTCGGTGGCTGTGCTTGTTGCGGTGCGCGTTCCGGTCGGTGTGGGCGTTGCGGTCGCCGCGCCCTGGCACACCACAAGGTTCGCCTCGTCCACGCGGATCGACGTGCGCCGCCCGTTGCCGTCGTTGTACACGCCAAACAGCACGCGAACTGTCCGCCCATACAGGCTCGGCGCGACCGCAAACGACGCGTACTCCCACTGGCGCGTGTCCTTGCGCGTCCAGATGAACGTCTGGAGGATTTTGCCGCTTTGGTCCGACAGGACGATATATTGCAAGTCGCCCGCCATTGGCGCGTGCGGCGCGACGCCATTGATGCCGCTTACGGCTTGCTCTTGGGCAAAGGTGAGTCCCGCAGCAGCAGACGCGCCGGCCTCCGGCGCGCCGTCACTCGGCGCGGCCGAACCTTCTTCGGAAACCGGATACCACCAGAAGGAGAGCGCAGCAGACGTCGCGGTTGCGGGAATCGGCACATCCTGGTAGCCGGAAGAGTAGCTGGCTGTGTCCCGCCCGCCGATCGGCACGCCACTCCGCCAGCTCCGCGCGCCAGCAAAGACGATGCTCGTGTCGTAACCTGCTGGATAGGGCGAGGATGCTGCGCGCCAGCCCTCGTTCGTCTCGAAGCCAGGGTTGAGCAACTTCTGCTCGCATACGCCCTCGGGCGGGGCCTGTTGTATTAGCGGCAACAGGACGCGGACCGGCGAGACAAAATCCGCCGCGGCCGGCATCGGTCGCGCGCCCAGAAGGGCCGTCAGCGCGACGGCGAGAAAGAGAACGGCGAGCAGCAAGAGCTTGCGCATGGCAGTCTCCAGGACAGGGAGATAGTTTCTACGAGTGACGACGTTGAGGCGTTCAAAGGGTCGCGTGAGTATACCACAGCAAGCGCAAATCCGCTTGCGCGCTACTCCAGCGGAATCGGCGGAAGGGTTGCGCGGCCGATCTCGTTGCCGTCGGAGGAGCGATAGAGGATGATGAGCGGCGTGTATGGACCGGGCTCGACGTCCGGCTCAAGCCGGACGTCGAGCGCGTCGTCGACCGTTTCGCCGGGAACCCAGGCTGTCGTCGGATAGGTGAAGCGCACGGGCGCAGCGTCCTCGCTGGCGACCACCTGCCCCGCTCCGTTCAGCAGGCGCGCCGAAACCTTCAAGTCCTCAGCGATGGGCGCAGCAGTCATCCAACGGAGCGCAAAGCGCGCGCCGCGTTGATGCCCCGGAAGCGGCGCGACCTGCGCATCAAGTAGCGTCACGCCCAACCCCATTGCCTGCCCGCCACCGGGCGGTATAGTTGGTTGCGCCTTCGGGCTAACGCGGACCAGCGGCCCGGCTGCGTCAAGGCTGAACCGCTGCGCAATGCCCGGCAGGTCACGCGTCAGGTACGCCGGTTCGCCCTGCGCCAGCGCTGCCTCCACCGCGGCCAATCGCCCGCCCTCGTCATCCGCGCGCGTGACCTGCAAGTCAGGCCGCTCGCCGAGGACGTCGCGGAAGTAGCGCACGAGCGTTACCTCACCGCCGAGCCCGACGATGCGCCCGCCCTGCGCCGCGCTATCGACCATATCGCGGCCCAGGTCATACGCCTGCCAGTCGTCCCGGCGGTTCCGCTCCGGCCATTCGCGCACAGAGTCCCGCACCGGCTCAAAAAGCATAACGAACGCGACGGGCAGCATCCACAGAAACAGGAGCGCGGGCATCCATTGGGCGGGGACGCGCACCGCGCGCCCCGCGTGCGCGCCACGCTGCGCCATCTGATCGAAAATCGCGGCCAGCCCCCACGCGGCCCACACGCACAGCAACATGAACGCGGGGATGAAGAAGACCGCGACATCCTGCACTTTGTATGAGACTGCGAACGCAATTTGCGCGGCCGTGGCAAGCAGGAGGAAGACCGCCCGGCGTCGGTGGTAAGTGAACGCGCGGCTGAGGCCGACGATGGCGGCAATGACGGTCAGCGCGCCGAGCTCGCCCAGGATCAGCGCCACGTAGTCAGGCCATCCGCGGTCGATGTTGAACGGGTTGCCGGTGAGGAAGATGCTGTAGCCACGGGCGAGGACCCAATCGAGCGTACCGCGCAGGGTCGGCTCGTACGTCCCGTCGAGCGAGGAGACGGTCTGCCCGCGCAGGGGCAAGTACAGGTAGAGCAGCAGCGGCGCGACGCCGAGCAGGACGGGCGCGATCCAGCGCCGCGGCGCGCGCAGCAGCGCAGGGTCGCTCCAGAGGATGAACACGAGCGCGGCCGGCAGCATTAAGGCAATCATGCGGTGATGCGCCATGCCGAGGCCGAACACGAGCGCGGCCCACTTCAGCCACGCATCAGCCGTCGCGCCTTTGCCGCGCGCCATCAACTGCGCCTCTTCCCACCGCAGCAGGCAGTAGATGAAGAGCGCGACGAGCAGCCCGTGCAGCGCGTAGACTTCCGCGATGGTCGCCTGCGACCACCAGGTTGGGCTGAGCGCGAAGATCGCGGCGCCCACGAGCGCGGCCGGCCGGCTGCCCGCGAACTTGCGCGCGACCAGGAAGAGGACGGCCACCGCAGCCGCGGCAAACGCGGCCGAGAGCAGGTTGAGGCTTCCGGCGGGATCGCCAAAGGGCAGGAGCTTCGTCGCCAGCCAGCCGCCAACCGTGTAGAGCGGGTAGCCGCTGGGATGGGCGATGCCGAGGGTGGGCAGCACGACGTGAAACTCGAGGCTGTCGTCAAAGACGGTCGCAACCGTGGGCGCGGCGGTTAGCGCGTAGAGGATGAACGCGGCCACGCCGAGCAGCAGCGCGACGGCTCCGTCGCCCTTCAACCGTTTCACGATGGGTCCGCCCCTTCCGTCCTGGAGGATTCTTTTGCCGCCAATCGGCCCTGCACCGCCGGCCAATGCGTGCCCTTCCAGTAGACGCGGCCGCAGTGCGCGCAGCGACGAAACTCGCTTTGCGTATGCCAGACGTAGGGCGGCACGAGCCCCTCCGCCTGCTCGCGCGGCAGCTCCTCAATCGCTCCGTTACACTCCGCACAGCGCGTGAAGGGTTCGGGAAGCGGGCCGCGCTGCGACAGGGCTGCCCGCGCCTCTTGCATCTGCTCGTCCAGCGCGTCCGCGTCGATGCGCACTGCGTCCACGCCGCGGCGTCCCGCGAGGCCGCGATCTTTCGTCACGATGAGCCGCCTTTGCTCGCGCGCGGCGGCGATCAACTCGTCGTCGCTGCCCTCGCGCCAGAACGCCGTATCGTACCCGGCCAGCCGGAGCCAGCGCGCAAGCTTGCCGAGCATGGCGTCAACAATCAAAGCGGGCGGGTCGCCCTCCGGCTGCGTCTTTTGCGGGGGAACGGATTCTTGTGATACCATGCGGCGTATGCTCGAACCTGCCCTCTTGACGCTCGGCCTCGCGTTCTTGTTGCCCATCGGATATGCGCTCATCGGCGCGGGCGGGATTCCGCGAGAGCGAGCCGCGCACGGCGCGATTTCGGTCTTTGCGGCGCTCGGCCTCGCCGTCGCGGGATATGTTATCACAGGATTCGCCCTGCACTATGGCGGCGTCGGCTTGACGCATGAACTTCCCGGCCTTGACGGGCTGATCTGGGAGTGGTCCGCGCTCGGCGTGATGTGGGGGCCGGGCTGGGGCATGGCCGGGCTAACGGGCTGGCTGCTCGCCGGCCCCGCGGCTACCCCGGCCGCGCGCGACCTTGCGCTCGCCAACCTGCCCTGGGTCGTCACCGCAGCGATGATCCCGGTGATGGCCCTGCGCGGACGCATCCCCGGCTGGGCCGCCGCGCTCGTCGGCTTCCTGACCGGCGCGCTGATCTACCCGCTGGCGGGCAACTGGACGTGGGGCGGAGGTTGGCTCGCGAACCTCGGCTCGAATCTCGGCCTCGCGCATGGGTTCGTCGATGCGGCAGGCGCCGGCGTTGTCCACCTGCTCGGCGCATGCGTTGCGCTGGCGGGCCTGGTCGTCTTCCTGCCGCGCAAGCCGCGCCTCGCTCCGGGTGAAGTCGCGGAACTGCCCGCTTCGACGTTCCCCCTCCTGAGCCTGCTCGGCGTCGCGCTGTTGTTTGTCGGGCTGCCAGCCTGGGTCGCGTCCAACCCGCTGCTTCCAGCGAACATCGAAGCGCGGAACATGTTCCTCAACACGATGATTTCCGCTGCGGGCGCATCGCTCATGTCGCTTGCCTACACATGGCTTGTGGCAGGCCGCCCAGATCCGCTGATGGCGAGCCGCGCGATTACCGCCGCAATCGTCGCCAGCATGGCCGCCTCCGCGTTCATTCCCGCCTGGGCTGCGCTCGCGCTCGGCGTCGTGATCGGCCTCATCGTTCCCCTCGCCGTGTTCGTTTTCGACCGCCTGTTGCGCTGGGACGATCCAACGGCTGCGTTGGCAACCCACGGACTGGGCGGCGCGCTCGGGCTGGTTGCGGTTGGCGTGCTGGCGAACGGCGCGGCGGGCGCGGGGTGGAACGGCATTGGCGTCGATGCGTATCTCGGCGTGGCAGGTCAGGGCGTGACCGGGCTGCTGGCCGCGGCGGGCTTCCGCGCCGACTTTCCGCTCCAGCTTCAGGCGCAACTCATCGGCGCGGCCGCGCTCGCCCTCCTCGGCTTCTTCGCGGCGTGGATCTTCCTCGCGCCCCTCGCCATGATCGGGCATCTCTTGAAGCCGCGGCAACGCGCCACAGCGCTGGCTGTCACCGAGACACCGGTTGTTGAAGCGACGGAGCAGCCCGAAACGCTCGAACCGGAGATGGCATAGAAAATCCGCTGCGAATTCGGCGAAATTCGCCCCATTTGCAGCGGGTTGTTTTTACTCCCCTAGCTTCGCAGTCGCCAGCGTGTAATACACCGGCCCCGTCGGCCGCAGGTCGCTCTTGATGAGGCTGACCGCGGTCACGCGCTGTTTGGCGATCTGTTCGATCACGCTATCCTGCACCAGCTTGCCGACCGCGGCCTCCGCGGCCGGGCTGACGTTGCGCGCGATGCGGCCAAGCGTGAGATGCGGTGAGAAACCGCGCTCTTCGGTCGGGAAGCCGAGCGGCGAAACGAGCCGTTCAACTGCGCCTTGCAGCCGCGCCAGCGTTCCCCCGCTCTGATCCTTCACCGCGACCCAGATCACGCGCGGCCGGCGGCAGTTCGGGAAGCAGCCGCGGCCCTCAATGGAGAGATCGAATGCGCTCAGCCCCTCCCGCGCGACCGCCATTGCGTCCGCCACCTTGCTCACCTTCGACACCGGCGTATCGCCGAGGAATTTGAGCGTCAGGTGGATGCTTTCCGGGTTTACCCACTTCACGGCCCCGTCCGGCGCACCGCGCTTCAGCTTTCCCTGCGCACGCGACAGGGCGTCGCGCACTTCCGGGTCCAACTCGATAGCAATGAAGGTTCGCAGCACAGGCTCCGGCGGCATATGTCCCTCGTGGTTACATAAATCGACCCGACGGGTTTCGCAAACCCGTCGGGTCTTCGCGTTCAGCTTGCGGCGCTACCCCCAAGCCGCGCCTTCCGGCCGGGCAGACCCGCATCCGCATCGTCCTCCGCTGGCTGCTGCGGCGTTTCGCTGCTCGATGCGTACACGTCGGACACCGCGGCGAGCAAGTCGTTCAGCCGCTCGACCTCGCGGTCCACGTCACCCGCAATGCGCGCAGCCGTCGGCCCGTCGAGGTCCATCGCGTTGAGCACCTGCAACTGCGAATACACGGTGCCCATCGCGGCGAGCGTATCGTCCAGATTCAGCCGCGTGCGCTTCATCATCTTGCCGAGCAGCTCGAGCTGGCGCTGCTGCTCCTGGTAGGCGGCCAGTGTGCGGCGGATTTGCCGCTGCATCTCCGGCTCGGCTTCCAGGCTGAGCTGCCGTTGCAGCCGGTCGATGTGACCGGGCGTCTCGCGAATGTCGCGCTGGATCAGATCGTCCTTCTCGTACAGCGTCAGCCGGTCAGCCAACTGCCCGACGCGCTCCTCCCAGTTCTTCAGCTTTTCGAGCACACCCGACATGCGCTCCGCGATCGGGCCGGGCCGTCGCGTCTTGATGAGGCTCTGGATTCTGCGCCGGTAAGAGGCCGCGCGCTGCCGGTATTCGGCCGGCGTGACGGGCGGGCGCTCGGGGATCGGCTTCGCCCGCGCCACGGTTTTGGCTGCGCGGCGATCCTCACGCGCCTGCTGGCGCGTGTCCACTGATGGAGCCCGCGACTCTTTGAGCGGTTCGGACTGCGGCGTCTGCTTCGCTTCCGTCGCCGTGCCGTCAATCGTCATTGGGGCCACCGGCTGCGCCTTCGTCTGACCCGGCCTCTGCGTCACCAGCCACACGATCAGCGCGATCAGGAGGATCGGCACGCCGCACACCGCCACCAGCGCGCCGCCACCGCCAAGCGCGGCAATGGCCGATAGCACCGTCAGCAGCACGCCGAGCGCGATAAACGCGCCGACGAGCGACACAACCGTCAGCACCGGCTTAACCGGCGATTCGCTATCGTTTGAACGCGCGTCAAACTCAGGCCCGCGCCCGCTTTTGAGCAGCCCTAACAGCGCAGTCAATCCCATCAACACCAACGGCGCCCAGGCTTCGCGCTGACGCCTCTTACGACGACCCATCCTCAACCTTTCCAGTCGCAAATCTGCGCAATACTTCCAATACGCAGGAAGGCCCTTGCGAGATTCACCCTTTCCTAACCAATTCGACGATATGCGTCGGGATCGCTCGGGCCGCCAGGCGTATCCCAATGCGCCGTTGCGTCAATCCCCATCTTCGCAGTCCGGCTCTTCTGTCCCGGCGCGTGATGCGCCGAAGGATCGAGCGAGCTGGATGGCTGATTCTCCAGCACGATCAGCGCGCGGTCAGCCTGGAAGCGCGTGGCGACCGCCCACTCTACGTCGTTCGGGTCGAACGGATTGATGTCCGCATCGACCACCCAGACATGCTTAAGGCTGCCATGCCCGCGGAACGCGGCCGCGATGGCCTGCTTGCCCGCGTCCGCCGCGTCCTTGTCGATCTGCACCACGGCGTGCAGCCACGACGCGCCCCCCGGCGTGATGTTCACGTTGAGGCAGCGCGTGACCTTGTTGACCTCCGCGAAGATCGTCGGCTCTTTCGGCATGCCCATCAGCAGCTTGTGCTCCCGGCGGCCGGGCAGCAGCGCGTGATAGATCGCGTCGCGGCGGTGCGTTACCCGGTCGATTTCGATGACGGGCTGCTGGCGGATGAAGTCGTAGGTGCCGGTCAGGTCGACAAACGGCCCCTCGTCGGTCAGCGTTTTGGTGATGCGCCCTTCCATGACGAATTCCGCGTCCGCGGGCACGCGGATGCCATGCTCCAACTCAACCATTGGCGTCGGCGCCAGCGCGTGCGCAACGGTCATTTCGTCCACGCCCGGCGTCGGGGCCATCGACGCGGCGAGCAGCACGTGCAGCGGCAGGCCGATGCAAATGGCGACCGGGATGCCGTCCGTCGAATTGCGCCACGAGGTTTCCGTGCCACGGCGCTCCACCAGCCGCGCGGCGAGCCGGTCCTTGCCGAGCCGCAGCAGGCGATGATACGACGCGTTGCGCCCGGTCTGCGGATCGTTGATGAACGCGACCGCGGACGAGGCATACGCGCCGCCGTCTTCCGGGTAATGCGTCAGGAATGGGACCTGTTCGAGGTCGACTTCGGGCATGACGACCTCGCGGCACGGCGCGGTTGCGACTACGGGCGGCTCTTGCGGGTGCGCCAGCGCCTCGGCCAGCTTGAAGATCACCTGCTCCGGCGCGACGCCCAGCGCCAGCCCGAAATAGCGCCGGTCGGAGCAGACGCCCGCGACGACGCGAAAGGGGCTGCCCTTGACGCGGTCGAACAGCGTCGGCCGGCCGTCGTTCGCCAGCGCGAGCTGCGCAATCTCAAGGTACGGGTCGACCTCGGCCTCGCACCGTAGCAGATAACCGGCCTCGTCTGCCGCTTGCAGAAATTCGCGTAGATCCATAGTTCCTTTATGACGCAGAGGCCACAGAGAACTCAGAGAGTTTTGGGGTCCTGCGAGTTTATGCTATTTCAGTCACGATTACCCGCTGCGCGCCCGCGGCTCGCAGCGCATCCGCCACAGACGCGGCCGTTTCGCGCGTGACCAGCGCGATCATGTTTCCCCCGCGTCCGCCGCCAGACAGCTTTGCGCCGCCCGCACCGGCCTCGCGCGCCGCCGCTACCAGCCGATCAAGCTCCACGCTGGAAACGTCCAGCTCGCTCAGCAGCCGGTGGTTCTCGTCCATCAGCGGCCCGAGCGCGTCGACCTCGCCCGCGGCAATCGCCCGCTTCGCCGCCTCAACCACCGCAGTGACCTCGTCGAACAGCGCCTCATATCGCGCCGGTTCTCGCTGCCATGCCGCGCGCACATCCCCGACCGCTACCTTTGTGGGGCTGGCGATGCCTGTATCGCCGATCGCAAGCATAAACGGCGCGCCGATGGCGAAGGGCGGCTGCGGCGCCTGCCCGCGCACAAAGTATACCGGCTGGCCGTACGCGATGACGGTATTGTCCACACCGCTTGGCGTCCCGTGGTGCAGCCGCTCGATCTCATAAACGATGGCTGAGACGGTTTCGGCTGAAAACGGCTGTTCCGCCGCCGCGGAAATGGCCCGCGCCAGCGCGGCCGATACCGCTGCGCCGCTGCCCATGCCGCTTGCGATGGGGATGGTCGAACGGATGCTGATGCGCCAGTCTGGCTCCCGTAAATCCAGTTCTGCCAGCGCCAGCCGCGCAATCTCCGCCAGCGGGTGCCATGCGCAGGTCAGCGTAACCCGCTCGTCCAGATCCAACGCATCGATCACGATGCCGCTGCCAACCTCGCCTGCTTCTACCGTGGCCGTTGCGCATACGTGCGTGATGGGCGCGGCCAGCGCCGGCCGTCCGTAGACCACTGCATGTTCGCCAAAGAGAATGACTTTACCGGGCGCTGTGCCGATGCCGATTCGCATGCTCCGAGTATAACATAACAAGGGTTAGCTTTGCGTTTGCGGAGTTCCGGTTTACCGTGACCAGGATGGTCGCCACCAAAATTGAGCGCGTACGCGTCGAGCGCGTGTGACACGCTCACGCGGGCGTGCTATAATCTGCATGTTACTTGCGTCGCAAACTAACCATCATCCCACGGAGCGCTCATGGCTGAGATCGTCCGCATCGCCAACATCGCCAACCACGTCGGGCAGCAGGTGACCCTCGAAGGCTGGCTCCAACTCAAGACCGGCAAAGGCAAACTCCAGTTCCTCCGCGTGCGCGACGGCACGGGCTTCATCCAGGCCGTCATCTTCAAGCCGAACGTGGCCGAGGAGGTGTTCGAGGCGGCGAAGCGCATGCCGCTCGAATCCTCGCTTATCATCACCGGCAACGTGAAGGCCGACGAGCGCGCGCCCGGCGTCCCTGGCGGCTTTGAGCTGGATGTCACCGACCTGACCGTCGTGCAGGAGTCCGAGGAATACCCCATCGCGCCGAAGGAGCACGGCGTCGAGTTCTTGATGGACAACCGGCATCTGTGGCTGCGGTCAAGCCGGCAGTGGGCCATCCTGCGAGTCCGCGCGCGCATCATCCGCGCCATGCGCGACTGGCTGGACGACAACGGCTTTATCCTCGTCGACACGCCCATCTTGACCCCGTCCGCGGCCGAGGGCACCACGACGCTCTTCAAGACCGACTTCCACGGCGAAGACGCCTTCCTCGCGCAGACCGGCCAGCTCTACAACGAGGCGAACATCTTCGCGTTCGGCCGCGTCTACTGCTTCGGCCCGACGTTCCGCGCGGAGAAGAGCAAGACCCGGCGTCACCTCCAGGAATTCTGGATGGTCGAACCGGAGATCGCTTTCTGCAAGCTGGAGCAACTGCTGGAGATCGAGGAGCAGTACGTCAGCTACATCGTGCAGACGGTGCTGAAGGAGTGCGCGGCCGAGCTTAAGCTATTGGAGCGCGACACCGCGCACCTGGAGCGCGTGGTCGCGCCGTTCCACCGCATCAGTTACGACGACGCGGTCAAGATGATCAACGACGCCGCGGCGCAGGGCGTCACGGTTCCGCCGAACGACGATCCCCTGCCGCCCATCGAGTGGGGCGGGGACTTCGGCTCGCCGCACGAGACCTTCGTCGCCAGCCAGTTCGACAAGCCGGTGTTCGTCCATCATTATCCGAGCGCGGTGAAAGCGTTCTACATGGAACCGGAGCCGGGCCGGCCGGAGGTGTGCCGCTCGGCCGACCTCCTTGCGCCCGAAGGCTATGGGGAGATTATCGGCGGGTCGGAGCGCATGAGCGACCCCGAGTTGCTGTTAGCTGCGATCGACCGGCACGGGCTGCCGCGCGAAGCGTATCAGTGGTACATCGACTTGCGCCGCTACGGCTCCGTCCCGCATAGCGGCTTCGGCCTCGGCGTGGAGCGCACGGTCTCGTGGATTTGCGGCCTCGACCACATCCGCGAAACCATCGCGTTCCCCCGCATGCTCGGTCGCCTGCGACCGTAACTTGCCGCAGAGGACACAGAGGGCTCAGAGTCCTTCGACTACGCTCAGGATGCTCTCTGAGACCTCTGTGTCCTCTGTGGCAAAAGAAAACTCCCATGCCACAATATCTGCCCGGTTTCCTGTTGGTCTTCGCCGTCGCGTTCCTCGTCGCGCTGGGCGTCACGCCCATCGCGCGACGCATCGGGCATCGGTTGGACGTGCAGGACCGGCCGGGCGGACGGCGGCGTCATCGAGGCATCGTGCCGCGCACCGGCGGCGTCGCCATGTACGCGGGCTTCGTCGTGGCAATCGGGGCGATGCTGTTGCTGCCGCAGACGCTCTTTCCGCCGCGGCTTGACCCCGGCGAAGCAACCCGGCTGGCCGGCCTGCTCATCGGCGTGAGCGCCATCTTCGTCTTCGGCCTTGCGGACGACCGGCTTGAACTTACCAGCAAGCAGCAATACGCCGGACAGTTCCTCTCCGCGCTCCTCGCCATAGCCTTCACCATCTGGATTCAGAAGGTTAACAACCCGTTCACCAACGAGCCGATCGTTTTTCCCTGGCCGGTCGTCGGCCTGCTCACCATCTTCTGGTTCACCGGCATGATGAACACGGTCAACTGGCTGGACGGGCTGGACGGGCTGGCCGCGGGCGTCTCCTGCATCGTGGCCGCGTTCATCTGCATCCACATGCTGCGCGAGGGGCAACTGAGCGTGGCCCTGCTGCCGCTGGCGCTCGTCGGCGCGACGCTCGGCTTCCTGCCCTATAACTTCAACCCCGCGAAGGTCTTCATGGGCAGCGGCGGATCGTACTTCCTCGGCTGGGCGGTGGCGGCATTGGGGATCATCGGCGGCGCGAAGGTGGCGACGGTGCTGCTGGCGATGGGGCTGCCGATCCTTGATGTGGCCTGGCTGATCGTCAACCGCACGCGAAACCACGGTCGCCCTGCATTTGCAGGCCGCGACCACCTGCACCACCGCCTGCTTGACATTGGCTTCACGCAGAGGCAGATCGTGGTCAGCTACTACGCGTTTTGCGCCCTGTTCGGCGGGCTGGCGCTGCTACTGGAGAATCGCGTCTACAAGGTCATCGCGCTCGCGGTGCTCAGCGCAGCCGCGCTGGCCGTCCTGTTGTGGGCCGCGCGGCAGCCGGCGGGGAAGTATGTGAATGGACGACGCAGCACTGCAAGTGAGGGTTAGCTGTCCAGTTGCGTGGTCAAGGGGCAGCCTGATCTGTTTCTGTATCCCATGATTAACCTTCTTGATGATTTGGTAATTGACCCTCGATTGCGGCAAGAATTCCTTCTGCAAGAAAAACGCGGCCACGCTCGCCACGACTGACCTTACGAAGCACCTGATCCTTCTCAAGCCGTTTGATATATCGCCAGGCTGTTGGGGTGCTGGTGTTGAGGTAATCCACAGCCTGCGCAACGGTCACGACCGGGCGCGCAAAAAGCAAGTCAATCAACTGAAGCAAACCCGCAGGCGCATCGTTCGTTTGATAGTGGGCGCGGAGGTTTTCGCGCAAGTCCTGCAGCCTTTGCGCTCGAACGACCGCGTCGCGTGCCTGTTCTTTGACTCCTTCCAGGAAGAAGCGCAGCCAATCGGCCCAGACGCCCTCTGAACTCACGCGAAACAACAGATCGTAATATGTCTGGCGGTGCGTTTCGAAGTAGGCGCTTAAGTAAAGCAATGGTTGCGGCAGGAGATTCCACGCGCATAACAGCATTGTGATTAGAAGTCGACCAATGCGACCATTGCCATCAAGGAATGGGTGGATTGCCTCAAACTGATAATGGATTAGACCCAGTCGGACAAGTGGAGGCAACATCGATTCAGCGTGCAAGAACTCCTCGAACTTGCCGAGCGCTTCCCACATTTCCGGAACTGGCGGCGGGACATACGCGGCCTCGTTTAAGGTGCAACCCGGATGTCCAATCCAGTTTTGGCTCTTGCGAAACTGTCCGGGAGTTTGGAACTCGCCGCGTACTCCGCTCATAAGCTGCTCGTGCACTTCGCGTAGGAGACGAAGACTCAACGGAAGCGTTTCAAGCCTCGTAAGTCCGTGATCAAGCGCTTGAACGTAGTTGTAGACTTCCTTGACATCCCCTGACTGATCAAACAGTGGCAACTGCATTGCTTCGAAGGCATAGAGGTCTGACAGAGAAGCCTGCGTTCCTTCAATCTGGGACGAGAGCACAGCCTCGCGGCGCACGAACGGTGTGATTAACAGATGCGGATTAGGAAGAAGGCGAGCGAGACCCGCTAACTCGCCTAACTGACGATCCGCATCGCTCAATAGTCGAATCAGCTCGGACGTCCACTGTATTTCAGGTGGAAGTGGATTTGGAACGTAGCCCCAGTATTGTCCTGATGGAACGTAAACGACGCGTCCGGGGGCCGAACTAGTGAAGATGTCTTGCTTCATCTCAACAGCCGTTGGGCTTTCTGAATTTCATCAATGAAAGATTCGTGGAGCGTTTTTTCATTTTGGCTCTTAAATGAAAAAACGCCAAACTATGACAGGGCTGATGAGGACGCAGCGCAGAGAAAAGCTTACCTTACCGCCACCCTCTCGCTCAGCTTCTCATCAAACCCCAGCGACTCCCCCACAATATACAGCGGCCGCCCCTTCACCTCATCGTAGATGCGCCCCAGATACTCCCCGATAATGCCCAGCGAGATCAACTGCACGCCGCCGAGGAAGAGCACGGCCACGAGCGTCGTGGCCTGGCCGAGCAGCGCATGGCCCCCTGCTAAGCGGAGGATCACCGCAACGATTGCGCCGAGGATCGCCACGGCTGCGGCGGCGAATCCGATGTAGGTCGCCAGTTGCAGCGGGAAGTAGGAGAATGACGTGATGCCGTCCAGTGCGAACTTCAGCATCTTCTTGAGCGGATACTTTGTCTCGCCCGCAAAGCGCGCGGCGCGCTTGTAATGCACGCCCGTCTGCTTGAACCCCACCCACACCGACATGCCTCGCATGAACCGGTGCTTCTCGCGCATCGTCCGCAGCGCCTGGACCACCTTGCGGTCCATCAACCGAAAGTCGCCCGTGTCCATCGGGATGTTAATGTCCGTAATGCGGTAGATGATGCGGTAGAAGGCTTTGGCCGTGAACTCCTTAAACCAGGTCTCCCCCTCGCGCTCCGATCGCACCGCATAGATCACCTCGTATCCCTCGCGCCACTTCGCCAGCAGGTCAAGGATTACTTCCGGCGGGTCCTGCAGGTCCGCGTCGATAATGCAAACCGCCTCACCCTGCGCGAAGTCCGCACCCGCAGTGATCGCGACCTGGTGCCCGAAGTTGCGCGCGAAACTGACCACCTTGACGCGCGGATCGGCTGCATTCAGTTCGCGCATGATCTCGAGCGAGCGGTCGCGGCTGCCGTCGTTGATTAGCACAAGCTCCCAATCTAGCCCCGCGCCGTCGAGCACCGCGCTCAACCGGCGGTACAACTCATGCAGGATGGCTTCCTCGTTGAAGACCGGCGCCACGACGGACAGTGTCGGGCGATGAGGGGGTGTGGTCATAATGGCTCCTTCGGTCCTATTCCACCTTCACCACGCGGAAATCATTCCCGTCGCGCTCCAGCCGGCCCGCGCCCATCAGCGGATCGTGCTGGAAGAAGAGCAACGCTTCCTTGCGCCAGGCCCAGTCGCGCAGCGACCGTTTTGTTTCCATGCTGACGAGCGGCTCAACGTCGAACGCAGCGACCCAGGCCAGCTTCTCGAACGTGACAGCCCACGGCACGGCATCCGCGAGAAAGATGGCCGACTCGCCTGCGCTCTCCACGATCACCGCCTGGTGCGCGCGAGTGTGGCCGGGGGTGGTCAGCGTGCGCACCGTTTCCGTAATTTGCGTGTCGCCGTTCAGCACGTGCAGCACGGTG
The DNA here is from genome assembly GCA_964588925.1 of uncultured Anaerolineales bacterium. Lineage (GTDB taxonomy): Bacteria > Chloroflexota > Anaerolineae > CG2-30-64-16 > CG2-30-64-16 > JALOOB01. Next base: position 4,933 of record CAZPTI010000027.1, on the reverse strand, counting down.
TCCTGGTTGCTGCGACACAGGTTGCCGAGCGGCAGAAAATTCTCCGGGAAGTAGGCGTTGCGCGTGCGCTCGTTCGGGTACGTCGCATCGGCCAGTTCGAGCCGTTGCGCCATGTAGGTCGCGTTCGGGAATGCCGGAATGACGGACCCGTCCTCGGCCAACCGGGTGTTGCCGCCTGCATGGTCGCCGTGCAGATGCGTGTTGAGCACGATGCTGATGTCTTCCGGCTTGTAGCCGAGGCTGGCAAGGTCGCTGCCAAGACGGAACGAGCCGTGCAAGTTGAGCGCCTCCTGCCGTCGCGGCGGGAGCTTGTCGCCGTAGCCCGTGTCAACCAGGATCAGCCCCGCCTCGGACTCAATCAGCAGACACCGTAACTGCATTGGAATACGGTTCTGCTCGTCCGCGCGGATCACCCGCTCCCAGAGCGTTTTCGGCACCACGCCGAAATTGGTCCCGCCGTCCGTCCAGAACACGCCGTCGCTGACCAGATGAACCTTGACCCGTCCGACCTGATACGTGCGCACCGCCATTCTACCCCTCACTCCTGCGCTAAAAGACAACCCTCCACTTAAGACTATCGAAGGCGGAAAGAAGTTACAGGCGAGCTACTGGGACGCTTGCGGCGCTTGCTGCGCCTGCCGTCGACCGCGACGCTCCAGCAGCTCCACCGCGCGCTTCGCCCGGTCGCTCACCGTCCCGCGGATCAGACGGCTCTTGTCCGCCGTCAACTCCTGCAGCGGCCCATGCGCGTCCTCGTTGCCCACCTGCCCGAGCGCGGATGCGGCGTAGGCGCGCACCTGCGGATCAGGGTCGCGAAGGGCTTCGAGCAGCGGCGCCTGCGCGTCCGGGTGCGGGATGTGCGAGAGCGCAGCGGCTAGCGCGCGGCGCACCAGCAGGTCCTGTCCCGGCTGCACGAGCGCCGAAGCCAGCGTACACGCGGCCAGGGTGTTGCCAACTTGTCCGAGCGCGCGCGCAGCCGCGCGAACAACCTGCGGATCGGCGTCCTCAAGCAACGGCAAGAGCGACTCCGCCGTGGTCGGGTCAGCGATCTGCCCCAGCGCGCCCGCGACAGCCTGTCGGACAAGCGGATCGGGGTCAGAGATACGCTTCTTAAGCGCCAACACCGCGGACTCGCCGCCCAGCTTGCCAAGCGCCTCGGCCGCGCCCGCGCGGCGCACCGGATCAGCATCGCTCAACGCCCGTTCCAAAGCGGGATGCGCCCGGCCCGGTTCCTGTGCGGCCAGCGCCTCGGCCGCATGCCAGCGCACGAACTGCTCCGGGTCGGCCAGCGCGCGAACCAGTGCCTCAATCGCTTCCGGTCCGCACAGCGGATTGCGTCGCAACGCCGCGGCCGCGCGCCAGCGACGCACCGGCTCTGTAGCGGCGAGCTCCGCGACGCACATTTCCTCGCGCTCACCGCTTGACCGTTCGCGCCAGGCCAGCACGTTATCAGATAGCTGCGACAGCGCCTTGCGCGCGCGGTCGGCCGCGCGGCGGGCGGTGTCGAGCAGGTTGGATTCAGGGGTCATGGTTAGTCTGCTTATCGGAACGTGATCGTGGTCTGACAGGGCAGCGGGTAATTGCCACCCTGATCCACCGCCACGACGCGGATGCTGTAGGCGCCGGGCGGCAGGACGTTGAGCGTCCCAAGGCGTCCGTTCACAACGGGCGAGTCGCCCCCGCCGAAGTACGACCACACGGCCGGATTCTCGCCCGCGCCGTACTCAAGCTTGTAGAACTGGAAGTTTTCGACGTTAGCTGTGCCGAAGATGGCGACCGGGCCGGAGAAGACTTCGCCCACCCCCGGCGACGAGATAACTGCGTTGCCGGTTGGGCAGCGCGGACGCTGCACCTGCGGCGCGGGCGTGGGCGGCACGGTCGGCTGAACGGGCGCTGGCGTGTTCGTCGGTCGACGCGTCGGACGCGCGGGTTTCGGCGTCTCGGTCGGCGTGGCGGTCACGTCTGGTTCGGGTAGTGTGGGGGTAGCCGTTGGGGTGCCAACTGCGGCCACGGCAAAGGCCGGTGTGGCCGTCGGCTGATCGGCGGTTAACTGCGGCTCGACTGCTTTGAAAACCACCGTGCTCAAGGCATACACCGCGCCCATCACGAGGATAATGCCGAAGGCTGCGCCCCACGCGCCAAACACGCGGTTAAGCGCCTGCTCGCGTTCCAGCGCAAAGACGGCGTAGCGCCGGTCGCGCCGCGCCACCAGCACGACGCGCAGATACCACAGCGCGAGGATCGCGCACGCGCCGTAAATCCACGGAGAGAACTCGCGAATGAGATCGATAACGACAGCCATGAACGCCGCTAGTTCGGCAACCTCTCCAACACCCCCCGAATGAGGGCCATCAGCTTCGGGGTCATCTCCCGCCCGGCCGCCAGCACCTCTTCGTGGTTAGCCGTTTCTTCCGCATCGGGATCGTCAATCGTTGCGTTGCTGATCCCGCTGATGCCAAGCACGCGCAGCCCCATATGCCGCGCGACGATCACCTCGGGCACCGTGCTCATGCCGCACGCGTCCGCGCCGGCCATGCGCAGGAAGCGGATCTCCGCCGGCGTCTCGAACGTCGGCCCGCCCAGCCCCGCATACACGCCCTGCTTCAGGTCGATGCCCCGCTCGGCCGCGACCTCCAACGCCAGCCTGCGCAACTGCTTGTCGTAGGCGTTGTTCATCGCCAGGAAGCGCGGGCCGAGCGTCTCGTCGTTCGGACCCCAGAGCGGATTCCCCCCGACCATCGTCATAAAGCCGATGTGATCGACGATCAGCATCAGGTCGCCCGCGCGGAAGGACGAGTTAACGCCTCCCGCCGCGTTGGTGACGATCAACGTGCGCACGCCCAGCTCGCTCATCACGCGCACCGGCAGCGTGACGCGTTGCATCGAGTGGCCCTCGTACGCGTGCACGCGCCCCTGCATGATGACTACTTCTTGCCCCGAGATGTTCCCGAAAACGAGCTTGCCCTGATGCCCTTGCACAGTCGTCCCGACAAAGCCGGGGATCAAGTCGAAGGGCAGGCGGTCGGCATCGACCATCTCATCGGCGAGCGCATTGAGGCCCGAACCGAGGATCAGCCCGACAGTTGGCCGATGTTGCGTCCGAGCGCGAAGGAACTCCGCGATTTCGCGGTATTGCTGCCGCGTGAAGGCTTCATAGTCCATGCGATTCTTGTCCCCCCAAGGAACCAGATTTCTGTTTCGCTGGCCTCACAGGCGCGAAACCTGGTTCCTGTTTGCGCTAGATGTTACGCGTGCGGGTGCGCCGAGTCATACACTTCGCGCAGCCGTTCGCGCGTCAAGTGGGTGTAAACCTGGGTGGTGGAGATGTTCGCGTGGCCCAGCAGCTTCTGCACTTCGCGCAGCCCGGCCCCGCCGTTCAGCATGTGGGTCGCAAAGGAGTGCCGCAAGGTGTGGGGGGTCACCCGATCTTCCAGGTTGAGTTGCTTGGCGTATGCCTTGATGATCAGCCACAGGCCCTGCCGCGTCAGCTTTTCGCCGCGCGGGTTGAGGAACAGCGTCCGCTCGTCCGCATGCGAACCGCACAGCGCCGGCCGGCCCTTCTCCAGGTAGGCGCTTAGCGCGTGGCACGCCTCGGCGTACAGGGGCATCACGCGCTCCTTGTTGCCCTTGCCCACGCAGCGGATGGTGCCCGCGCCCAGGTCGATGTCGTCCAGCGTCAGCCCCGCGACCTCGCTCACGCGCATCCCGGTTGCGTACAGCACTTCCAGCAGTGCGGTGTCGCGCAACGATTTCGGCGAGCCGTTCCCCTGGCCCGGCAGCGCCAGAAGCTTCTCGACCTCGTCGGGGGTGAGGGTGGTTGGGAGCTGCTTCTTAACCTTCGGGGAGTCCAGTTCCTCGGCGGGGTTATCCTCGACCGCGCCGGTGCGCACGAGGAAGCCGCAGAACGACTTCATCGCCGCGACCTTCCGCGCCACGGTCGCGGATGCGTACTCGCGTTCCTTCAGCCACAGGATATAATTGATAAGGTCATCCCGTTCAAGATCGGTCCACAGGCCGTCCGCCAGCTTGGACTCGCGGCCCCCCTTCTCCGACGCAATAAACTCCTGGAACTGATTCAGGTCGTTCCGATAAGCGGCGACCGTGTTGTCGGAACTCCCCTTCTCGGCTGAGAGGTGGTTGAGGAATTCCTGGATGTTGGCATCCATAGGCGGCGGTCTCCCCTGCAACCCGGGACATCGGGCGCGATTTGAGTTGGTTACGCCGCAGATTATAGCGCAGACTTTCCATAAGCGGAAAACGAGGGGGGCTGCTGCGAACTCGCCGAATTCGACAAACTCGCAGCGGACTGCGGTTCTATCGGTCGAAATAGATGCTCTTGCCTGTGGCGGAAATGGGGATGCCCATGACGAAGTCCGCGTCGATCAGGCCCATCTCTCGCGCGACTGCGCCTGCGCGATACATAATGCGGCTATCGGCATTAAGCATCCCGGCCATCTTCGCGGCTGAACCCAGCGCGATGCCCATATCAAGCAGCCGGTACGCGCAGTTCGGCCCGCGGAACTCGCCCTCCACCGAGTTGACCGGCAGCAGCTCGCAAACCTCCACGCCGCATGCGCCGCAGTTTAGACCGGCGGTAGTTGCGTTTTTAATGCCGATCAGCAACAGCGAGTCTGAGTTGGCAACGTTACGCCCATCCCGGTCGAAGTTTTTCTTCCCCGCGCGGACGCCAAACTCGGCCATCTTCTGCGCCAGCGTCTGAAGCTCCTCGCCCTCAACGATGCGCATGACGAGACAATCCTCGCCCTTCGTCTTGGGCGCAGTCCGCGCCGCGACCGCCATCAGTTCCGCGACAACGCGCAATTCTCCCATGATTCCTCCCTTTGATTCGTCGCGTAGGCTTCAGCCTGCGCTACCCAGCGCCGGCGGAAACCAGCGCGACAATATTCCCACCCCGACAAAACACCCCCAGTAC
>CAZPTI010000026.1:0-30714 GCA_964588925.1 uncultured Anaerolineales bacterium | reverse complement strand
GAACTCCGCTGCGTGCGGCCCGGTGGCCTCGAACACGCCCTTGTGCGACACGTCGAACAGCCCCGCGGCCTTGCGCACCGCGTTGTGTTCGTCGAGCACGCCCGTGTACCACACGGGCATCTCCCAGCCCGCGAAGGGGACGATGTGGCGCGTGTGGGCCTTGTGCCAGTCGTAGAGCGCGGTGCGCTTGAGGGGCGCGCCCTCCGGTTCGTGCCACTCGAACACCGGCCCAGTTGCTTCCTTTTGGCGGACTTCGGCGAATATGTGTTGCCCCACGAAGTAGGGCTTGCGAAGCTCGAACAGTTCCGGCATCTCGCCGTGAAGTTCGCGCGCGTCACGACCCGCAACGTTAGCCGGGCCGCCGTTTACCGCGATCAAACCTGACAGGTCTCCGCCGTCACGAAGTGACGCACCTGTCAGGTTTCGTGATACGTCCTCGACGACCAGCGGCCCCTCAACCTTCCGCAGCACATCGGTCTTGTCGAACAGCGTGTAACCGTCGCCCAGCCCGCGCAGCCACGCCAGCACGCGCGGGAAGTTCTCCGCGTGGCTCCGCACGACGAACCGGTCGCGGCCGTACTCGTCCGCGGTCAGTCGTTGCAGCGCGACCGCATCCATTGCGCAGCCCTGCGCGTCAAGGACGTAGCCCGTCTTCACGTCGCCCGGCTGCATCGCATACACGTCCGCCGTCACGATCTGGTTAAGCCCAGGCACAGCGCGCTCGCCGGACACCAGCGCAAAGCCGTACTCGCTGTCGGGCGCAGTCGTCCGGTCCCGCTGGAAGAAGTGTGGGTAATCATGCAAGGGGACCATCGTGTCCGTCGCACCCGCAAAGGCGAGCTGCTCAACCTCAAGCTTCACTTCCTCGAACACGTCCAGGTCGATCTTGCCGCGCGGCAGCTCACCGGAAAGCCCGGTGTAGCTGAACGGCTGGATGCTCGTAACGACTTTGTGGATCAACGCGGCAACGCGGTCGATCTCCGCCGGCCCAAAGCCGCGCTGCGTCAACCACGGTGTGCCGAGACGGATGCCCATGCCGAGCGCGGTCAGGGTGTCGCCCGGGATCGTGTTCTTGTTGGCGACGATGCCGGCCATGTCGAGGATGCGGACGGCCGGTTCGCCGCGCAGCGGAAAGCCCGTCTTCGCCTTGACGCTGTTCAGGTCGAGCATGCAAAAGTGGGTATCCGTGCCGCCGTAGGCGAGCTTTAGCCCGCGCTTCGTTAGCCCGTCGGCGAGCGCGGCAGCGTTCTCCTTGATGCGGTGCATCATGCGCTTGTATTCGTCGGTGGCGCAAATCTTGAACGCCACGGCCATCGCGGCGAACTTCTGCGTGTGCGGGCCGCCCTGCTCGCCGGGGAAGACCGCCATGTCGATGCGCTTGCTGAGGTCCTCGTCGGTCGTCATAATGATCGCGCCGCGCGGGCCGCACAGCGTCTTGTGCGTGGTGCAGGTCACTACATCTGCGATGCCGACGGGGTTAGGATACGCGCCCGCAGTTGCCATGCCTGCAGGGTGGCTGATGTCGGCCAGCAGGATCGCGCCGACCTCGTGCGCGATGTCCGCGAAAAGCTGCCAGTCTGGCGCCCAGGTGTACGACGTAAACCCTGCAATGATCATCTTCGGCCGCTCGCGCCGCGCCAGGTCGCGGATTTCGTCGTAGTCGAGTTTGCCCGTGGCCTTGCTCACGCCGTAGGACGCGACGCGGAAGCGCTTGCCGGAGAAGTTGAACTCGCTGCCGTGTGTCAGGTGGCCGCCTTGGAACAGATCCATGCCCATGACCGTATCGCCGGTCTGGAGGAACGTGTCATACACGGCGAGGTTGGCCGCCGCGCCGGAAAGCGGCTGGACATTGGCATAAACGTTGTTGTGCGATACGCGGTCGTTGGCGAAGATGTGCGCGGCGCGGCGCTGCGCCAGCGTCTCGACAAAGTGCACGTAGTCGACGCCTTTGTAGAAGCGACGGTCGGCGTAGCGGCGGTAGTAGGCGAGCTGATGCGGATAGTCGAGTAGCAAATCCTCGTCGTCGCGCGTCATGCGCAGGGGCGGATAGCCCTCCGCGTAGACGTTGTTGAACACCGAGCCGAGCGCCTGCCGGACGGCCAGCGGCGCCATCGACTCGGAGGGGATCATGATGAGCTTGCGCGCCTGGCGCTCTTCCTCGAAGTCGATAATAGCGTCAATGTCGGGGTCCACGACGCCCAAATCTGCGCCGAGGTACTTTTCCCAGTACTCTTGTTGGGGCATGATGGGTAGCACTCCTTTGTGACAATGATCTGATAACCTACCGCGGCAGCAGCGCTTCATCCTCTTCTTCGGCATACGTCACCATCGACAACTCCGCGCCGAGGGACTTGGCCTTGCTAAGAAGCCCTGAGACAACATCGACAACGTGACCGGCCATGAAAGGCTCGCCGCAGTTTTCGCAAACATACGCCGGCACTTTGCGCACCACGACAACGCTTTTACCCGAGACGAACGGGATTGTTGCGCGATCCATATCGGCTAATCCGCCGCAGAAAGCGCAGCGGACTTTATTTTCTGGTTTTCCAGTCATCTTCCCAGTCCATGACGATGACTCTCAACTAATTCTAGCACTGTAGCAGGCGCGCCGCAACGCGCCAGCTTAACTTCTCAATTCGTCGGCGCAGCCACTGTCTCCGCGGCCGGCTTCACGCGCATAAACTGCGTCAGCACCAGCCCCAGCAGCACGATCACCACGCCGAACAGGAACGGCGCCTCGCTCCCGTACACCGCCCACACCGTCCCGCCAATGAGCGGCACGGTGATCGCCGCGATGTGCTCGATGGCCTGCTGTGTTGACACGTTCGCGGTGATCTCGTCCTTTGACACCGCGATCTTCTGGAAATAGCTCGACAGGGACACGTTGAAGCCGAAAAAGACGTTGTCAAGAATGAAGAGCGCGAACAGCACGGGCAGCGCTTCCGCATACGCGTAGCCGAAGAAGATGACCGCCAGCGACGCGAACGTGATCGTCATCGCGGTCCGTTCGCCAATCTTGCCGACCAGCCGGCCCGTCCAACGCAGCGTCAGCACGTTGATGATGCCATTGACGAGGAACAGCATGGCGATCGTCTGCACGCTGACGCCGAACTCCTTGACCAGTAGGAAGACCGCGAACGTGGTGAAGATGTGGCGGCGGCTGCCTAGCAGGAACGAGAGGACGTAGTACGGCCAGTACTCCTTCCGCAACTGCACCCTGCGCCCCTGTGGCAGGTTCGATGGCCGGTTCCCGAACGGCAACAGCAGCAGCCCGGCGACGATGACCAGGATGCCCACCGCCAGGAACATGCTCTTGTAGCCCATTGAGGTCGCGAACAACAGCACGACGCCCGTTCCGGCCACCGATGCCAGCGAGCCCAGGCTGCCGAGATTGCCGAGCGTCTTCGGTGTGTCCTCCTGCTTCATCAGCATCAGCACGACCGAATTGCTGCTGGGCATGAAGAAGTGGAAGCCGAGCGACATGACGAACGTGGTGATGAGCAGGGTCGTGACGCTGTTCGCATAGCCGGTCGCAGCAACGCCGATGCCGAGCAGGATGATGCTCAACGTCATGAGCCGGATTTCGGACATGATCAGGGCGAGGAACGCAATCGCAAAGCCAAGCAACCCCGGCACCTCGCGCACCGCCTGGATCAGCCCGACCTGCGCCGGTCCCGCGCCGATGTTCTCGACCGCGAAGTTGTTGAACAGCGTCTGCCAGACCTGGAACCCGAAGTTGAGCAGGAAGTTGGAGAAGATGATGAACACCAGCAGGCGCCGGTTGTCCCGAAAGATGTCGCCCATGAAGTCGGTCCGCGGTGATTGGATGGGGTAGCGCAGCAGTGCGTGCCGGGAAGAAAGTATGCCACAAGGCGAGAGCTCGCGCAACAAGCGGCGTCATGGTGCGACGCTCGATGCGTGAGGTCAGAAAGCAAGCGCGTAACCTGCGCTGGTCGCGCTGCGTATACATAGCGTTCATCAATGGAGGAGGCGAAGATGGAACCCGTGTTGCCGAATATCGGTCGCATTCTGCTCTTGTTGGCGCCGGTGCTCTTATTGCAACTGACGCTCGCCATTATCGGTCTGATCGATTTGTCCCGCCGCAAAGCCGTCCGCGGCCCGCGGGGCCTCTGGCTCGGCCTGCTGATCCTCAGCATGATCTCGTTCCCAGCGGGTGTGATCATCTCCGGCCTGTACCTTGCATGGGGCCGCAACGTGGAGAAACCCGATGATCTCGATTGAGAACCTCGTCAAGACCTACGGGCAGGTGCGCGCGCTCGATGGGCTGAGCCTTCAGGTGCCGCGTGGGGTCGTGTACGGCTTTCTGGGACCCAACGGCGCGGGCAAGACAACAACCATGCGCATCGTCTCCGGCCTGGCAAAGGCCGATTCGGGCGCAGTCGTCGTGGGCGACATTCCAGTGCGCGCGGGCGGCGAGGATCATCGCAAGCTGATCGGCGTGCTGCCGGAAGAACCCGCCTTCTACGGCTACATGACCGCGCAGGAGTACCTGTCGGATTTCATCGCGCCGCTGCACGGCATCGAGGGCAAGGAGGCGAAGCGCCGCGCGCGCGACCTGCTGGAGCGCGTCGGCCTGAAGGCCGCGGCGAAGCGCCGCGTGCAGGGCTTCTCGCGCGGCATGCGCCAGCGCCTTGGGCTTGCCGCCGCGCTCGTCCATCGCCCGCCCATCCTCCTGCTCGACGAGCCGGTCAGCGCGCTCGACCCGGCTGGCCGCAAGGAGGTGCTCGACTTGATCGATGACCTGCGCGGCGAGACGACCATCCTGCTCTCCACCCACATCCTGGCCGATGTAGAGCGCGTCTGCGACGTGGTGGGCATCGTCAAGGCGGGCAGGCTCATCCTGCAGGACGAGCGCACCGCGCTGCTCGACCGCTACGCCGTGCCCGTGTTTGAGGTGGAGGCGGAAGGGGAGTGGGGCGGCTGGGTCAACGCCGCTCGCAGCCTCCCGCTGGTGCGCGAGGTGTCGGTCAAGGAGAAGATTGCGCGGCTGACCGTCTCCGACGTGGCCGCCGCGCAGCCCGCCGTGCTCCGTTCATTGAGCGAGGCCGGTATGGTCGTCCGGCGCTTCGAGCTAGTTCACCCGTCCCTCGAAGAGATTTTCCTGCGCTTGACCGGCCCGGAGGCGTCATCATGAAAACCCTGCTTGCGAAGGAATGGCGCGAGGCGTGGCGCACCTGGCGCGTGGTCGTCTTCGTCGCGGTGCTGGCGGTCGCGGGGCTGATCTCGCCCGTGCTCGCCTATTATACGCCGCAGCTATTCAAGCTGATCCCGAACCTGCCCGCGGGCTTCTCGCAGATGATCCCTGCGCCGAGCATCGCCGACGCGGTCAGCCAGTACATCAAGAACGTCAGCCAGTTCGGCCTGCTGCTGCTCGTCGCGCTGACCGCAGGCCTCATCGCTGGCGAGAAGGAACGCGGCACAGCCGCCATGCTCTTCCTGCGACCTGTCCGGCGGGCAAACGCAGTGCTCGCCAAGTGGTTCGTGTGGACATTGATCGTTGCCCTCGGGCTGCTCGTCGCGGCGGTGTTGGCCTTCGCCTACACAACGATCCTTTTCGATGCGCTGCCGGTCGGCAAGTTCCTGCTAATGAACGCGCTGTTGCTTCTCTCCTTTCTGCCTTACCTGTCGCTGGCGCTGTTGGGGAGCGCAGTTGCGCGGTCGCAGGGCGCGGCCTACGCGTACGCGTTCATCGGCCTGTTCCTGCTGATCATCCTCGGCTCGCTCCCGCGGATCGGCGAGTTCACACCGAACTACCTGGCTGCCTGGGGCGCCGGCATTGCTCTCGGCCAAACCGCGACTGCCTGGCCCGCCCTCGTTATCTCTGTCGCCATTGTGATTATCGCCGCCCTTGCTGCTGCGGTGATCCTCGAGTGGCAGGAGTTGTAGCTTCGAGCGCACGCGCTTCACCATAGCGCTTGTCCATGTGCCACGAAGGGCCCGACGAACACGTCGGGCCCTTCGTCATCTGTCGTAACAGTAATGGATTCCTTGTAAACTCCTACTTGACAAAGCGCCGCTAGGGATGTAATGTACTAACGGATGATCGTTGCGCCGACTGAGCCACGAAGTTCTCTGCAGCCGCCGGCCATCCGTCCCCCCACAGAAGCTGATTGCGATGCTTTGAGATGCGCGCGGACTGGCTTCACTCGTGGTTCTGAGCCGTTTCTTAAGTCGAAACATTCTCCAAGGGAGGAGGTGCTTATCGAGTTGTCGCATCCCTCGCTACCTGTACGCAACCCGGTCTCCCCTTTCAGGGTCAGTCACCAACCGCACACGGAGGAGAACTACATGAAGGCTCGCAACACTTTGTTCGCCTTGCTGGCTGTCGCCGCCTTGCTGCTGAGCGCCTGCGCAGCCCCTGCGCCCGCGCCCCAGGTGGTGGAGAAGGTCGTCACCCAGGTCGTCAAGGAAGAGGTGAAGGTCGTCGAGACCCAGGTCGTCGAGAAGGTCGTGGAGAAGGTCGTCGAGGCCACTCCCGCACCCGACGTCATGGCGTCAATGAAGGGCAAGAAGATCGCGGCCGTTTTCTCCGGCCCGGTCAACGACGCCGGCTGGACCACCTCGGCCTACAAAGGCCTGGTCCACCTGCGCGATGCGTACGGCATGGAGATCGCGTACACCGAAAACGTGAAGCCGGCGGATGCCGAGCAGGTCTTCCGCGATTACGCGAAGGCGGGCTTCGACATCGTCTTCGGTCACGGCTTCGAGTGGGCCGAGGCCATCGAGAAGGTGGCGAAGGAATTCCCCGACAAGAAGTTCATGCAGACCAACGGTGGCGCAGCCGACATCCCCAACCTCTACACCGTCACCAACTCCGCAGGTGAAGGCGGCTACTTCGTCGGCATGATCGCCTGCTCGATCACCAAGACGAACAAGGTCGCCTACGTCGCCGGCACGCAGTTCCCCCTGCTGGATCACCACATCAAGATGACGCGCCAGGCCTGCAAGGACCTGGGCAAGGAAAACGTCGAGGTTATCGAGTCCTATGTCGGCAGCTGGGCTGACCCGGCGAAGGCCAAGGAACTCGCCGCGGCCGACATCGAGAACGGTGTCGACGTGCTGATCCTTGAGGCTGATGCGGGCGACCTGGGCACCGTCGAAGCCGCGAAAGAAGCCTACGATGAAGGCAATACAGATCTTCGTGTCATCTCCTGGGTGAAGGATAAGAACTATCTGGCGCCCGAACTGATCATCGGCGGCTGGCGGGAAGACGTCGTTCGCAACATGGAGTACGTCGTCCAGTTGATGGCAGCCGGCAAGCCCGGCGGCCACTTCGCCATCGGCCTCAAGGAAGGGTCCGTGGGCATGGAGCCGTTCTACGGCCTGGTTCCGGCCGAGGTCGAGAAGAAGGTCATGGAAACCTTGCAGAAGTACATGGAGGATCCTTCCTCTCTGCCAACCCTTGAAGTACGCACGGACCTCTAGGCGCACTGCCCTGTCACAGGCGTTAAGACTCTTTCGGCGCTGCTGCTTGGCCCTGCCGGGCGGCAGCGCCAGACCGGCAGCCTATAGCGGGAGATCAGCATGCCCGATCCCTTGCTCCGCATGGAGAACATCGTCAAGACCTTCCCCGGCGTCCTCGCGAACGATCAGGTGAACCTGGACGTCGAGCGCGGCGAGATTCACGCCCTGCTGGGCGAAAACGGCGCCGGCAAAACGACGCTGATGAACATCCTCTATGGCATCTACCACCATGACGGCGGGCGAATCCTCTTCAAAGGCCAGGAGGTGGACGTCCGCTCGAGCCGGGATGCCATCGCGCTGGGGATCGGCATGGTGCACCAGCACTTTATGCTCGTGCCGCCGTTCACCGTGACGGAAAACGTAGTCCTGGGCTTGCCGCAGCCGCGCGCGCCGCTGGTCGATAATGCCGGCGCCGGGGCCAAAATCCGGCAGCTGGGCGAGACATACGGCCTGCCCATCGATCCCAACGCCTACGTCTGGCAGTTGCCCGTCGGGGTGCAGCAGCGTGTCGAGATTATCAAGGCGCTGTACCGCGACGCCGAGCTCCTCATTCTGGACGAACCCACCGCCGTGCTCACACCGGGCGAGGTCAAAGACCTCTTCGACGTCCTGCGCGGCATGACGGCCAAAGGGCTGTCGATTATTTTCATCACGCACAAGCTTGAAGAAGTCATGGCCGCCACCGACCGTGTGACCATCCTGCGCGATGGCAAGGTCATCGACACGGTGCGCACAGCGGACACGAGCCGCCGCCAGCTCGCGCGCATGATGGTCGGTCGCGACGTGGTCGAGCGGCTGGACAAACCGGACGTCGAACCGGGGCGGCCCATCCTCCAGGTGCGCGACCTGCGGGCCTTGAACAACCGCGAGTTGCCGGCGCTCAGGGGCGTCACTTTCGACGTCCATGCAGGTGAAATTCTCGGCATCGCTGGAGTCGACGGCAACGGTCAGAGCCAGCTCGCGGAAGTGATCACCGGGCTGCGCCGCGCAACAGAGGGTGCGGTCACGATTGACGGTGTCGACGCGACAAACGCCGAGCCGCGCACTCTCGTCGAGTTACAGGTCGCCCACATCCCCGAAGACCGGCAGCGCACCGGTCTCGTTATGGACTTCTCGCTGACGGAAAACTTGATGATCGCCACCTACTGGCGGCCTCCGCTCTCCAAGCGCGGTTTCCTCCAACTGGACAAGATCGCCGAGCAGGCCGAGCGCCTGCTGAAAGCCTTCGACGTCCGCACGCCCAGCGCGAAGCTGGCGGCGAAGAAGCTGTCGGGCGGCAACCAGCAGAAGGTCGTGCTGGCGCGCGAGATGAGCCGCGAGCCGAAGCTGTTTGTCGCGGTGCAGCCCACGCGCGGCCTCGACGTCGGGGCAACCGAATATGTGCACCAGCGGATGCTCGAACTGCGCAGCCGGGGCAGCGCCATCCTGCTCATCTCAACCGAGCTCGAGGAAATCTTCGGCCTGGCCGACCGCATCGCCGTCATGTACGAGGGCGAGATTATGGGCATCGTGCCGGGGGGGAAGGTGGACGTGGAGCGCATCGGTTTGATGATGGCGGGCAGCAAGGACACGCGGCCCCAGCTAACGGCTTAGGTGATGTCGCAGGCAGCAAAGTGAGGGACACATGGTGAACCCGGAGACCGCAGTTCAACGTCCCAGGTCCTCATTCAACTGGCAGGAGACGTTTGAATCCTCGCTCAAGATACTCGTCCCGCTCGCCGCGGTCCTGCTGGCCTTCGTGGTCGGCTCGGTCGTGATCCTCGCGAAGGGCGCAAATCCCATCGAAGCATACGCCGCGCTCTTCAAGGGCGCATTCGGCGGGCTGGACAGCATCGGCACGACGATTCGCAAGACCACGCCGCTGTTGCTGGCCGGGCTGGCGGTCGTATTCGGCTATCGGGGTGGCGTCTTCAATATCGGCGCGGAAGGGCAGTTGATTCTCGGCGGCATGGCTGCGACCGCAGTCGGCGTGCGGTTCCAGGGCCTGCCGCTCTGGCTCCATGTGCCGCTGTGCATCCTCGCCGCGATGGCGGCCGGCTCGTTGTGGTCGCTGCTCCCCGGCGCGCTCAAGGCGTTCCGCGGGTTCAACGAGGTCATTACCACGTTGATGATGAACTATATCGCGGTGCAGGTGCTCGCCTGGTCGGTGCGCAAGGACACCGTGTCCGGTTTCACGTGGCGCTTCTGGGAGTACTTCGGGCTGAAGGACGGCGCCCAGCCGTTCGCCAAGTCCGCAACCATCTTCGACAGCGCGCAGTTGCCCGTGCTCTGGCCCGCCATGCGGCTGAATCTCGGCGCGGTCGTCGCCCTCCTCGCCGCGGTGATCGTCTTCATCCTTCTGTGGCGCACCGGCTTCGGCTTTGCGGTGCGCACGGTGGGGTCGAACCCCCATGCGGCGCGCTACGCGGGCATCAAGGTCTCGCGCACGATGCTGATGACCATGCTCATCTCCGGCGCGCTGGCCGGGCTGGCGGGCGGGATCGAGATCCTCGGCAACCAGGGCCGCATCATCGACGACTTCCTCATCAACGTCGGTTTCGACGGCATCCCGGTCGCGCTCGTCGGCCAACTGCATCCCGCGGGCGCGGTGTTGAGCGCGCTTTTCTTCGGCGGGTTGCGCGCGGGGTCGAACACGATGCAGATTATGGTCGGCGTGCCGATTTCGCTGATCTACATCCTCCAGGCGCTGGCGATCCTATTCGCGATTGCCGGGACGGCCGTCAACATTCGCGGGCGGGCGGCCCGGCCCAGGTAACGAGAGGCGGTGTTTCGTGCTTCAGGATTTGCTTGCGCTGATTATCTCCCCTGAGTTCTGGGCTGCTGCCATACGCGTTGCCACACCGGTGCTGATGGCCGCGATGGGCGGCCTCGTCGCCGAGCGCGCGGGCATTGTGACCTTTGGCATGGAAGGCATGATGCTCATGGGCTGCTTTGTCGGCGTCGCGGTTGCGTTTGTGTCGAAGAGCATCCTGCTCGGCTTTATCGCGGCCTCGCTGGCGGGCGTGCTCATCTCTATGCTTTACGGCGTAATGATCATCCCGTTGCGGGCCAACCAGATCGTGTCCGCGGTCGCGCTAAACCTGATGGTCGTCGGCCTGACGAGTTACCTCAACACGATGTTCTTCGGCCTTGCGGGCGACCCGGTGCGCGTGCCGAAGCTCCAACCGTTCGCCATCCCGCTGCTCTCGCAAATCCCGCTCATCGGGCCGGTTTTCTTCCGGCAACTGCCGATCGTGTACATCGCCTATCTGCTCGTGCCGGTCATCTCGTTCGTCCTGTTCAAGACGACGTGGGGGTTGAAGATCCGCTCTGTGGGCGAACATCCGCACGCGGCCGACACAGTGGGCATCAGCGTCTTCAAGGTGCGCTTCGCCACGCTGGTGGTCGCAGGCCTGCTGTCGGGCCTCGCCGGCGCGTTCCTCTCCATCGGCCAGATCGGCCAGTTCATGGAGAACATGACAGCCGGCCGCGGCTACATCGCCTACACGGCCATCGTCTTCGGCAAGTGGACGCCCGTCGGCACGCTGCTCGGCAGCCTCCTCTTCGGCACGGCGGACGCGTTCCAGTTGCGGCTCCAGGCGCTCGGTATCAAGGCCATTCCGTATCAGTTCCTCGTCGCGCTGCCCTATCTGGCGACGCTGGTCATCGTAATCTTCTTCGTCGGAAAGGCAGCCTGGCCCGCGGCATCGGGCATGGCATTCAGCCGCGAGGAGAAATAGGAGCGGGGCCAGCGAACGCGGGCTTACCGCATCCTGCGCAACCGGAGGGCCAGCCTCGACGCGAGGCTGGCGAGTGCTATAATAGTTCTGGCTCCGTAGCGCTTTCGGTGCGGTCAATGGTTCGGCCCGGAGGGTGCGCGTGCCGCTGCTCCGCATTCGGCTGTTTGGCGTGTTCGAACTGTGGCGAGGCGATCACCTCGTCACCCTCCGCGCGTGGCCGAACCGAAAGACCAGAGACCTCTGCAAACTCCTCTTGACCGAACGCGACCATGTCCTTTCTGCCGAGCGCATCGTTGATGCGCTCTGGCCGGAGCTTACACCGGCTTCCGCAACTAACAGCCTGCGCGTGGCGGTCAGTCGTCTGCGCAGCGTCCTTGAACCCGCGCGGGTGCTCGGCGCCGGCTCCTCCTTTGTCGCGACTGCAGGACAGGGCTACATCTTTCGCTCCAACCCGGATGTCTGGCTGGATGTCGACGCTTTTGCCAGTGCGGTCGCTCTCGGGCAAGAAGCCGAGCGCCGCGGGGCCTGGGGCCCAGCCGCGTCCGCATACGAAGCCGCCGCCGAGCTCTATCGAGGTGATTACCTTGAGGAGAACCCCTACGATGACTGGGCGTTGGCGGCGCGCGAGCAACTGCGCCTCGTTCGCCTGGACATGTTGAGTCGGCTAGGCCATTGTCACGCTCAGCAGCAGCACTATCGCCGCGCGCTCGCCGCCTGCCGCCAGGTGTTGGCCGTGGATCTGCTCCGCGAGAGCACGCATCGCCAGATCATGCTGTATCATTACCAGCTTGGCGAGCGGGATCAGGCGCTTTTGGCTTACGAACGCTGCCACCACGCGCTGATCGACGAGCTCGGAGTCGATCCGCTACCGGAAACGCAGGAGTTGCACGCGCGCATCCTGCGCGAAGACCTGCTCCAGGCCTCACCCGTTGCGCTTGGCGTAGCGCCAGGGCGTCCTCTCCCCTCCGAACGCCCCCTGCCGACCTGGTTGCCCTTTGTCGGGCGCAACGCAGCGATGGCCGCGTTGGCCGATGCATTGCAGCGCGCCCAGGCTGGCGCCTTTGTAGTATTTGTCTCAGGAGAGGCGGGAATCGGCAAGAGCCGCCTCTGCGATGAGTTCCTCGCCTATGCGGCAGATCAAGGCGCAGAGGTGATCAAGAGTCGCGCTTACGAGCTTGAGCAGGATCTGCCCTACCAGCCCCTCCGGGAGGCGCTGCGCAATTACTTACTGCAAAGCGCGACGCGCGACGTCCTGCAACGCATGCTTGGACCGCGGGGTCGTCACCTGGCGCTGCTTCTCCCTGCGCTCCGTCAGTTCGTGCCCGAACTCCCCTTGCCCGACCCGGCCCCCGCAGCGGAGGAACGAGCGCGGTTGCAAGAGGCGCTGACGGGCTTCTTCGAGGAGCTTGTCGCTACGCGTCTGACCGTACTGTTGTTCGAGGATTTGCATTGGGCCGATTCGGCCACCCTGGGCTTCATCTCCCGCTTGGTCCACAGCGCAGCGCGCATGCCTCTGTTGATAGTTGCCACCTATCGTGACGATAGGATCGTAACGCGCGACGCTTTGCGCGCGCTGGAACTCGGCCTGCTTCGCGACGGCCTGGCGCTGCGGCTGCCCCTCGCGCGGCTAACGCCGGACGACGTGGCGGGGCTGGTCAGCGCTTGCGCCACAGGCGGCTGGGACAGCGCCGCATTTGGCCGACAGTTGTATCAGGAGACAGAGGGTAACCCCTTGTTCCTTACCGAGATGCTGCGCAACCTGTTTCTGGCACGGCGGCTCGCGGAGGACTCGGCCAGTGGGTGGCGCCCAACCGGCGGGAACGCGGAACTGATTTTCGCAGGTCTGCCGCTGTCGAGCACGATCCACGATTTGATCGCGGCGCGCTGCGCCGAGCCCTCTGATGATGCCCGGTCCGTTTTGCGCGTAGCCGCGGTAATCGGCCGCGCGTTCGAGGTCGGGCTGCTGCAACGTGTCCTTGCGATGGAACCGGAACCCTTACTGCGCGCGCTCGATGACCTGGCGGCTCGTCAGTTAATTGAGGAACAGTTGTCCCTTTCGGAGGTCGGGTATCGGTTTCGCCACGACAAGATTCGCGAGGTTGCCTACAACGGGCTGAGCCAGGGATGGCGCCAGCACCTGCATGCCAGAGTAGCGGACGCGCTGGAGGCCAGCATTGTCCTTCGCTCACCGGAGACCGAGGCGCGGCTCGCGCACCATTACGTGCTGGCTGGCAACAGCGCCAAGGCCGTGGAATATCTGCTACTCGCGGCTGACCAGGCGCGCAGTCTCTACGAGTCCGAACAGGCTGTTGTGACCTATGAACGGGCGCTGGCGCTTCTGTCGCCCAACACGCAGCCCGAACTAAGGGCGCGCACCCTGATGAAGCTGGGCCTCACCCATCAGATCGCGTTCGATCATCTGCGAGCTCGCGAAGCCTACGACGGGGCGTTCCGGCTCTGGCAGCAGGCTGGTGGGCGCATTCAGGCTGCTGCCGGGAGCGGACGCGAACTACGCATTGGCTGGACCCTCAACGTAACGACGCTCGATCCGAACCTTGCCTGGGATGCCAACTCGACCGGTGTCGTGGACCAGCTCTTCTGCGGCCTGGCGGAGCACAGCGCCGAACTGGAAGTCATTCCCGATCTGGCCGAGCGCTGGACCTCACTCGATGGCGGGCGTCGCTTTGTTTTTCGCCTCCGTCAGGGTCTGACCTGGAGTGACGGGATGCCGCTCACTGCCGCCGACTTCGTCTGCTCGTGGCGCCGGGTGCTCGATCCCGCTACGCGTTCACCCGTCGCGCTCCTCCTCCACGATCTACGCAACGCCGACATGTTTCACGGCGACGAGACGGAAGCGCTCGGCGTGGAGGCGCTGGACGATGTCACATTGATGGTCGAGCTGGAGCAGCCGAGCCCGCACTTCCTGCAACTTCTGAGCCACAACGTCTGCTACCCGCTCCCTCGGCACTGCGTTGCGCAGCGCGGCCCCGCCTGGAGCGCCCCCGCCGTCATCGTGACGAACGGCCCGTTCCAACTCGAGAATTGGCGCGCCGGGGAAGTCGTTACGATGCGGCGCAACCCGCGATATGAGGGGCGTTTCGAGGGCAACGTTACTGGCCTCGAGCTGCACCTGCAAGCCGACCAGCGCGCAGGCGTGGCGCTTTACGATGCGGGCGAGATCGACATCCTCCGCCTGGATCATCCGCAGGAGTTGGGGATCGAGATTCTGCGCCGGCGCTATGCTGACCAGTATGTGTCCATCGCGATGCTGCACACCGCGTTCCTTGGCTGCATCGCTGACGCACCGCCTCTGAACGATGCGCGCGTGCGCCGCGCGCTGGCGCTGGCGACGGACCGGGAGCAACTGGCTAATGTTGTCATGCAGGGTTTCGTCGCTCCTGCCACCGGCGGCTTCGTGCCGTCCGGCATGCCGGGTCACACTGCCGTGTTCGGCACCCCGTATGACCCTGAGCGCGCCCGCGCGCTGTTGGCCGAGGCCGGATTTCCGCGCGGAAGGGGATTTCCTGCGCTCGAAGGGCGCATCGTCGAAGCGGAACGCTGGCGGCGGATGAGCGCCCACCTTCAGCGCCAGTGGCAGGAGACGTTGGGGATTGAGACCTTCTGGACGGGCGGGACGATGCGGCCAGGAACATTCGCGGACCGCGCGCTCGACCCCCCGGCCCACCTGTTCCTCACCGGCTGGTTCGCCGACTATCCCGACCCGGACACCTACCTGCGGGCCTGCCCGCTCCTGCATTACACCGGGTGGCAGGATCGGGACTACGCGGCGCTTATCGCGCAGGCCGGCCGCGCGCTCAACCAGACGGAGCGCCTCGCGCTCTACCGCCAGGCAGAGGCCATCCTCATGGCAGGCGCAGCCATCATCCCCCTCACTTACGGCCGCGAGCACCGGCTCGTGAAACCCTGGGTCAAGCGCCTGCCTACCTCCACCATCAAGTGGTGGTTGTGGAAAGATGTCGTGATTGAGCCCGATCGCGTCGCGATAAGCGGTCGTCAGCCGTCGGACGAAGGGTCTTCAAGATCGAAGAGGCCCGGGCGACCGGGCGGAGGTTTGACATCGTCCGTGTCAGGCTCAGACGCATCAGGGTCCAACGCGGTCAGTCGAAGTTGAAACGCGCGCACCGACGCAGGCGAGTGTCCCTGGTAGTGATTATTGAAGTACCCGTACACCACCGCACCCATTTGCATATACGTCGTCACCTGCGCGGCCCACTTGTCGAGTTGTGTGTCGCGGTTAATGCGCACTTTGCTGAAGTCGTCATCCGGGATGTCCTCGCGGCGGCCGAGCCAGCGGATGTACACAAAGGGCGCGGTGACTGTGTCCATCGCGGGCATCCACGCGTGTTGCACGAGGCATAACGCCACGCCCTGCGCCTTGAGCATCTCCGTCAGCGTCGCGAAGGTTCCTTCGGCCAGCCACGACTTGTGCCGCACTTCCAGCGCGTAGCGTTGGCCGGGCGGCAGCGTCGGCAGGAACTTCTCCAGGTCGCCCATCGCGCCGGCGCCCCACTGTGGCGGCATCTGCAACAGCAGCACGCCGAGCTTGTCGTCCAGCGCGGCCATCGCCTCGACGAACGCGTTCGTCTCAAGCTGGCAGTCGCGCAGCGCCTTCTCGTGCGTGATGACCTGTGGGAACTTGGCGGAGAAGCGGAAGCCGGAGGGGGTGCGCTGGCGCCAGCCCTTCACCGTGCTTTCGCGCGGGATGGCGTAAAAGGTGGTGTCCAACTCGACGGTACGGAACTGCGTCGCATAATAGTCGAGGAACTTGCTCGTGGGCGTGCCCTGGGGATAGAACGGCCCGACCCACGACGGGTAGCTCCAGCCCTGCGTGCCGAGAAAGAGTCGAGTCATACGCTCCCCAGACTAAAGAAACCAGGTTTCTGCACCCTCAGTCCGGCCGAGGCGAAACCTGGTTTCTTCTTGGTCAGCCCGGATTAATAGAACCCCAACTGGTCCTTCGCCTCTTGCGTCATCATGTCCGGGTTCCACAACGGGCTCCACACGACATGCACGTTGATCGCATCCAGTTCGGGATATGCCTGGTGCACGTAGGTCTGCACGCCAGCAATGATCTGCGGACCGACCGGGCAGCCGGGCGAGGTCAACGTCATCTTCACGTCGACGCTCTTGCCGTCCGGCACTTTCACATCATAAATCAGCCCCAGGTCGACGATGTTCAGCCCGATTTCCGGGTCGAACACGTTCTTGCGAATCACGTCGCGAACCTGTTCTTCAGTTGGCGCCATTTTCTTGTCTCCGTTCAGTACGATTCGACGTACAGATCGCCGTTCTCAACCTTCACCTGATACGTCGGGACCGGCTCAAAAGCGGGAAGGCTGAGCGCGTCCCCGGTGCGCACGTCAAAGCGCGCGCCGTGCCGCGGGCAAACAAGCTGCCCGTCCCGCAGCTCGCCCTCGCCCAGCGGCCCGCCGTCGTGCGTGCACACGTCCTCGACGCAGAAATACTCGCCGTCGAGGTTGACAACGACGACCTCAACGCCGTCGACTTCGTAAATCTTCTTCTCGCCGGGCGCAATCTCGTCCGCCCGACCGACTTTCACGAAGTTCGCCACGTTACTCCTCGCCTTCCTCCGCCAGCCCCCACACCGCGGCCTTCATCGCCTTGAGCGGCAGCAGCGCGCACTTGATGCGCACCGGCCCGACTTCGATGCCGAGCAGGTCGAGGATGCTCTCCTTGTCGTAGCCCTTCAACTCGTCGAGCGACTTGCCGATGATCTCCTCAGACATCATCGACGCGGCCGCGCGGCTGATCGCGCAGCCGTGGCCGGTGAACGCCACGTCTGCGACCTTGCCGTCTTCGATCTTCAATTCCAGCGTGATCTCATCCCCGCAGAGCGGGTTGCGATCGTGATACACGAGCGTCGGTTCGTCCAGGTGTCCGAAGTGGCGCGGGTGCTTGTAATGATCCAGGATTTCTTCAGCGTACAAGTCCATGCTGGCGCACCTTCCGCAAACCTGACGGGTCTCGAAGACCCGTCAGGTTCTAAAAACTAAAATACTCGGCCACCTTGCGGAGACCGGACACGAGGACGTCAACTTCCTCGCGGGTATTGTAAATGTAGAAGCTGGCGCGGGCAGTGGCCGGCACGCCAAACCGCTCATGCAGCGGCTGCGCGCAGTGATGCCCCGCGCGGATCGCGATGCCGAGGCTGTCCAATGCGGCCGCGATGTCGTGCGGATGCGCGTTGCCGAGGATGAAGCTGACAAGGCCCGTGCGCCGGTCGCGCGGCCCAAGCATCCTCAGCCCCTCGATATCCTGCATCTGTTCCATCGCGTACGTCACCAACTCGTGCTCGGCCGCGTACACATTCTCCATGCCAAGCGCCGACAGGTAGTCGACCGCCGCACCCAGGCCGATGGCTTCCGCAATGGCCGGCGTGCCTGCCTCGAACTTCCACGGCAGCTCGTTCCACTTCGACTGGCGCAGCTTGACCTCGCGGATCATGTCACCGCCGCCCATGAAGGGGGGCATGGCGTTCAGAATCTCGCGGCGGCCCCACAACACGCCTGAGCCGGTCGGCCCGAGCATCTTGTGACCGGAGAAGGCTGCAAAGTCAATGCCGAGCGCCTGCACGTCAAACGGCATGTGCGGCACGGCCTGGCACGCGTCGAGCAGCACCAGCGCGCCCACCTTGTGCGCGGCCTGCGTCAGCTCCTTGACCGGGTTCAGCGTGCCGAGCACGTTCGACGCAGCCGAGAAGCCAAACAGTTTGGTCTTGTGCGTCAGCAGCTTCGGCAGGTCGTCCAGGATCAGCGTCCCGTTGTCGGCCACGCGCACGAAGTCGAGCTCAATCCCCTTTTCCGCGGCCAATATCTGCCACGGCACGAGGTTGGCGTGGTGCTCCATTTCGGTGAGCAGCACGCGGTCGCCCTGCTTGAGATTGGCGCGGCCCCAGCTATACGCCACCAGGTTGATCGCCTCGGTCGCGTTGCGCGTCCAGATGACTTCCTTCGGGCAGCACGCGCCGATGAAGTTGGAGACCTTCGCCCGCGCGCCCTCGTATGCTGCGGTCGCTTCCTCGCTCAGCGTGTGCACGCCGCGGTGGACGTTGGCATGGGTCTCGCGGTAATAGCGGTCCATCGCGTCCAGCACGGCCAGCGGCTTCTGCGATGACGCCGCGTTATCCAGGTAAACGAGCGGCTTGCCCTTGACCTCGCGCTCGAGAATCGGGAAATCGGCGCGGATGCGCTGGACGTCGAGCGCCACTGATGATGGTGAAGCGATCATAATTGCCTCTTGAACTCCTCAGGATCCACCTGAGCCTGTTTCAATATCCCGTGCAGAGTGCCGATTTTTAGCTCACCGTGCAGCGGCACCACACAGCCCACACTACCGTTCGGCGTGATCCTTCGCAGTGTAACGTGACTGCCTCGCGTCCCGAAATTCGCGGCAATTCAGGCATTGACGACTGCTTCAAACGTAGTCAGGACAGGCCGAGTGGGTTCGGGAAGCGGGAAGTCCTCCAGATAGAGTTCCGTTGCCTCCCTCAGATTAACCACAGCTTCCTCAATCGTATAACCCTGGCTAACCGTACCCACTTCCGGACACTCCGCTACATACATATCTTCTTCTCTATGAAGAACGGCAGTGAGCAAATACTTCACAAATCCCTCTCCATGCGCGCCCGGCGCGCCTGCCGCACCGCCTCTTTCGTCGTGTTCAGCCCCAGCGTGGCGCACTTCAGCCGCGTGGCGGCCAGTTCGCGCCCCAGAATGTCCAGAATGACCTCGCCCGACGTGTTCTCCACATCCTCGATGGTCTTCCCGTGGAACATCTCAGTCACAATCGACGACGCAGCCTGGCTGATCGTGCATCCCTCACCCTCGAACGAGATGTCCTCAATCTGGCCGTCATCGCCCAGCTTCAGGTAGAACGTGACGACGTCGCCGCAGCCGGGGTTCCCGCCCTTTTGCGTTACCGTCGCATCCTCGAGCGCGCCGTAGTGGCGCGGGTTCTCGTAGTGGTCCAGGATAAAGTCGATCTGCGCCTGTCTATCCACGCTGGCAGCTCCTTGTTATACGCCAGACTCGACGGGTTTCCAAAACCCGTCGGGTCTCGGCGTGGCATCACTACCTCTCGATCGGCACACCGACCAGATTGCCCCACTCAGTCCAACTGCCGTCGTAGTTCCGCACGTTCTCATAGCCGAGCAGATACTTCAACACGAACCACGTGTGGCTCGACCGCTCGCCGATGCGGCAGTAGGCCACCACGTTGTCGCCCGGCTTCAACCCCTGCTCGCCCTCGTAGATCGCGCGCAACTCCTCGGCCGGCTTGAACGTCCCATCGCTCGGGTTGGCAGCCTTCGCCCAGGGGACGTTGACCGCGCCCTTGATATGGCCTGCGCGCAGCGCGCCTTCCTGCGGGTAGCCTTCCATGTGATAGAGCTTGCCCGTGTACTCACCGGGGCTGCGCACATCGACCAACGGCAGGCCCGCCTGCACGTGCTTGAGCACATCGTCGCGGAACGCGCGGTTCTTCGTGTCATCGCGCTCCTGCGCGCGATACTCGGTCGGCGGATACTGCGGGACTTCCTTCGTCATGGGGCGGCCTTCCTGCTCCCACTTAACCCGACCGCCGTCCATGACTGCGCTATTCGTGTGCCCGAACAACTCGAAAATCCACAGCGCGTAACACGCCCACCAGTTATTTTTGTCGCCGTAGAAGATGACGCGCGTGTCGTTCGCGATGCCGTTCTTCGACATGAGCTGCTCGAACTGCTCGCGCGTCAGATAATTCCGCTCGACCGGATCATTCAGATCGGCCACCCAGTCGATGTGGACCGCGCCGGGAATGTGTCCGCGGCTGTACAGCAAAATGTCCTCGTTCGACTCGACGATCCGCACGTTGGGATCATTCAGATGTTGCGCCACCCACTCCGTGGAAACCAACTTCTCAGGATGAACATAACTGCCGTTATCCGCCATGCTGTCCTCCGGGAACGAGCAATTCCCCCTCTCCCCACCAAGGGAGAGGGGGCCGGGGGGAGAGGTTACAGTCCCAACTTCCGCGCGATCTCGGTTTCGAGCTTGTTGCGCACGCCGGGCACCGGGATGCGGTTGAGCACTTCTTCAAAGAAGCCCTGCACGATCATTCGATCCGCGTTCGCCCGGTCGATGCCGCGCGACATCAGGTAGAACGTGTACTCTGCCGGAACCTGCCCGGCCGTCGCGCCGTGCGTGCAGCGCACGTCGTCCGCCTCGATCTCAAGGCCGGGGATGCTATCCGCGCGAGCGGTTTTGCTCAGCATCAGATTCCGGTTCGCCTGATACGCGTTCGTCTTCTGCGCGCCCGGGTACACCTTGATGTAGCCCTGGTACACCGACCGCGCCCGATCCTTCAGCGCGCCCTTGTAGAGCAGGTCGCTCGTCGCGTTCTGCGCCTTGTGCAACTGGTTCGTGTGGTGATCCAGGTGCTGCCGCGTGCCGGGGAAGTACAAGCCCAGCAACTCGCCGTGCGACCCCTGTCCGTCCAACTCCAGGTTGAGCCATGCCTTGGTCAGGCGGCTGCCCCACGAGCCGATGAAGTGACGCAGCAGCGAGTCGCGTTCGAGCTGCATGCGCTGCGTGGTGAAGTTCCACGCCGAGTCGGCCAGGTTCTGCAGGTGCAGGTAGTGCAACTGGCTGTTCGCGCCGGCCAGCAGCTCGACGGCCGAGTTGGACAGGCCATTCTCCGCGCCGATGAAATCCTCGACGACGGTGACGACCGCACCCGGCTCGGTGACGACGAGCGTGTGATGGAAGCCGGCCTTCTTGCCCGCGGTCTGATCGATGACGACCTGCAAGGGCTGCTCGACCACCACGTTGCGCGGCACGTAGACAAACGTCCCCGAATTCCACAGCGCATAGTGCAGCGCGCTGAACTTGTTCTCGTCCTCGGCCACGACCGACGCAAACGCGCGCTGCACCAGCTCGGGGTGCTCGCGTGCGGCAGTGGTCAGGTCGGTGAAGATAACGCCCTGCGCGGCGAGCGCGGGGTCAAGCCGGTAGGCCGCGCGGCCGCCGTCGATAAACGCGATCTCGCCTGCGCTCTCCACCTCGGCCAGCACTGCTTTCACCTCATCCGGCAGCGCCACGGTCGCCCCCGCGCCGACGAGCGGCTGGAAGTCCTCCAGCTTGAAGCCGGTCAGCTTCGTGCGCCGCCAGGTTTCCTCGTTGCCAGTAGGCCACGGGATTTCCTGGAAGAAGCGCCACGCGCGCAGCCGCAGCTCCAGCATCCAGTCCGGCTCGTGCCGGGCAAAAGAGAGCGCCTCGATGGAGGCCTGGGAATATGCCGTCGCCGCGGGCGACGCCTCAGCAACCTTCGTTTCAGTCGTCATTATTCGTCATTCCCTCTGGCCTCAACCGATCGAGCCTTCCATCTGAAGCTGGATCAGGCGATTCATCTCAACCGCGTATTCCATCGGCAGTTCCTTGACCATCGGCTCGATGAAGCCGGACACGATCATCGCGCTCGCCTCATCCTCGCTCAGGCCGCGGCTCATCAGGTAGAAGAGCTGCTCCTCGCCGATCTTGCTCACCGACGCCTCGTGACCCACCGTCACGTCTTCCTCGTCGATCTCGATGTACGGGTAGGTGTCTGACCGGCTCTTCTCGTCGAGCAGCAGCGCGTCGCAGACGACGTTGGACTTGCTGCCTGCCGCGCCCTTCGCCACCTTGAGCAGGCCGCGGTAGCTGGCGCGTCCGCCACCCTTGCTGATCGACTTCGAGATCAACTGACTGGACGTGTTCGGCGCCGCATGGACGAGCTTGCCGCCCGCGTCGAGATGCTGGCCGGGGCCGGCGAACGCCATCGACAGGATGTTGCCGCGCGCGCCAGGGCCGAGCATGTACACCGACGGGTACTTCATCGTGACCTTCGAGCCGAGATTCGCGTCGACCCACTCCATCGTGCCGCCCTCCGACACCAGCGAGCGCTGCGTGACCAGGTTGTACACGTTGGTCGACCAGTTCTGAATGGTCGTGTAGCGGCAGCGCGCGTTCTTGCGGACGATGATCTCGATCACGCCGGAGTGCAGCGAGTCCTGCGAGTAGGTCGGGGCGGTGCAGCCCTCGACATAATGCACGGTCGCGCCTTCGTCGACGATGATCAGCGTGCGCTCGAACTGGCCCATACTCTGCGCGTTGATGCGGAAGTACGCCTGGAGCGGAATGTCCAGATGCACGCCCTTCGGCACGTACACAAACGAGCCGCCGGACCAGAAAGCGGTGTTCAGCGCCGCGAAGACATTATCGGTCGACGGCACGACCGTGCCGAAGTATTCTTTGTAAATGTCCTCGTGCTCGCGCAGGCCACTGTCGGAGTCCATGAAGATGACGCCCAGCTTCTCCCACTCTTCCTTGAGCGAGTGGTAGATGGCTTCACTCTCGTACTGAGCGCCTACGCCTGCCAGGAACTTGCGCTCGGCTTCGGGGATGCCCAGCTTGTCGAACGTCTCCTTGATGTCCGCCGGCACATCGTCCCAGCTTTTGCCCTGCGCCTCGGTCGGCTTGATGTAGTAGAAAATCTCGTCGTAGTTGATCCCGCTCAGGTCCGCGCCCCATGTCGGGATCGGCTTGGAGAGGAAGATGTCCAGCGCCTCGTGGCGCAGCTTCCGCATCCAGTCCGGCTCGCGCTTCATGGTGCTGATCTGGTCGACGACCTCGTGGCTCAAGCCCTTCTGCGCCTTGAAGACGTAGTTTTCGGGCTGGCTCCACCCGTATGCGTAATCGGACTTCAGGTCCGTCAGTTGCTTCTGATCTGATTCAGTCGCAGGCATGAGTCTGCTCCTTTATTCCTTTTCCTGGCCAACCATCGGCTCGCCGTACTGCTCGCGCACCCACGCGTAGCCCTTCTCTTCGAGCTCGAGGGCAAGTTCAGGGCCGCCGGACTGGACGATGCGGCCGTTGTAAAAGACGTGCACGTACTGCGGCTTGATGTAGTTCAGCAGGCGCTGGTAGTGCGTGATCAGCAGCACGCCCAGCCCGGGGCCGAGCAGGCTGTTCACGCCCTCAGCCACCACGCGCAACGCGTCGATGTCGAGGCCGGAGTCGGTCTCGTCGAGCACCGCGATTTTCGGGTCGAGCATCGCCATCTGCAGGATTTCGGCGCGCTTCTTTTCGCCGCCGGAGAAGCCGTCGTTCAGGTAGCGCCGCGCGAACGCCGGGTCAATGTGGAGCTTGTCCATCTTCTCGGTCAGCTCCTTGCGGAACTCGCGCATCGGCATCAGTTCGCTGCCAATCGGCTTCGCTCCCGCGCCTTCCGACACCGTCTGCTTGGCTTTATCCGTGTACCCGCGTACCGCGCTGACCGCCTGCCGCAGGAAGTTCGCCATGCTGACGCCCGGAATGGCAGTCGGGTACTGGAACGCGAGGAACAGCCCGGCCTTGGCGCGCTCGTCCGCCTCCATCTCCAGCACGCTCTCGCCGTCCAGCAGGATGTCGCCGCCGACGACCTCGTAATGCGGGTGGCCGGCGATGGTGTAAGCCAGCGTGCTCTTACCCGAACCGTTCGGCCCCATGATCGCATGCACTTCGCCCTGGCGGATGGTCAGGTTAACGCCCTGCAGAATCGGCTTGCCGTCGACATTCACGAACAAATCTTTGATGACCAACTCAGAAGACATGACTTGCTGCTCCTCGATAGGGTAGGATGTGTTATTTGGCTTCAATCTTAAACTGGCACCCGTGGTGCCCGTCCAACGTGCACGACACCAGCTCGACCGGCTGATTCATCACGTGCTCTAGCATATCCTGCTCCATGTCGCAGATCGCGCGATGCTCGCGCGCCAGCTCGTAGTAGGGGCAGGTGTATTCGCGGAAGACGATGCCGTCCGGCTCGAAGCGCACTTCGGCCATGATGCCTTTGGCATTCAGCAACTCGGTGAGCGCGACGGCCCGCTCGTGCGGAAGCAGGGACGCGATCTGCTTGCTGTACTGCTCCGCCATGCGCTTGCCCATGCGCGAGAGCAGTTCCTCCACCTTGCCCGGCCCCTCGACCAGGAGGATCTCGCGCAGGAGGGAGTTAGTGAACTCGTCGTAATGGTGCGGGAAGAGGGCGCGGCCCTTGGCAGTGAGGGAGTAGACGTGTTTCGGCCTGCCTCGCCCGATGTTTTCCGCGCGCTGCTCGATGAACCCCTCGGCCAGGAGCACCATGAGTTGCTGACGCACCGCGGTCGCGGTGACCTCCAGCGCGTCCTCAAGCTCCTTGACCGTGGCCGAGCCCTTGCGCTGCAAAAGGGTCAGGACTTCGCCTGCCGGGCTGCCGGTAAGTTGTTTTTGGATCATGAACGGTATACCCCTGTTCCTGCACTTGGGAGAAGTGTAACACGCGTGGCGAATAAATGCAAATAACTGTGTGTAAAATACTGAAAAAGCAGCAAGGGTTCGGTGGGGAAGACTACCACTTGTCAAAGGTTTGCCGACAGATGCGAGTGCTGGTAGGATGAGGCGCGAGGTGAAACGTGGAGATTGAGGGAATTACGATTGATCCGCATCAGATGGGGGGCGTTCCGTGCATTCGAGGGCTGCGGATTCCGGTCGCGACCGTGATCGGAATGCTTGCCGATGGAATGAGCGCGGCCGAGATCTTGGAGGCGTACCCCGATTTGGTCCCTGGTGATATTCGCAATGCGCTGCGCTATGCCGCCGTGTCGGTGCAAGAACGCCAAATCCCGCTTCTGAAGGCGGCATGAAGTTCCTCGTCGATAATGCGTTGTCGCCAGCGCTGGCTCGCGCCCTGACTGATGCCGGGCACGATGCGCTGCATGTTCGTGAGCTACGCATGCAGGCCGCCAGTGACGAGGTAATTTTCGATCTTGCTGCAAGCGAAGGGCGCGTGCTTCTGTCGGCGGACACCGATTTTGGCGCAGTCCTCGCTGTGCGCTCCGCCAGTCAGCCTTCTGTGATCCTCTTTCGCCGGGCAACCGAGCGACTCCCGCTGCAACAGGCCGCTCTCCTGCTCCATAACCTGCCTTCGCTTGAAGCCACCCTCGCTGAGGGCAGTCTCGTCGTCTTTGAGCAAAACCGAATCCAATCCGCCGATTACCCATCCTCCGTTTGAGGTAACATCAGCATGGACTTGCACGGCAAAGTCGCATTAGTCACCGGCGGCGCGGTCCGCGTCGGCAAGGCCATCGCGCTCGCGCTGGCGCACGCCGGCGCGGATATCGCATTCAGTTACAACTCCTCTGCTGACGAGGCGGAGGCGACGAAGCGCGAGATCGAGGCCCTCGGCCGCCGTGCGTTCACAACGCAGGCCGACGCGGGCAAGGTGGTCGACTGCCGCCGCCTCGTCGCAGAAACCATCGACGCGTTTGGCCGGCTGGACATTCTGGTGAACAGCGCATCCCTCTTCAAGCGCACACCTTTCGCCAACC
Organism: uncultured Anaerolineales bacterium; assembly: GCA_964588925.1. Taxonomy (GTDB): domain Bacteria; phylum Chloroflexota; class Anaerolineae; order CG2-30-64-16; family CG2-30-64-16; genus JALOOB01. The sequence continues at coordinate 5,112 of CAZPTI010000026.1, read as the reverse complement.
TGTCCGAGGAAGACTGGGACGCGGTCACGAACGTCTTGCTCAAGGGCGCGGCGTTCACCTCGCACGCGGCCGCGCCGCACCTCGCCGCGCACGGTGAGGGCGCGATCATCAACATCGTTGACTTCTCCGCGTTCGTCCCCTTCTCGAACTTCATCGCGCACTCGGTCGGTAAGGCCGGGCTGCTCAACATGACGCGCAGCCTCGCCATCGAGCTCGCGCCCAACGTGCGCGTTAACGCCGTCTCGCCCGGCCCGGTGCTGCCCCCGCCCAACTTCAGCGAGAAGCAGAAGCAGGCCGCGGCCGCGCGGACCCTGCTGGGGCGGTGGGGCAGCCCGGAGGATGTTGCGCAGGCAGTCGTGTTCTTGGCGCAGGCGCCGTATATCACGGGGACGGTGATCGACGTCGACGGCGGCGAACACCTCGCGCGACGCAAGTGAGGCCCGCATGAGCAAACGGATTGTAGTGATCGGCAGCGCCAACGTTGACTTTGTAATGGTCGTTGAGAATCTCCCCAGGCGCGGGGAGAGCGTGCCGAGTTCGCGCTTCACCCAGCTTTTCGGCGGCAAGGGCGCAAATCAGGCGGTGGCGGCAGCGAAGGCGGGCGGCGATGTGACGTTCGTCGGCTGTGTTGGCGACGACGTTTTTGGCCGCATGATGAAGGATAACCTTGCGGCTGCGGGCGTGAACGTGGATAACGTCTGCGAACAAACCGGTGTCGCCAGCGGCGCGGCGCTCATCATGGTCGATCAGGTCGGCGGCAACATCCTGTCGGTGGCGCCCGGCGCAAACGGCGGTGTCACGCCGGAGATGGTCCGCCCGCTCTCCGCGCTGATTGCAAACGCAGGCATGGTCATCCTGCAGAACGAAATCCCCATTGAGACGGTTTATGTCGCTGTCGACATGGCCTCACAGTTCGGCGCGCCCGTCATGCTCAATCTGGCGCCGGCCGGCCCGTTCGACCCGAACCGCTTGCTCAAGCTGACCTATCTTGTGGTGAATGAGACGGAAGCCGAGGTCGTGTGCGGGTTCCCCGTGGACAGCGACGCGCAGGTGCGACAGGCCGCAGAGTGGATGCGCGCGCGTGGGGTGGGCGCCGCGATTATCACGCTTGGCGCGCGGGGCGCATACATCGACGGGCCGGATTTCTGCGGCTTCGTTGCTTCGTTTCCGGTCGACGCGGTCGACACCACGGCTGCGGGCGACACCTTCTGCGGCGCGCTTGCGGCAGCGTTGGTGGAAGGCCGGCCCTTGCCCGACGCGGCGCGCTTCGCGTCCGCAGCGGCCGCCCTCTGCGTCACCCGGCTGGGCGCGCAGGCGTCCATTCCAGCGCGCGGTGAGATCGAAGAGTTGCTCGCAGCGTGAACAGACCTGACGGGTTTCCCAAAACCCGTCAGGTCTCGTTACGTCCCCGCCACAATCACCGCCAGCGCGGGCAGCGACAGCAGTGTTGACAGCATGATGATGTTCGCGGCCAGCCCGTCATCCACACCCATTTGCTGCGCCATGACATAACTCGCCGCCGCGGTCGGGCACGCGAGGAAAATCAGCCCCATCCGCAACTCCGGCTGCGACAGGCCGATCCACCCCGCCAGCGCGAGGCCGGCCAGGGGCGCGGCCACCGTCTTGACCAGCGCCGCGACCGTGGCGTTACGGGCGTGGTCCCGCAGCGTGGCAAACGTCAGCGCCGCGCCGATGCCGAGCAGCGCCAGCGGCGTCGTCATGTCGCCGATGGTCGAAAGCGTCTGCCGGAGCGGTTGCGGCAGCTTCCAGCCGAGCGCCATCACAAGCAGCCCGGCCGCGCACGACAGGATGAGCGGGTTGGTGATGAGGCGATACCCCAGCTCGCGCAGCCGCGGGCCCAGCCGCTCACGCCGCCCCGGTTTCCCCGCCAGCAGCACCAACACCGCTACGAAGTTGTAGATGGGCGTCATCAGCGCAATGGAGATCACGCCGAGCGCCTGAAGCGCGGGCGCGTTGTCTCCGCCGTGCGACGCAACCGCCAGCAGCACGATCGGCAGCCCGACATAGGCAAGGTTGCTTCGGTAGCCGCCCTGAACAAAAGCCGCCGTAGTGGGTGGGGGCAGCCGCATCAGCCGCGCCAGCAGGTAGCCGAGCGCCAGCGTCGCCACCATGCCCCCAAAGATGACAGCGAACACCCGCGCGGCCGCGTCGCCCTGCAACTGCGATTCCGCTGACTTCAGAAACAGGAACGCAGGCAGGGCGACGTAGTAGACGAGCCGGTTGGTTTCTCGAAAGAGTTGGGGCGGCGCAAAGCCGCTTTGCCGCAAGATCGTCCCTAGCGCAATGACGGCGAAGATGGGTGGCAGGACGTTGACGACTTCGGTCATGCGTTAGGCGTATGTCTTCCCCTGCCACGCTCCCCGCGCAGCCACGAGAATCGCCAGCGCGGCCACGGCCAGCGCCGCGACAATCGAACTGATCAGCGCGCCGGTCATCGAGTTGTAGTTGATCGCTATCCCGACGAACGCCCAGACGAGCACGGCCAGGTAGGCCACATCGCGCTGCGTGAACGCCATCAGCGTCGCCAGGACGAGCGCGACCGCGTACATGATGATCAGCCACAGCAGCGCGGGCAGGGGCTGGCCGGTCCAGCCGTCCGCCACCAGCACGTGCGCAGCATTGGCAACCGTTGCAACCGTGATCCAGCCGAGGTAGATGCTGAACGGCAGCCATACCGCGAGCCGCTCTGCGCGGGAGATCGGCCATTTCGCCGTCTGTTCGCCCCCCCTCGGCGCGCCCGCGCGCAGGGTTAGATAGATCACGATGAGCGCAATCAGCAGAACGGCCATCGCAATCATGGAGAGCGCAAACTGATTGTAGTGGAAGAAGAGCAGCCAGATGATGTTGGCCGCGCACGAGACCACAAAGACCCAGCCGATGCGCCGCAGCCGCGGGTTTTCCTTCTGCGAGGGCAGTGTCTGGTAGATGGCGTACGCGATGAATCCGATGTAAATGAGGCCCCAGATCGCGAACACGTACCCGGCGGGCAGCCAGAGGTTTTGCCCCTTGAACTGGTTGGCGATGTCGCCGGTCAACTGATTGTTGATCGGCAGCGCGTTTGCCAGCGCGTTGACTACGATGGTTGCGACCGCGGCCACCCAGACCGCGATCTGCCGCACGGTGTCCCGATTCATCTGCTTGCTCCCTTCGATGACGGACGATTGGCGTTACTTATCCACAGGGTAGCCAGCCCCTTGCCAGGCCACGATGCCGCCCTCCATGTTGTGAACATTCGTGAACCCCTGCTCCCGCAGAAGTTTCGTCACGGCCGCGCTGCGGTTTCCCGTCCGGCACGTGACGATCACCGGCTTGTCCTTCGGAATTTCCGAAAGGCGGCTCGCCACTTGCCCGGTCGGGATTAGCGTGATGCCGGGGATATGCCCCGCGTCGTACTCAGACTGCTCGCGCACGTCGAGCCAGAACACGCCCGGATTGCCGAGCAATGGCTTCGCCTGCTGGACGGTCAGGTTCGCCGGCAGGTTATTGATGTCAGGCGCAACCGCGTTCTGCGTTGCCGCGGGCGCGCCGCACGCGCCGAGAATCAGCGCGAGGATGAACAATGTCGACAGGACGACCAGCTTCTTCATCAAACAACACTCCATCTGGTTCTATACTGGCAAGGAAAGCAAGCAGACCTCGGGTTTCTTCTCCACTCAGATGCGCAACCTGCCCCGAGGTTTCAAGCCGTTATGGTCGGACCAACGCAAAGTCAAACTCGCCCACCCGATTCCCCGCCGCGCCCGCTCCCGCCGCATTTTGTCCCACGACGACGTAGAAATGGTTCACTGCCGCATCCCCCACGCCGCTCTCGGCGTCGCGCCACGACAGCGTCTCGCCCTGAGCAGGCGGGTGCGCGGCGGGCACGCTCGCCACTGCATCGCCCGTTGCCGGGTCGAAGTACGGCGCGTTGCTCCGTCTAACCGCATATGACGTGTTCGGGCTAACATGCAGCCAACTCAGTTTAACCTCGCCGGGGTCCAGGGCCGCGCTCGCGCTCGGCGCCGTCGGCGCCAGCGCAGAGAGCGCGAAGTCGGTCGTGAGCAATCCATTAACCGTCACGACCAGACCCGCCGCGTTTGCGTTACCGTAACCGTAAGCTGAAGCAACCGCGCTATAAGTTTCCGGCGGCACAGGCTGGTTATATGCTCCAGACGCATTCGACTTCAGCATATAGGCTCTGCTGGATGTGTCGGTGAGCGCAATCTCCGCGCCCGCAACAGGCGATCCATCGTGCGCAGCGGTAACGCGCCCTTGCAGCGTCCCCGTCACGAGGCAGCCGGCCATGTGCGCGGTTTCGGCGACGGCCGCTTTTACAAACTCTGTGAAGTAGGGCAGATTGAGCGTGGACAGCTTGTCGGTCGTTTTGTGGTAATACGGGTCGAAGTCGTGATTGTTCGGGTAGTAGTCCTCGATGCCAAGAATGGCAACGTACCCCTGATCCCAAAAGGACGCGTGGTCGCTCGCTCCCTCGCCGTAATCGAGCACCTGCGGGATGAGATCGAGGTCATAAGCATCGATCACGCTCGCCATCTGGTTCGCAAGGTCGACGGTCGCCGGAAAATCCTTGTCCGCATTGAGGTCGATTTCGGGGGCGCTGCCGGGGGTGTTCCAGGCGATCATGTCCAGATTCAGGACACCCATAATGTTCTCGCCGTTGCTTTTCGCCCGCTGCGCGTATTTGTCGCTGCCGAGCAACCCTTGCTCTTCGCCCGTCCAGAGGGCAAAACGCAACGTGCAATTCCAATCGAACTGCGAGAGGATGTCTGCGGCAACGAGCACGCCCACCGAGCCGCTGGCGTTATCGTCTGCGCCCGGCGCGGTCGCTCCGGTCGGCATATCGTCCAGATGCGCAGTCACCAGAAAGATATTGCCGGGCGCGCTTGTTCCGTTCTTCTGTCCAATCACGTTTGGCGCAGTCGACGGCCCCCAGCGGTGCTCCTCAACGGTCAGTCCGAGGTCGCGCAGATGGTCGCCCACATAGTAGGTCGCCTTCTGAATCGGTGTGCCGCTGTTCGTGTTACGCGTCGCGATCGTGTACCAGCTGCCGCGCACCGAAACGGGCCACTCGCCGGAGAGGTCGCCCGTGTACTG
>CAZPTI010000025.1:16308-30769 GCA_964588925.1 uncultured Anaerolineales bacterium | reverse complement strand
CGCCAATATGGGGTGGTTACGCGAAATGGCCCGCTGGGGCAAATACCCCGGGGGCCTGACGACTTTGCCACCGAGGTCACAGAGGCCACAGAGGTCTCTCTGAGTCCTCTGTGACCTCTGTGGCAAAAAGAGAGCTTACGCCAGCAGACGCTCCAGCTTACTCTTGAGCGTGCCGTAGGGGTTCAACCCGACCACGCGGTCGACTTCCTGACCGCCCTTGAAGTAGAGCAGCGTGGGGATGCCCATGATGCCATAGCGCATCAGGATCTCCGGGTGATCGTCGGCGTTGACCTTCCCGATCACCGCGCGGCCGTTGTATTCCTGCGCCATTTTGGCGACCGACGGCGCGATAGCATGGCACGGCCCACACCACTCGGCCCAGAAGTCCACCACGACCGGCAGCTCGGAGCCGTTAATCTGCGCATCGAACTCCTCCGCGTTCAGGTGCAGCGGTTCAACCGCCGGCGTCTTCGCGGCCTCGTGGGTCGCGCCCTCGTCCTTGTTGCCCGTAATGCGCTTCAGCAAATCCATCCTGATAAACTCCTTGTTTGACTATTCCAGCTTCTTCAGCGTTGCCATCAACTGATCCAGCATCGCGTCTACATCGCCCTGCGCCGGCTCCAGCATGCACCGCTCCGCATAGGCGCGGGCCAGCACGAGGCTGGCATTATGCACGGCCGAGCGAATCGCGGCCATCTGCTGGAGGATTGCGCCGCACTCCCGCTCGTCCTGAACCATCTTTTCCACCCCGCGCACCTGGCCTTCGATCCGGTGCAGCCGGGCGATGAGATCCGCCTTCACCTCAGGCGATCTTAGCTCCATAATTCCTCGCCCTGATTTGACACGTCCAACCGCAATTACTATACTGGGGTAGAGTATATGCAGGAAATGCGAAAAGTCAAAATAAGAGGGTGCGCATGACAAGCAGCGGCAAGCAACTGGGGCTGGGGATTTCGCTCACCGCCGAAGAAGTGGTCGAGCTGAAGATGATCGCGCAGGACGAGGACGAGCAAGCCGCGCTGGATTTTGTCCGCCGGCTGCGGCGCAAGGTGCAGGAAGTCGAGCGGCGGCACTGCGGCGACCCGGATAAGCTGCCGGGGATGAACTGATGTGAGGCGCAAGAAACCCGGTTTCTGCGCCACTGCGTGGCGTGGGAGAAACCAGGGTTTCTGTCCGCGCCTACAGCAGCGCCGCCAGCCGCTCGCGCGACTCCTCGAACAGCTTCTCGTGCAGGCTGACCCCGTGCGCGTCCATCGTGACCACGGCGGGGAAGCCTTCGACGCGCACCACCCAGAAGGCCTCGGGCACGCCAAGCTCTTCCTTCTTGTAGACGCCGAGCACTTCCTTGACGTAGGACGCGATCAGCGTTGCCGCGCCGCCCACCGCGTGCAGGTAGACCGCGCCGTACTGCTGACAAGCGGCGAGCGTCTTTGGCCCCATGCCGCCCTTGCCGATGACTGCGCGCAGGCCGAAGTGTTTGATCACCTCGTACTCGTACGGCTCCTCGCGCGTGCTGGTGGTCGGGCCGGCGGAGACGAACCGCCACCGCCCTGCATCGTCCTGCGCCACGACCGGGCCGCAATGGTACATCACACCGCCGTTCCACAGCCGCGCCAGCTCGTCGTGTATGAGTTGATCCGCTTCAGGGATTGGCGCGCCCTTGAAGAACGTGTCCTTCATGTATTTGTGCGCCGCATCGCGCGCAGTGACCACCGTGCCGTAAAGCCGCACCTGGTCGCCCACGCGCAGGCTGCGGATCGTCTCTTCGCTGATCGGAATTTGCAGGTCGTAAGTAGCCATCTCGCGCCTCATTCGATCGTCGCGGCGCCGTCGCGGTAGATGAGCGAACGGCGGCGGTCGGCCCAGCACATGTAGGACGCAGTGACGAAGTAGCTGGCAGGCAGCCGTTCCAACGAGTCGATCTTGACTGATAGCACGGTCGTCTTGCCGCCGAAGCCCATCGGCCCGATGCCGAGCGTGTTCGCCTCGCGCGTCAGCCGCTGCTCCAACTCGGCCAGCTTCGGGTCCGCGTTGACGTCGTCCAGCGGCCGGTAGAACTGCTCTTTCGACTTGATGTAGCTTGAGCCGCGGTCGCCCCCAACCGCTACGCCGATGACGGCCGGCGCGCACCCCATGCCCTGCGCCTGGTGCACCGCGTCGAGCACCGCGCGGCGCACGCCTTCCAGGTCGCGGCCGGCCTCGAGGCGGCTGTCGGGCATGCTGTACTGCGCGCCGACGTTCTCGCACCCGCCGCCCTTGAGCATCAGGTCGACCTTTAGATACGGCTCCTCCCACTCCTCGAAGTGGAAGTAGGGGAAGTCGTCGCCCAGGTTGTTGCCGGGGTTCTTGCCGGTCAGCGTGTCGACCGAGTTGGGCCGCAGGTACGACATCTGCGTCGCCTTCTCGACCGCCTCGCGAATCTGCTTTTTGAGCGCCAGCGTCGACCAGCCGGTGGGATAGTAGACGTAGAAGATGGGCGTGCCGGTGTCCTGGCAGATGGGCGTGGAGTTAGCCCGCGACAGTCGCACGTTTTCGAGGATCGAGTCAAACGCGGTCTGCGCGGCCGAGCCTTCATCCTCGCCCGCGCGCGCTCGATGCAGCGCGGCCTCGATGTCCGCCGGCAGGTCAGTCGACGCGCGGCGGATCAGTTCGATGAAGTGGGGTACGAGGTTTTCCATGAAACCCTCCCTGACAGCGACCAGCTTTACTCTCGCGCCCAGCGGATATCCATATCCTCTCGGTCGCCGAGCGCGTTCCGCAGCAGCGTGACCAGCCCTGCATCGACGCCCTTTTCCTCGAACAAGTCGATCGTCGCCGCGTTGATGTAGTAGTCCTTATCCTCGCGCGACTCTTCTTCAAGCTGGTTGATGAGCGCCTGCAACTGCGCCTCGGTGATTGTCCCGAAAACCCTGCCGGTCGTCTGGTCGTAAATCTTAATCATCATTTCCCTCTCACGCGGTGAGCGGCGTTGCCGCGGCGAAACTTTCTCGTTACGGCTTAGGTGTACCATAGCTGCGACTCCCGCGCAAGCCGCGATTCGCTTGACCGGCCTTCCCTCGCGCTGCTATAATCCCTGCGCGCTGGTTCCCCGGTTGCGCTCAGTCGCCGGCGACGTCTCTGCCGACGCTTGCTCTTTTAGGAGGCGTTCATGAATTTCTCTGTTACAGAAATGAAGCGGGCCCATCTTGTGCGTGTTGGCGGACGCGTAGACAGCAGCACCGCACCGGAGCTCCAGGAAAAGCTTGCCGCGCTCATTAAGGCAGGCGGACGCAACATCGTCATCAACATGAAAGACGTGGCCTTCCTGAGCAGCGGCGGCTTGCGCGCGCTCTTGTCGACAATGCAGGCGGCCAAGAAGCAGGGCGGCGACGTCCGGTTGTCTGAGCTGTCGGAGCCAGTGGCCCGCGTGCTCGAATTGACGAGCTTCGACATGCACTTCAAGTGCTTCGGCAACGATACCGAGGCGGTCGGCAGCTTCTAGGGTTCGCAGCCGTAAGCAGGACGCGACGCGACTTCAAACTTGAGAGCGAGGAAAGCGCCGTGTCCGCACGACTTGTGGAAGTTATCAGGCAAGCCCCCGTATTTCGCGCGCTTTCAGATGAAGAAGCGGGCCGGTTGGCGCAGGTCATGTCGGAAGTTGACCTGCCTGCCGGCCAGCTTGTTTTTGCGGAAGGTGAGCCGGGGGACCGGTTCTATCTCGTGCGGGAAGGAAGCGTCGAGGTCGTCAAGGCGCTCGACACCGCGGAGGCGCGCCGACTGGCGACGCGCGGGCCGGGCGAGTATTTCGGCGAAATGAGCCTGCTCGACCCGGTCGGGCTGCGCACCGCGACTGTCCGCACCCTGACCTCTGCGCAGCTCCTCTCTCTGAGCCGTTCTGATTTCAACCATCTCCTTCAGACTCACCCCACTCTGGCCTACGAAATGGTGCGCACACTGGCGCTGCAACTGCGCGACAACAACAACGCCACCATTTCTGACTTGCGGCGCAAGAACACCGAGCTCGCGGCGGCGTACCTCGAGTTGCAGGCCGCGCAGGCGCAAATTATCGAGAAGGAGAAGCTCGAACAGGAGCTGCGGACCGCCAAGCGCATTCAGCAGAGCATCCTGCCGGCGGAACTGCCGCGCGTCCCCGGATACGATTGTGGCGCGTTGATGGTCCCTGCGCGCAGCGTCGGCGGTGATCTCTACGACTTCATCCCGCTGGGTCGCGGATGGCTCGGCATCGCGGTCGGCGACGTGTCGGACAAGGGGGTGCCTGCGGCCATCTTTATGGCGCTCACACGCAGCCTGCTCCGCGCGGAGGTCACGCGCGCGGCTTCGCCCCGTCGCGCACTGGAACGTGTGAACCGACTCCTGCTGGATATGAATCAGGACGGCATGTTCGTGACGTTGTTGTACGGCATCCTCGACGCCGCGCAGCGCACGTTCACCTACGTTCGCGCAGGGCATGAACTGCCGCTGCTCGTCCGGTCTTCCGGTGAGGCAGGTCTGTTGGAACGCGGTCGCGGCGCGCCGCTCGGGTTGTTCGAGCAGGTTGGCCTGGACGAGCAAGTTACTGCCCTTCGTCCAGGGGACACTCTCTTGATCTACAGCGACGGCGCGACCGATGCGACGGACAACCGCGACGCGCTCTACGGCGCAGAACGGCTCTTTGCGTCGGCCACCGCAGCGGTTGGCGCGGCGAGCGCGCAGGGGTTTTGCGATGCGCTCTGGACGGGGATCGACGCGCACCGCGGAGGCGCCTTGCAGGCCGACGATGTAACTTTAGTTGCGCTGCGCGCTTTGTGACGCTTGCCTTTGCGCTCCTCTTGAGCTATGATTGCGCATAGGAGCGAGCGATGCGTCCCACTGTTGCTGTGGACCCGGAACTTTGCAAGACCTGCTCGTCGTGCTCGGCGCGGCGGGCTTGTCGGCCGCGCGCCATTCTGCAGATGGAGCGGGGCGGACTGCCTGCGGTTGACGCCTCGCGCTGCCTGGGTTGTAAGGCGTGCATGGTCTCGTGTCCGCATAGCGCGCTGGTGGTCATGGAAGAGCGCCGCGCATCTGGCCCTTCCCAGTGACAGACCTCGCTTAGAGTCGTCTCCCCGCTTCAAATGCCTCTTTATAAGTTTTGCTTCTATCTTCCATCATAAACTCTCATAATCAGACATGACTTTAATCATAAGAAAACCTGCTTCTGCTCATTCATAATACTTGTGACCGCAGGCGCAATTAGGCGCGCCGGACACCCCCACAGGAGCAGAAGAAGTGACCCGCAAAATCCTGTTCACCATTCTGGCTGTCATCGTCATTGCCAGCCTCTTTGCGCTGCCCGCTGCCGCGCAAACCACCAACCCCGTCCAGCAGGCCGCCGAGCAGTACTTCTCGGGTGGCACGAAGAACATCCAGGCGAAGGATTTGTTCGCCAACCTGAACGATGGCGACGCATCGAACGACCCCTTCATGGTCGACATTCGCGCGCCGGAAGATTACGCCAACGGCCACATCAAGGGCGCGGTCAACATCACCGGTAAGGCGCTCTTCACCGCCGACGGCCTGGCGCAATTGCCCCGCGACAAGCAGATCGTCTTGAACTGCTACTCGGGCCAGACCGCCAGCCAGGCCACCGCCGCGCTGCGCATGATGGGCTACGACGCGTACAACCTGCTCTACGCGGTCCCGAGCTGGGGCACGAACGACAAAGTCACTTATCCGTTCAAGAAGGACCAGAGCGGCAACTTCCGGGTCAGCACCGACGGCGGGAGCCTGGGCGAGGCCGGTGAGCTGCCCGCTCCGCTTGCCAATACTGTCGAAGCCGCGGCTGCGGCCTACTTTGCCGGCGGCTTCAAGGCGACCAAGGCGGCCGACCTCTTCGCCAACCTCAACGACGGCGATACGTCCAACGATCCGGTTATCCTCGACACGCGCGCCGCGGAAGATTATGCTGCGGGCCACATTCCGGGCGCCGTGAATGTCAACGTTAAGGAACTGTTCACGGCCGCCAACCTGGCGAAGCTGCCGAAGGACAAGCAGATCGTTTCCTACTGCTACTCCGGCCAGACCGCCAGCCAGGTCACTGGCGCGCTGCGGCTGCTGGGCTACGACGCGTACAACATGCAGTTCGGTATGGCGTCCTGGGCCATCGTCAACGACAAGTCGACCCCGGTGTGGGATGTGAGCAAGAGCCTCGGCCAGCCGCTTGAGGTTGCTGCGACTGCTGCCGCGGCTGCTCCGGCTGCGTCGGCCCCTGCGGCTGCTGCCGCGCCCGCCACTATGCCGACGACTGGCGCTGCGTTCGGCTTCCTCGCCCTGGCCGGGTTGGCTGCGGTAAGCGCGGGCCTGGCGCTCCGCCGCCGCTAGGCGACACCGGCTTAACCGCCAAACCCGGCCCACTGCGCACGCCTCCGGCTGGCGCAGGGGTCGGGTTTGCATCATCTACGGAGGAAAAATGTCCCTTCTAACCCGCGCACGGGTGCGGGCAAGCGGCCTCCTCAGCCTTCTGGTTCTGGTGGGCCTCATTCTGGCGGCTTGCGGCGGCGCGACGACACCTGCGCCCACCGCTGCGCCGACCGAGGTCGCGCAGGCGCCAACTGAGCCGCCTGCGCCCACCGAACCGCCTGCGACGGCCACCACCGCGCCGCCTGCCACGGCTGAGCCCACTGCCACGCTCGCGCCCACGGAAACGCCGGAGCCGACGCCGACCGAAGCGCCTACCGAGGCGCCGACAGCCGCGGCCCCGGCAGATGCCACGAACTGCGTCACCTGCCACACCAGCGAAGAAACCCTCCAGCAACTTGCGAAAGAGCAAGAGCCGGCGGAGTCGCTCTCCGAAGGCGAGGGGTGAGGTGGCTCTGTGCCTCCGTTGGAGGCATGGCAGAAGGTGTTCGTCGATGCGGTCAAGTTCGTGGAACAGGACCCGCATGCGAAGGCGGCAAATTGCATCCAGTGCCACGGCGGACAGCCTGACACTGACGACATGGCGGCGGCTCACGAGGGCGTCGTCACCGATCCGACCTCAACGAAGGAATCGACCGAGAAACTGTGCGGCGCATGCCACGCAGAAGTTGCGGCAGCGCAGACACAGAGCCTGCACTTCACGAACGGCGGCTACGATACGATTATCGGCGCGCGCCTCGGCGACGCGCCCGAATCGCACAAGGCGTGGGAAGAGGCGCGGCAGAACCATTGCAGCGGCTGCCATACGACTTGCGGCCAGTGCCACGTCAGCCAGCCGACCAGCGTTGGCGGCGGCCTGATCAGCGGGCACCAGTTCAAGGGCGTGCAGGCGTTCACCCGCACCTGCACCGGCTGCCACGGCTCACGTGTTAACGACGAGTACACCGGCCAGAACGAAGGCATCCCGGCGGACGTCCACTGGACGAAGGCGGGCATGCCCTGCTTCAAGTGCCACACCGGGGATGCGCTGCACGGCATGGGCGCGGATGGCAAGCCGCTCGAAAAGACGGAGCGCTATGACGGCGCGCCCGCGCCCGCCTGCCTCGATTGCCACCCCAACGTGGCGCCGGGCAAGGGCGAAATCGAGCAGCACAACATCCACGGCGACAAGCTGTCGTGCCAGGTCTGCCACAGCGTGGAGAACAAGAGCTGCTACGGCTGCCACGTGCAGACGAACGAAGAGGATAAGCCCTTCTTCAAGATCGAGCCGTCGGTCATGGACTTCAAGATCGGCTTGAATCCCAAGAAGAGCGACGACCGGCCCTGGAACTACGTCGTGCTGCGCCACGCGCCAATCGACCCGGATAACTTCGCCTTCTACGGCAAGGATGTGCTGGCGAACTTTGACGCGCTGCCAACATGGAAGTACGCGACGCCGCACAACATCCAGCGGCAGACGCCGCAGAATAAAACCTGCGATAGCTGCCACGGCAACGCGGACATCTTCCTGAGCGAGAAGGATCTGCGACCCTACGAGGTCGAGGCCAACAAGGGTGTGATCCCGCAGCAGTTGCCGCCCAAGATGGGCCGGTAATTGCCCTGCCACAGAGAGCACAGAGGCCACAGAGATAAACTCTCTGTGGCCTCTGTGCTCTCGTGGCTAAAGATAAGCTATGCTGTTCGGCGCAGCGGCGCGGCTTCAAGGGAAAACGCGTAATCCCAGAAGGCCTTCTGGAGCGGCGTCGCGGAACGACGTTGATGATGGACCATGTAAATCTGCCGGGTCAGGTCCATTCCCTCCACAGGCGCCTCGACCACCCGGCCGAGCGCCAGCCCGCGCGCGGCGGCCATGCGCGATACAAACGCAATTCCAATACCCGCTTCGACCGACATCTCGATGGCCTCCGCGTTTGCCAGCGTCAGCGTAACGTCCAGTTGACTGATATCCAGCCCGCAGCTTGCCAGCCCCTCGGCCAGCACCTCGCGCGTGCCCGCGGATTCCTCGCGCCCAATAAAAGGCTGGCCGAGCAGGTCGTGCGGTGTGACGATGCGGCCGTCGGCCCAGGGGTGATCCGCCGGGACGATCAACACAATTCGATCCTCCGCAAACGGCTCAAAGGCCAGCTCCGCATGGTTTGGCCTGGCTGAAACGACGGCGATTTCAGCGCGCCCCGTCACAAGCCACTCCAGCGCGGAGCGCCGGGACGTGACGTTGATCGTCACCCGAACTTGCGGGTAGCAACGCCGGAAACCGGCCACCACGCGCGGCAGGATATACTTGCCTACTGTCGTGCTGCACGCAATCGTCAGCTCGCCGATCAGCACCCCTTTCAGCCCCCACATTGTTTCTTCGAGGTGCTTTGCGTGGCGTAGCGTATCCTGCGCCAGCGGCAGGAGCACGCGCCCCGCATCGCTCAGCGCGATTGTGCGGCCGTTCCGACGGAACAGCTCGACGCCGAGTTGCTTTTCCAGGTTGTCGATGCGCAGGCTCACGGCCGGCTGGCTGAGTGACAGCCGCCGCGCGGCCACCGAGAAATTCTGGGCGAGAGCCGCTTCAACGAAGACGTTGAGCTCGTGCAGGTTGATCAAGCGGAGCCTCTGTGGAGGATTTCACGGAAATTATAACTGGCATCAATAAGCGCCGCCATGATGATCGTCATGTCTTATATAAGAAGTCGGTGCGCGCGTGCTATACTGCTTCCATCCCATCCTGGAGGCCGCCAATGCTTCGCCGGCTCGTCGTCGCCCTGGCGGCAGCGCTCACCTTCTCGCTGCCCCTTTCCCATCCGCCCGCCCTCTTCGCCCAGGAGCCGCCGCCTCAGGGGCTCTATCTGCCCGTCCTGCTCCAGCAGCCGCGCCCCGTCCTGATCGCCGCGCTGCACTACGACGGCATCATCTCGGGCGAACCGGATGAAGCCTTCCAGCTCTACAACCCGAATGAGGTCACCGTCTACCTCGAAGGATGGCAGGTGCGCAGCGGCAGCCGGAGCGTCACGTTCCCGCCCGGAAGTCGCATACCGGCGCGTACCACCCTCTGGTGCGGCCGCGAGGCGGTCGCGTTCGGCCGCTCCTTCGGCCATCCGCCGTCCTGCGAATGGGCTGCGGATACGGACCCGAACGTGCCCAACCTGATTGGCACGGGCCTGACCTTCTCCAACGCCGGCGCGACCGTCGTCCTCCTCCGTCCCGACGGGACGGCGAGCGACGTGCTGGTCTACAAGGCCGGCGCGATCCCGCCGGAAGGCGGCTGGCGCGGCCCCGCGCTCTACCCCTACAAGCCGACTTCGGCGTTTCACGAGCAGGGCCAGGTGCTCTACCGCAAGCTGAAGCCCATGATCTACCGCTATCTGGACACCCGCACGGCCGAGCCGCAGGGCGACACGGACACGCTCGCTGACTGGGCGAGCGAGCCGGGCGACGTGTTGGAGGGCCGCCGCGTGCGCTACGCGGGCTGGGACCTCGTCAGCTTCCTCGTGCCGGTCCGCTACACGGTCGGCGCGTCCCTGGAGGTTTTCGTCGCGCCGGACAACTCCTACGCCGCGCTCCGCGACCGTTTGGCCGCTGCGACGAGGCGAATCACCTTCCTGGGCTACACCTTCGAGAGCGCACCGCTTGCCCAGTTAATTGCCGAGCGGGCGCGCGCCGGGGTCGAAGTGACCATGCTGCTGGAAGGCGCGCCGCCTGGCGGCGTGTCGGATCAGCAGCGGTGGGCCGTGCAGCAGATTGCGCAGGCGGGCGCGCAGATCTACTACATGCGCGGGGACAGCGGGGCCGGCGTCCATGACCGCTACGCCAACCTGCACGCGAAGGCATGGGTGATCGACTACGAGTTCGCCCTGATCGGCAGCGAGAACCCGAGCCCGGACTCGTTCCCCAATGACGACAAGGCGGACGGCACGACGGGCCGCCGCGGGGTGTATCTCGGCACGAACGCGCCGGGCGTGGTGGACCGAGTGGAATCGATCATGGCGAAAACGATCGTGGCGTACGACCTCGGCGGCAACTTTGCCGACATCTGGCCCTACGATCCCGCGGACCCCGATCTCGGCGCGCCGCCCACCGGATTCGCGCCGGTGTTCAGCAGCGGCGGCAACGTCTATCCCGTCCGCGTGTCGCAGCCGCTCACCGCCTCTGGCGAATTCCACTTCGAGTTGTGCCAGGCGCCTGAGCACGCGCTCATGGCCGATGCCTGCCTGCTCGGACTGGTCAACCGGGCGGGCGCGGGCGACACGTTGCTCATTCAGCAGCTTCAGGAGCCGCCCTACTGGGGGCCGACCACCGGGACGGTCGAGAGCGACCCGAACCCGCGGCTCCAAGCCTATATCACGGCCGCGCGCCGCGGCGCAAAGGTGCGCGTGCTGCTCGATGCGTTCTTTGATGATCTCTCGTCGACGCGAAGCAACCTGCGAACGCAGGAGTATGTCGCGGCCGTCGCGCGCGCGGAGGGACTGAACATCGAAGTTCGCCGCGGCAACCCGACCGGTCTCGGCCTGCACAACAAGATGGTGTTGGCGCAGATCGGCGGACAGGGCTGGGCGATGGTCGGCAGCTTGAACGGGGGCGAGGCGTCGTCGAAGGTGAACCGTGAAGTAAGCCTGCTTGTCGGATCGAATCAGGCATATGACTACCTGGCAGGGATGTTCTGGAGCGATTGGGGCGCAGTTGCCGCGCAAAGCGACAGTTTTCACGCACCGCAAGTTGGAGTAGAATGAACCCGCGCGTGGAGGCGCAAGTCATGACGATCGAACAAACCTCCCTCCCCGGCGTGCTCATCTTTACGCCTACGGTCTACAAAGACGCGCGGGGCTATTTCTGCGAAACCTATAACGTCGAAGTGTGGCGCCAGGCGGGGGTCGACACCGTCTTCGTGCAGGACAATCATTCGCGCTCGGTGCGCGGGACGCTGCGAGGGCTGCACTTCCAGTTGCCCCCGGCCGCGCAGGCTAAGCTGCTGCGCGTGACGCGCGGCGCGGTGTGGGACGTGGCGGTCGACATCCGTCGCGGCTCGCCCACGTTCGGGCAGTGGGTGGGTGTCGAGCTAACAGAAGACAACTTCAAGCAGCTTTACATTCCCCAAGGCTTTGCGCACGGTTTCTGCGTGCTCAGCGACGAGGCCGACGTGCTCTACAAGACGAGCCACGTTTACAGCCCACAGCACGAGCAGGGCATCGCGTGGAACGACCCTGAGCTCGGCATCGCGTGGCCGGAGCCGTCGCCGCTGCTGTCGGACCGCGACCGCAAAGCGGGATCGTTGCAGGAGTACCTGGCGAAAACGCCGTTCGCGTACACCAGTTAGACCCGACGGATTCTGATACTCGTCGGGTCTGCGCGGAAGAGAGGTGGGCCAATGGCTGAAGTCCTGGAAGATCAAGTCTACGATTATATTGTGATCGGTTCCGGGTTCGGCGGCAGCGTGGCCGCGATGCGGCTCACCGAAAAGGGCTACCGTGTCCTCGTGCTCGAAAAAGGCCGCCGCTTCGAGGACGAGGATTTCGCCACGACCAACTGGCAGGTCTGGAAATACCTCTGGATGCCCGCCTTCCGCTGGTACGGCATCCTTCAACTGACCCCCTTTCGCAACGTTGTTGTGCTCCACGGCGCGGGCGTGGGTGGCGGCAGCCTGGGCTACGCCAACGTGCTCACCGAGCCGGACGGGAAGCTGTTTGACGTGACCGGCTGGCGCGATCTGGCCGACTGGAAGAACATTCTCAGGCCGCACTACGCCACGGCGAAGCGCATGCTCGGCGTCACATCGAACCCATGCGTGTGGCCGGCGGATCGGGTGCTCAAAGAAGTCGCCACGGAAATGGGCCGCGAGGCGTACTGGAGGCCCACGAACGTGGGGACGTTCTTCGGGCCGGAGGGTGTCGAGGTTCCCGACCCCTATTTTGGTGGCGAAGGCCCGGCGCGCCGCGGCTGCACGCACTGCGGCGCGTGCATGGTCGGCTGCCGCTACAATGCCAAAAACACGCTGCGCAAGAACTACCTCTACTTCGCCGAGAAGTGGGGCGCGGAGATTCGCGCGCAGGCGCAGGCGACGGACATTCGGCCGCTTGGCAGTGGCGCGTCGGAGGGCGCGCGTTATGAGGTGGTCTATCGCCGCTCGTCGAACTGGCTGGCCGGGGAGCGTCGCGTCGTTGCGCGAAACGTGGTCGTGTCCGCGGGCGTTGTCGGCACCCTTCGCCTCCTGTTCCGCTGCCGCGACGTGACGAGGTCGCTGCCGCACCTGTCAAAGCGGCTTGGTGACATGGTCCGTACGAACAGCGAGTCGCTCACCGGCGTCATCGACCGCGACGAGGACATCGACTACTCGAAGGGCATCGCGATCACGTCCATCGCGCAGGTCGACGACGTGACCTATGTCGAACCGGTGCGCTACCCCAACGGCTCCTCTTTAATGCGCTTCCTCGCCGGGCCGATGATCGAGGCGGGGCCGCGCGTCTCGGAGCGCATCGTCAAGGTGCTAGGCAAGACGTTCGGCCGGCCGGGCGACAGTTATCGCATGATGGCGAAGCCAGGGTGGGCGCGCAACACGACCATTTTGCTCGCCATGCAGACCGAGGACACCTATATGCGCGTGCGCTACGGCCGCCATCCGTTGACCCTTTTCCGCCGCAACCTTGTCTCGCAGCTCGGTGAGGGGCAGAAGATGGGCGAGGTCGAGCAGGCGCACGACATAACCTACGCGTTCGCGAAGAAGGTCGGCGGCATCCCGGCTGCGTCGGTGAGCGAGTCGCTCTTCGGCGTGCCTATGACCGCGCACATCCTCGGCGGCGCACCGGTTGGCCTGAACGCGGACGAGGGCGTCATCGGCCTTGACTGCCAGGTCCACAACTATCCGGGCCTGTACGTGCTTGACAACTCGATCATGCCTGCGAATCCGGGCGTCAACCCGAGCCTGACCACAACCGCGCTGGCGGAGTACGCAATGAGCCAGGTGAAGTAGCCTTAGCCGCAGAGGTCACAGACAGCCTCTCTGTGACCTCTGCGTCCTCTGCGGCAGGTTCTGTATTCATTTGACAAACACTATTACGGACGTTATGCTTGAACGCATTCGACGTCGCATGGAGCGTACTTGATGGCGAACCCAATTATCGAACTGGATCCCGTCACCCATATCACCGCGGGCGCGGTCGGCAAGCCCGGCCAGCGCACCTTTTTCATCCAGGCCGAGAAGGGCCTCGAACGGGTCACGCTCGTCTGCGAGAAGGAGCAGGTGATTGCGCTGGCGGATGCGGTGGACGAGATGGTGGTGAACCTGGAGCAGGAGTTCGGGCTAACGCGGCACGAGGACCTCAAGGTGGATGAGGACGCGATGCAGGTGAAGGAGCCGGTTGAGCCGCTGTTCCGTGTGGGCGCAATGGGTCTGGGCTATGACGCGAACCGCGACAAGATTTTGCTCGTGGCGCAGGAAGCCGTCGGCGAGGAGGACGAAGAGCGCGAGCCACGCGAGGTGCGTTTCTTCGCCACGCGTGCGCAGATGCAAGTTGTCAGCGTGTACGCGCGCGAGGTCGTCGGCCGCGGGCGCAACCCCGATCAGGTCGTTTTGCAGGCCGAGGTGCATTTCCGTCGCAACGGTCACGGCGAACATTAAGTTCATCTCGCTTACCACTTTGAGAGGCTTCCTGTAAGGGAAGCCTCTTTTGTTTGGCCGCGCGAATGATAGACTGCGATCCTAACTCGCGCGAAAGGACTTTTCAGCATGGCCCACGAACAGAGCGGCGCCCCGAACCGGCTGATCCGCGAAACCAGCCCCTACCTCTTGCAGCACGCCTACAACCCGGTCGACTGGTATCCGTGGGGACCGGAAGCGCTCGCGCGCGCCGCAGCAGAGGACAAGCCGATCCTGTTAAGCGTGGGCTATTCCGCCTGCCACTGGTGCCACGTGATGGCGCACGAGTCGTTCGAGAACCCCGAAATCGCCGAGTTGATGAACGAATTGTTCGTCAACGTTAAAGTCGACCGGGAGGAGCGGCCTGACATTGACGCGATCTACATGGAAGCGGTGCAGGCCATGACGGGTGGCGGCGGTTGGCCGATGACGGTCTTTCTGACGCCCGACGGCCGGCCCTTCTATGGGGGCACC
>CAZPTI010000025.1:0-16298 GCA_964588925.1 uncultured Anaerolineales bacterium | reverse complement strand
GTATTTCCCGCCCGTCCCGCGCTACAATATGCCCGGCTTCCCGCAACTGCTCACTGCCATTGCGGAGGCGTGGCAGAACCGGCGCAAGGAGATGCTCTCCGCGGGCGATCGGTTGGCCGAGATGCTCAATCGCACCGCGCGGCTGCAACCGTCCGGCGCGCCGCTCGACGATGCGCTCCTATCGAAAGCGGCTGAGCGGCTGATGCGCTCCTTTGATCGGCACGAGGGCGGCTTCGGCGGCGCGCCAAAATTCCCGCAGCCGATGGTGCTTGACTTCCTGCTCCAGCGCGCCATCCGGACAGGAGCGAACGACGACGGACTGCTCAACGCGGTCACTTTCACGCTCACTAAGATGGCGCGCGGCGGCATGTACGACCAGCTCGGCGGCGGCTTCCACCGCTACAGCACGGACGACGAATGGCTCGCGCCGCACTTCGAGAAGATGCTGTACGACAACGCGCAGCTTGCGCTCACCTACCTTCACGCGTGGCAGGTCACGGGCGAGCCGTTCTTCCGGCAGATCGTCGAAGAGACGCTGGATTACGTTCTGCGGGAGATGACGTCGCAGGAGGGCGCGTTCTATTCGACGCAGGACGCGGACAGCGAGGGCAAAGAGGGCAAGTTCTTCGTCTGGACGGTGGACGAGATTACGCGACTACTGGGGCCGGAGGACGGGCGGCTCTTCGCTGGTTACTACGGTGTCACGCAGCGTGGCAACTGGCGCGAGGGCGGACAAGGGGCGAATATCCTGCACGTGCGACGCGAACTGGACGTGGTCGCAGGCGACCTGGGCGTCGCGCCCGAGCGGCTGCGTGAGGTGGTCCAGCGTGGGCGCCAGCTTTTGTTTGAGGCGCGAGAGTCGCGCGTTCACCCCGGTCGCGACGAGAAGGTGCTGGCGGAGTGGAACGGCCTCATGCTGCGCGCGTTCGCCGAGACGGGCGCGGCGCTCAGTCGCGCAGACTACGCCGACGCCGCGCGCCGCAATGCCGAGTTCCTACTCACGAAGATGCGCGATCATTCTGCCGACAGCGTGCGCCTCTTCCGCACCTACAAGGACGGCCGCGCGCACCTGAACGGCTATCTGGAAGATCATGCTGCCGTCGCGCTCGGCCTGCTGGCGCTCTACCAGGTCACGTTCGACCTCGCGCACCTGCAAGCGGCCATCGCGCTCACCGAATCCATCCTTGACCGCTTCCATGATGCGCAAAACGGGGGCTTCTACCAGACGGCTGAGGATCACGAGAAGCTGGTCGCGCGGCGCAAGGACTTCGTCGACAGCGCGATTCCGGCGGGAAATTCGCTCGTGGCCGATCTGCTGCTGCGCCTGGCGAAGCTGCTGGACCGCCCACACTACGCCGAGCACGCGGCTGCCACATTCAGCCTGATGGCTGACGGCATGGCCGAGCAGCCGCTGGCGTTCGGCCGGCTGCTGAGCGCGCTCGATTTCTACGTGAATCCGGGCTATGAAATCGCGATTATGGGCAATCCCCAGGCGGACGACGCGCGCGGCCTGCTGGCGGAAGTCTACGCCCGTTTTATGCCGAACAGCGTGCTTGCGGCAGCCGAGCCAGAGAGCGAAGCGGCATCCGCAGTTCCGCTGCTGGAAGGTCGCCCCATGCGCGACGGTCGCGCCACGGCGTACGTGTGCAAGAATTACGCGTGCAACCTGCCTGTGACCGCGCCGGAGGAACTGGGGAAGCAACTCGCGGGGTAAAAAAGACCCGACGGGTTTCTGAAACCCGTCGGGTTTGTGGTTATCGGATGAGGCTCCGCAATACCTGCAAGTTCGTCACATCCTCGCGCATATCTTCGCTCTTCTCCGTCTCAAGGATTTTCGGCACGCTTGCGAGCCGCGGGTCATTCAGGATAAACCCGAACGCGTCCAGCCCAAGCTGCCCCGTCCCGATGTGATCGTGCCGGTCCACGCGCGAGCCGAGCGGCTTCTTCGCGTCGTTGAAGTGGAAGCACCTCAGCCGCTCGATCCCGCAGAGCGCATCGAATTGCCCCATCGTATCCGCGTATGCCTGCTCCGTCCGCAGATCGTAGCCCGCGGCGAACAGGTGGCATGTGTCGAGGCAGAAGGCCAACCGCTCCGGCTCGGCCACGCCTTGCAGAAACGCGCGCAAGTGCTCGAACTTGTAGCCGAGCGCGCTCCCCTGGCCCGCGGTGCCCTCGACCAGCGTCAGCGTCTTGTAGCCCGGCGTGCGCCGATGCGCCTCGTCCATGCCCTTGACGATGCGCGCGATGCCGGCCTCCTCACCCTCGCCCATGTGCGCGCCGGGGTGGAACACCACGCCGAGCAGGCCGAGCTCCTCCGCGCGCGTCAGCTCGTCCGCCAGCGCGTCGACCGACTTGTCCCAGATTTCGCTGTTCGGCGTGCCGAGGTTGAGCAGGTAGGCTGCGTGGGAGACGACGGGCGCGATGCCGGTGGCGGCCTGCTTCTCCTTCCAGCGCGCGATCTCTTCGGGCGGCGTCGGCTTCTGCTGCCACCGGTTCTGGTTCTTGGTGAAGATCTGCATTGTCGTGCAGCCGACCTGCGCGCCGCGATCAAACGCGTTGCTTAACCCGCCCGCTGTGGACATATGCGCGCCCAGCAAAACCATGCTCGCCTCCTCAATCCCCGCGCGCCAGCGTGAACTTTTCCACGCCCGCGGCCTTATCCTCTACGCGCCCCATCACGAACAGCAGCGACGACAGCCGGTTCAGATACTTGAGCGGCGTGTCATTGCGCATTTCGCCCTCGTGGCTGAGCCGCGCGACCAGCCTTTCCGCGCGGCGGACGACGGTTCGCGCCACTTCCAGGCACGCGCTGGCATAGCTATCGCCCGGCACGATAAACGCCTTCGGCATCTCCACCTGGCTGCCGAACAGTTCTGTCTGCGCCTCCAGCCACTCCAGCCGATCTTCCTTCAGCCACGGCGCGCGCGTCGCGGTTTCCGGCAGTGTGGCGAGGTCGGCCATCATGACGTAGAGGTCGCGCTGGACAGTGAGCAGCGCGGCGCGCACGGTTTCCAGTTGTGAGTGCGCGCGGGCCATGCCGAGGAAGGCCGACGCTTCGTCCACGGTCCCGTAGGCTTCCGGCCGCAGCGCGTACTTCGGCACGCGTTCGCGCCCCAGCACCCCCGTGAACCCGTCGTCGCCCGTGCCCGTGTACCACTGCGTCGCTTCCGTCTTGTCGCTCTCGCTCATTTCACCCCGACCCCGTATTGATACACCAGCTTCCCGCCCAGCCACGCCTCGACGAGGACGAGCAGGACGATGACGACGAGCAGCGCGAGATAGCCCCACTTTGCCTGCGTCTGCCACAGCTTCTTGTTGCGGATGGGCCAGTACAGCGCCAGCCCGGCCGTGATGACGAGCGCGACGCCCGCCGTGATGTGCTGGTTGATGAGGTTCGCTATTGCCGCGTCCTGCGGCGCGCTTGCCTGGTCGATCAGCCCCGTCACCACGGCCAGCATGATGCCGAACCACCCCAGCGTGAGGCTGATCTGCCCGTAGTCGCGCCACTTCTCCTGCCCGCGCAGCGCGCCGAGCGCGATGAAGACCGCGCCGACGATGCACAGGGCAATGGGGAAGTGGACGAAGCGGGGATGGAAGGGGGCGAAGGCTTCGAGCATTATTCCTCAATCCATGCCGCTGTAACTTGCGGCCATCAGCCGTTCCGCAAAGTGCTTGCCGCGCGGCAATCCCACCGTGCGCATGTCGCGCGCCACCACCGCAGCCTGATACGGCACGCGATGGTGCTCCGCGCGCCATTTTTTGCCGTCCCACGTCAACACCGCGTACGCCGCGCGCGGGTCGCCGTCCATCGGCAGCCCCACGCTCGACACGTTGACGAGCAGCCGGCCGCGCCACTCTCTTTGAAACGGCGTGTGCACGTGCCCGAACGCCAGGCACCGCCACGACGGCTCGCGCCCGTCTTCCAGCAGCAGTTCGTCCAGATCGGCTTCCGGCGCGCGCGGCAAAATCGGCTGATCGAGGTCGCGCGGGTTGGCGTGGACGATCAGCAGATCGTCTCCCGCTGCGGGCGAGATGCGATGGCTGAACGGCAGGCTGCGCAGGTAGGCCAGGCGCTCCGGCCCAAGCTGTTCAGCCATCCAGCCGAAATGCGCCGCAAAGCGGTCGGAGTCCTTGCCGTCGGGCGTCTCGCCGGGCCGCGTGTCAAAGAAGGCATCCGTATTGCCGCGAATGATCACTGCGCGAAGCTTGAGCAGCCGGTCGACCACCTCGCGCGGCCGCGGGCCGGACCACACCAGGTCGCCCGCGACGACAATCTCATCGAACGGGCCGCGGCCGGCGATGTCTTCCAGCACCGCATCCAGCGCGAGCGCGTTTCCGTGAATGTCAGAGAGCACCGCAATTCGCATCAATGCGTCTCCTCAACGGCTTTGTTGAGCTGGCAGAATTCGGGCGGGCGCAGGCAAAAGGTCACGCGCGCTACGCTCGCATAATCGCCGCGCCGATGGCGTTCGGCCCTGCGTGCGCGGCAAAGGCCGGCCCCGCTTCGACCGTGATCACCTCGGCGACGTGTATCCCCGATAACGTCGCAATCCGGTCGGCAAGTTCCGCAGCCGCTTCGCAGCCGCGTGTATATGCCGCGGCAAGTCCCGCCACGGGCAGCCGCTCGCGCACCTCGTTCTCCAGCCGCTCGAGCGCGCTCCTGGTCGAGCGCGCAATCGCGACCAGCTTGAACTCGCCGTTGTTCATTTCGAGCACGGGCTTCACCTTGAGCGTGCGCGCGACCTTGTCGATCACCGGGATAATGCGGTCGAGTCGTCCGCCGCGGCGCACCCACTCCAGCGTGTCGAGCACGAAGATGATCGAAGTCTTTTCGCGCGCGCTTTCGATGGTCTTTTCGATCAGCTCCGCGCTCTTGCCCGCGACGGCTTCCTTCGCCGCAACGAGCACTTGCAGCCCCATGCCGAGCGAAAACGAGCCGGTGTCAACCACACGGACCTTCTCGCCGAAATCCTGCGCGGCGAGCCAGGCCGCGTTGTACGTGCCGCTATGCTTGCCCGGCAGCGTCAGGCAGACAACGTCATGCCCCGCGTTGACCAGCTTCTGAAACACCTTGTAAAAAGTGCCGGGCGCAGGGGAAGAGGTGCCCGGCCCCTGTGACGAAGACCTGGCGCGCTGCCAGAATTCGTCGTTCGTCAGGTTGTCGCTTGAGATCATCTCCTCGCCAAAGCGCACAAAAACAGGAACAATGGTGATCGCGTATTGTTCGACAAGAGAGGCTGGCAAATCACAACCGCTGTCGGCGACGATGCGTACGTTGGGCATTTCTCCTCCGCTGAAGGGCGCGTTAACCCGGAAGAGCCGTCTAACCAGACTGAACCTGGAGGGTTCGCGCGAACTATGAAGCATTATAGCACCGCGCTCAGTAAGCGCAATGCCTTGTAGCGCAAGTTGCCAACTTGCGCTACAATCTTTTGCGGTAGGCGCTGGCACTCCTGGAGGCGCGGTATGAGGCCCAAAATCGAAGACGCGTGGTTCGGCAGCATCACCGTCGAGGGGAAGCGGTACGAATACGACATCATCATCCGCCTGAGCGGCAAGGTGCGGCGACGCAACAAGCAGCTCTCGAAGGCGATGTATGGCACGTCGCACATTCTCAGCCTGGCCGAGATTAAGGACCTGCACCGCAAACGCGCTGAGCGGATCATAATCGGTTCGGGGTTCGAGGGGCAGGCGCGCCTCTCACCCGAGGCCGCGGCGTTTCTTGAAAAGAAGGGCTGCCGCGTGGACCTCTGCCCGACCCCTGAAGCCATCGCCTGCTGGAACGAAGCGGAAGGCAACGTCATCGCCTTATTCCACCTTACCTGTTGAATCGGAGTCATCAATGCCCCTGGCAATCATCGCGCATGGTGGCGCGTGGGACATCCCCGGCGATCTGCACGCCGAGCACGTCGAGAGTTGCCGTGCCGCGGTCGCGGCCGGTTGGGAGCTGCTGACCGATGGCGCGACCGCTTTGCAGGCTGTCGAGGCAGCCGTGCGGGTCATGGAAGACCACGCGGTGTTTGACGCCGGCCGCGGCTCGCACCTCAACGCTGACGGCGTCGTCGAGCTGGACGCGGGGATCATGGACGGCGCGTCGTTGCGCGCGGGCGCCGTTGCGTCGGTTAAGCGCATTCTCAACCCGATTACGTTGGCGCGCCACGTGCTGCATCAAAGCCCGCACGTCTTCCTCGTCGGCGAGGGCGCCGAGCGGTTTGCGCAGCAAGTTGGCATGGCGCTATGCGATCCCGAAGAATTGATCGTGCCGCGCGAGCGTGAGCTGTGGGAGCGCAAGCGCCGCGAGACCGAGGCCGCGCCACCCGATGCGCTATTCCGCGCATCCGACACGGTCGGCGCGATCGCCTTGGACGGCGAGGGCAATCTGGCCGCTGCCAACTCCACCGGCGGCACCTTCTTCAAGCATCCCGGCCGCGTGGGCGATACGCCCATCATCGGCTGCGGCTTGTATGCGGACAACACGCTCGGCGCGGCGGCCTGCACCGGCTGGGGCGAGCAGATCATGAAGACGGTGCTCGCGCGCACCACGGTCGACCAGATTGCCCTGTTGGGCAGCGCGAGCGCGGCGGCCAACGTCGCGATTGCTTACTTCAAGCACCGCGTCGGCGGGCTGGGCGGCGTCATCTGCATGTCCCCGGCGGGCGAGATCGGCTTCGCGCACAGCACGCCCTACCTCGCGCACGCGTATCGCACCGAAGGCATGTCCGAAATTGTGACGGGCATCAAGACCGCATGAGGACTGAGACTTCCGCGCAACCGGGCGCGCCCGCTCGCAAGCCCGCGCGCCGCGACGTGTTGATCCCCATGCTTGCCATGCTGGCAGCCATTGCGGTCGTCGACGTGCCCGTCCGCCTGATCGCGGAGCGCATTATCTCCGATAACGCGGCCGACTGGCCCTACAATCCCGCAGTGACGCGCATCGGCGGCTCCGCCGCGACGCAACTGCTGGAAGTCGCGGCCGTGTTGCTCGGCCTCGCGCTGCTCTTCCGCGTCACGCGTTACGGCTCGTTCGCGGATTTGGGCCTGGGGCTGCGCAAGCTCAAATGGCTGCCGTTCGGCGTGGTCATTCCGCTGATCGCGCTGCCCCTCGCCGCGCTGATCGCTTACGCGGTCGGCTGGCTGCCCGTCACGCGGCTGCTCTTCCCCGGCCCGTGGCCCCTTTTTCTGATCTTCGCTGCATCGGTTCATGCCGCAGTGATCGAGGAGGTCGGTTTCCGCGGCATCCTCATGCAGGGGATGGAGCGCCTGAGCAACAAGACCGCCGCGATTTTCGTGAGCGGCCTGCTGTTCGCCGCGCTGCACTTCCTCGCGCCGTTCAAGCTCACCTGGCCGTGGTGGATTACGGTGACGGCTGCGGGACTCGGCTTGGGCTGGGCCTTCTACGCGTCCGGCCGCGCGCTCTGGCTGACCATCGGCCTCCACTTCGGGTTTGACTTCGGCGTGTTCCTCCTGCTCGGCCTCCCCGGCGAGACGCGCGGCTGGCTCCACTGGGCGAACAGCGGCCCGAACCCCGCGCTCTCGCCGCAGGCCGGCTCCGTCATGCTGATCGGACTGCTCCTTACGGCAGTTCCCCTCCTGCTGGTGTTACGAAGAAGGGGCGGCGCACCGCCGCGGGAGGAGGTTGCTTGAGCGAGAAACGCGTGCGAGTGACGATTCGCGGTCGGGTGCAGGGCGTGGGCTTCCGCGCCAACTGCCAGCGCGAGGCGCAGGCGGCCGGATTGCGCGGATGGGTGCGCAACCAGTGGGACGGCTCAGTCGAGGCGCTGTTTGAAGGCCCGTCGGCCGCGGTCGATAAGCTGATCGCGTGGTGCCGCGTCGGCCCGCGCATGGCCGAGGTGGAGTCGGTCGAGGTGGCGGAGGCGAGCGAGGCAGCCCCGGCCGGGACGTTCCGGGTGCGCTGATGGCAGAAAAACAGCTCGATCCCACGCCGGTCATCGTCATCACCGACGGCGCATGCAGCGGCAATCCCGGCCCCGGCGGCTGGGCGGCCATTCTGCGCTACGGCTCACAGGAGAAGGTGTTGCAGGGCGGCGCGTCGCTGACGACGAACAACCGGATGGAGCTGCGCGCGGCCATTGCCGCGCTCGAAGCGCTTAAACGGCCCTGCGCGGTGGAGATCTACACCGATTCGGAGTACCTGCGCCGCGGCGTCACCGAGTGGATGCCGCGCTGGGCGCAAAACGGTTGGCGCACGCGCGATAAGCAGCCGGTGAAGAATCAGGACTTATGGCGGCGGCTCAGCGCGGCGTTGCAACCGCACACGGTCAACTGGCACTGGGTCAGAGGCCACGCGGGCAACGAGCAAAACGAGCGCGCGGACGCGCTGGCGGTAAACGCGCTGAACACCATCGGCGTCAAGGGCAAACCGGACATGGAAGGGCCGGACGCGGCGACACTCATTTAGCCGCAGAGGACTCAGAGGCAGCAGAGAAACTCTGAGCGATCTGTGTCCTCTGCGGCTAAACGGCTGCCATCACCTCATCCATCCGCGCGTATGCGCGGCGCAGGTGCGGGATGACGATGGAGCCGCCGACGATGAGCGCGACGGCGAACGTCTCCTCGAACTCGGCGACGGTCACGCCGTGTTTGACGCATTGGATCACGTGGTATGTAATGCAGTCGTCGCAGCGCAGCGCGAGCGACGCGACGAGGCCGAGCAACTCCTTCGTTTTCGCGGGCAGCGCGCCGTCCTCGTATGCCTCGCCGTCGAGGCGGAAGAAGCGTTTTACCACGCGATTGTCGCCTTCGTTCAGAATACGTTCGTTGGCAGCCAGTCGTTCGGCCTGAAATTCGTCAAGCATCTTGGTCATGGGGACAAAAGCCTCCGTGGTTATGAAGAAACCTGGTTTTTGAGACAGGCAAGAGTATAGCATGACATTGATTCTCGCAATCGAAACTTCCTGCGACGAGACGGCTGCGGCCGTGATCGAGGATGGTCACATCATCCGTTCCAACGTGGTTGCTTCGCAGATCGAGATCCACCGCGCCTACGGCGGCGTCTTTCCAGAGATCGCATCGCGGCAGCACGTTTTTGACATCGTGCCCGTCATCGACGCCGCGCTCGACGGCGCGGGCGTTAGCTGGGCCGACTTGCAGGCGCTCGCCGTCACGCGCGGGCCGGGGCTGGCCGGTTCGCTGCTGGTCGGCGTGAACACGGCGAAGGCTATTGCCTGGGCGCGCGGGCTGCCTATCGTCGCGATCAACCACCTGGAAGGGCATCTCTACTCTAACTGGCTGGACGCGGGCGGCAAGATCAAGCCGGAAGCGGTCATCCGGCCGAGCCTGGCCGAGCTGGACGCGGCCGGCGAAGCCTTCCCGCTGCTCGTGCTGGTCGTCTCTGGCGGCCACACTGAGTTGATTGTCATGCGCGGGCACGGCCAGTACGAGCGGCTCGGCGCGACGCTGGACGACGCGGCCGGCGAGGCGTTTGACAAGGTTGCCCGCCTGATCGGCCTCGGCTACCCCGGCGGTCCCGCGGTGCAGAACGCAGCTGAAGGCGGCGATCCGAAGCGTTTTGACTTCCCGCGCGGGCTGACCAACTACGGGAACCAACCGGAGCACCGCTACAACTTCAGCTTCAGCGGCCTCAAAACCGCGGTGCTGCGCCAGGTGCGCGAGCTTGATCCTTCCGGCAGCGGCAACCTGCCCGTGGCCGACCTCGCGGCCAGCTTCCAGACCGCGGTGGTCGACGTGCTGATCAGCAAGACCGCGCACGCGGCGACCGCGCTCGGCGTGCGGCGCATCTGCATCTGCGGCGGCGTGGCGGCGAACAAAGCGCTGCGCGAGGCTGCCCAGACGCGGCTGCCCGTGCCCGCGTCGATCCCGCCCTTCTTCCTGTGCACGGACAACGCCGCGATGATCGGCGCAGCCGCGCATTATCGGTTGCTGACGCAGGGCGCGTCGGGCCTCGATTTCGATGTCGAGCCGGACCTGGCCCTGGAGATGATGGCCTGACACACGGGGACGCGGGAGCAATAACATGCCGCCAGTGCTGGAGACGGAGCGCCTGATCCTCCGTCCATACACCGAAGCCGACATCGAAACGGCCTTCGCGCTTTTCGAGCAGGATCCCGAAGTGTACCGGTTCGATCCAGGCTTTGCGCGGACGTTGGAGCAGCGCGCCGCGATCATCAAGCGCCTGATCGCGGGGAATGAGGAAGACGGCGAAGGCACGCTGGCCGTGACGCTCAAAGTCGACGGTCGCTTGATCGGGCAGGCCGGTTTGCAACTCTACGTCATGCCCTGGCAGCCGTTCGCCACGCCCGAAGTGGAGTTGTACTACAAGTTCGGCGCCGCATACTGGGGCAACGGCTACGCAGTCGAGGCCGCCCGCGCGCTCGCCGATTTCGCGTTCGCGCGCATGCGTCTGCTGCGCCTGGTTACGGTCACGCATCCCGACAACACGCGCTCCGTGCGCCTGTTGGAGCGGCTCGGCTTCTGCCTCGGCCCCGCGCCAGCCTCATTCAAACCCAACATCATCGGCATCCTCACGAATCCTTCTGTCGGAAGACCTGTGAGTTAGGGAAGCGGGTGCTTTCCTTTCGTAAGGATTCCACTTGCCTGTGTGTGATAGAATTTACGCAAGCTGGCGCGAAGGCCGGCAAACGAAGGGAAGATCAGAAGCATGAAGATCGTCACCGACAGCGCCGCAGACCTGCCGGCCTCCGAGTTGCAGGCGTATGGGATCATCGAGGCGCCGCTGTCGATTCAGTTCCCCGAGGGCGAGGTCAGCTCCTCCGACCTGACGCCCGATGAGTTCTACACCCGCCTCGTCGCGATGCGGCCAGCCATTCCCACAACTGCGCAACCCTCCGGCGGCATGTTCGCTGAAGTCTACAAGAAGCTGCTGGCCGAAGGCGAGCGCATTCTTTCCATTCATATCTCGTCCGGCCTCAGCGGCACCCCGAACGCGGCCCGTCTCGGCGCGGAACTGGCCGATGCGGGCGGCAAGGTAACGGTGTGGGACACGCTGACTCTTTCCGGCGGGCAGCGATTTCAGGTGCTCGCCGCCGCGCTGGCCGTGCGCGCCGGGTGGACGCTGGAGCAGATTGAAGCGCGCCTCGCGGACCTGCGTACGCACACCGAGACCATCTTCACGCTGGACACGCTCGAATATCTCGCACGCGGCGGTCGCATCGGCCGCGTGCAGGCGTTGGCGGGCACGCTGCTGCACCTCAAGCCCGTCATCGCGGTCGACCACCAGGACGGCAAGTACAACAATGTCGGCCGCGCCCGCACCTTGCCGAAGGCGCTGCAAACGATCACGAGCCACCTGCACCAGGTCTACGGCGAAACGCCTCTCTGGATCGCCGTTATGCACGGTCGTTTTGCCGGGGAAGCGGAGGCGCTGGCCGCGGAACTGGGCAAGGTGCTGCAAATCGCCAGGATCGAGACGCTGCGCGTGTCGCCGGTACTTGGGGCGCACACCGGGCCGGGCGTCGTCGGCGCCGCGGTTGCGCCGATGCGTTTGTTTGCGGATTTGCTGTAATCAAGAAAAAGGGCGCCTTGCGACCGCCCTTTCGTCTGTCGCTTCTGTTGGCCGCGCGCCCGGCTATTCCCGCAGGTCTGCCGCTTCTCCATCTTCGCGCCGCAGAACCCTTTCCCGCCGTCATGGTTGTTCTGCTTCTTCTATGCGCCATTCTGTCGGAGGTAGCATCGTATTCTGCGCAACATCCCCTCACTTACGGCGCGACTATCATTAGCCGGATGCAATTAAGAGACCGGGATTTCTCAACGTCTTCGGACGTAAAGCCGGTTTCTGGAATCATTTATCATCGTTGCTGAGCAAGCGCGAGGAGGGTTATCGGTGGCTAGAGAGCTATCCAAAGAGGAACTGCTCCGGTTGTACCGCGAAATGGTGCTGATCCGGCGCTTCGAGGAGAAGTCGGCGGAGTTGTATGCCGAGGGCAAGATCGGCGGCTTCCTGCACCTGTACATCGGCGAGGAAGCGATCGCTTCCGGCGCATGCGTCGCCCTGCGCGACGAGGATCACCTGCTGACCGCGTATCGCGACCACGGCTGGGCCATCGCCCGCGGGCTGGACCCGAAGGCGGTTATGGCCGAGTTGCTCGGCAAGGCGACCGGCGTGTCGGGCGGCAAGGGCGGCTCGATGCACCTGGCGAGCGCGGAGCGCCATTACTGGGGCGGCCATGCGATTGTCGGCGGCCACCTGCCGCTGGCGACCGGCGTGGGCCTGGAAGTGCGCTATAACGAGAAGCATGCGGCGGTCCTGTGCGTCCTGGGCGAAGGCACCACGAACATCGGTTATTTTCACGAGTCGGTGAACCTGGCCGCGGTGTGGAAGCTCCCCGTGGTCTTCCTTGTCGAAAACAACCAGTACGGCATGGGCACCGAGGTCGGCCGCGCATCCGCAGTCACCAACATCTTCGAGAAGGGCTGCGCGTACGACATCCCGAACAAGCAGTTCAACGGTCAGGACGTGTTTGAGGTCTACGAGACGCTCGACGAGGCGCTGGAGTACGCGCGGTCGACCGGGCCGGTGCTGCTGGAAGCCGTTACCTACCGCTATGTGGGCCACTCGATGGGCGACCCGGAGCGCTACCGTACGAAGGCCGAAATCGAAGAGTGGCGCGCGCGCGATCCGATCCTGCGGCTCCAGGACAAGATGGCTGAAAAGGGTTGGATGACGGATGAACTGGCGCAGGAGATCGCGCAGTCGGTCGAGGCCGAGCTGAAGGAAATCGTCCAGTTCGCCGAGGAAAGCCCGGAGCCCGACGACGAGGCGCTCTGCAAGGACGTGTACGTCAACCCGATCCCGCATCGTTAATTTGCCACAACAGACCTGACGGGTTTTCAAAACCCGTCAGGTCTTGAGCATACAGGAAGTGACAACATGGCGAGAATGACAGTTCGCGAGGCCATCAGCCAGGCGCTCCGCGAGGAAATGTACCGCGACGAGCGGGTGTTTATTATGGGCGAGGAGATCGGCAAATGGGGCGGCACGTATGCCGTCACGCGCGGCTTCTACGACGAGTTCGGCGAGAAGCGCGTGCGGGACACCCCGATTGCCGAGGGCGTCATCGTCGGCGCAGCGGTCGGCGCGGCAATGGCCGGCCTGCGCCCCATTGCCGAGATCATGACGATCAACTTCGCGTTCCTGGCGATGGACCAGATCGTCAACCATGCGGCGAAGATCCACTATATGTTCAACGGCCAGATTCGCGTGCCCCTCGTGATCCGCACGGTCGGTGGCGGCGGCCGGCAGCTCGGCGCAACGCATTCGCAGACGCCCGACTCCGTGTTCTCGCATTTCCCCGGCCTGAAGGTCGTTTCCCCAGGCACCGCGGCGGACGCCAAGGGCCTGCTCAAGGCCGCGATCCGCGAGGATGATCCGGTGCTCTTCATCGAGCACGCTACCCTCTACCAGGCCAAAGGCGAGGTGCCGGACGACGAGGACTTCATCATTCCCATCGGCGAGTCGGACGTGAAGCGCGAGGGCAAGGATGCGACCATCGTGTCGTACTCGAAGGGCTTGCAACTCTCCCTCGACGCGGCCGAGAAGCTGGCGCAGGAGGGTATCGACGTCGAGGTGATTGACCTGCGCACGCTGCGCCCACTGGACACCCGGCCGGTAATTGAGTCCGTCAAGAAGACCAACCGCATCGTGGTGGTCGAAGAGGGCTGGCGTTCCTACGGCGTGGGCTCCGAAATTGCCGCGCGCGTGCAAGAGCTGGCGTTCGACTACCTTGACGCGCCCGTGCGCCGTGTTGCGCAGGCCGAGGTGCCGCTGCCCTACAACCGCCGCCTGGAACAGTCCGCGCTGCCCCAGGCGCCTGACATTATTAATGCCGTGAAGGACGTGATGTATTTGAAGTAGCCCGCCGCGAATCAGGACGAATTTGGCGAGTGGGGCGCCGCGTCAATTCGCCAAATTCGTTCAATTCGCAGCGGCCTCGTAAAGGGGGAGTCATGGCTGAACTGATCACGATGCCCAAACTGGGCTTTGATATGGCGGAAGGGAAGCTGAGCGAGTGGCTGAAGAAGCCCGGCGAGGCGATCACGCAGAACGAAACGATCCTGCTGGTTGAGACCGACAAGGCGACGGTCGAGGTGCCAGCATTCCGCGGCGGCGTGCTGCTCGACATCCTCGTGCCTGCGGGCGAGTCGGTGCCCATCGGCACGCCGGTCGCGGTGATTGGCGAGGAAGGCGAGAAGTACGACCCGGCGGCGCTGGGCGTGTCGGGCAAGGGCGGGGCTGCCACAGAGGCGGCAAAGAGCGCAGAGGTGCCTGCGCAGCAGGAGAAGTCTTCGCCTGCCACCGGCCCTGCGGCCACTGCGCCAACCGCTCCCTCGGAGCCCTCTGCGCCCTCTGTGGCTGAAGAAGCTCAACCGGGCGGAGAAGATGGCCGCCTGATGGCCTCCCCGGTCGCAGTGCGCATGGCGGGAGAGCTCGGCATCGACCTGCGCGAGGTCAAGGGCACCGGCCCGATGGGGCGCATTATCAAGCGCGACATCGAGACGTACATCCAGGAGCGCGACAAGGCGCCGAAGGCCGCGCCGCCGCCTCCGCCCATACCCACGCCGTCCTACGAGCCTTCCGGCGCAGAGTACACGGTTGAGCCGTTCTCCGGCATCCGCCAGACCATCGGCAAGCGCATGACGGAGAGCAAGCAGAACGTCCCGCACTTCTACGTGACGATGGACATCGACATGGGCGCGGCAATGGCCCTGCGCTCGCAACTGAACGCGCTACTGCCGGAAACCGACAAGATTTCGGTCAACGACCTGATTCAGAAGGCGTGCGCCGTGGCGCTGCGGCAGTTCCCGAAGATCAACGCGTCGTGGTCGCCGGAAGGCACGCGCATTCACAACCAGGTCAACATCGGCCATGCGGTTGCGCGGGAGAACGGGCTGGTCACAGCAGTAGTGCGCGACGTGGATAGGAAGTCGCTGGCGCAGATCGCGCGCGAGACGCGCGACCTGGTGACGCGGGCGCGCGACGGCAAGATGAAGCCGGACGAAATGGTCGGCGGCACCTTCACGATCAGCAACCTGGGCATGTTCGAGGTCGACGACTTCATCGCGATCGTGAATCCGCCGCAGGCCGCGATCCTCGCGGTAGGCGCGGTGCAGAAGGTTCCGGTGGTCAACGCCGAGGGGCAGATCGTGGTCGGGCAACGGATGAAGGCGACCATCTCCGCGGATCACCGCGTGACCGATGGCGCGGAGGCGGCGAAGTTTATGCAGGCGGTGAAGAAGGCGCTTGAGGAGCCGATGCGGCTGCTGCTGTAGGAAACAGAAGGGGAGGCGTCAACTGTCACGCCTCCCCTTCTGTTTGTCCGGTCTACGCTTCCGACTCTTCGCCGTACTTTTGGCGTTGTTCTCTTATCTCCAAGGGCGCCCCCCTTCGCTGCATCGAAGCCGGGCGTGATGGATACGAGCGGAACTTACGCCCGCTCCGGTGTTCTTCAACCTTGATGGCCTGATAGATACGCTCAATATCGTTATCAAATTGCGCGGCATGAGCCGCGCGCGCGCGACGCACTTCGGCAACTATCGGATCATCTGGCATTTTACGCCTCCATCAACTCCTCGGGCGAGCAGATAACAACCGGCTCGTATCCCATATCGCGGCAGGCTGTCTCAATCTTGCCCCCGCATGCCGGCGTTGGCAAGGTGTTTGTAATTCCAGGTCAGCAAATAGTTAGCGCCGTTCACGACAGCAATCGCAATATGAAGCGCATCTGACGGAAAGCTTGTGGGTACGGCACCGCTTCTGAGTAAATGTTTGCCAAGGGCAAGCGCTTCCTCAGTCATCTCCAACGGAGTCGTTGTTGCCAGTAGCACTAGCCGCTCTTTTGCAGCGTCGGGATCGCCGGCAGAAGCCTCCTGAACGACCAACTCCGAGCTGAGCAACTCAAAGCGCAGGCGCGCAGTCTCCCACCACTCACGGGTCACTTGCTGATGCCCGGCAATAACAATGTCGCGGCTGGGCCGAGCAGTCAGATAGCTGATAACTGTTGTCTCGAGGTAGACTCTTTGCGCCATGTTATCGTCTCAAAACCAATTGTATCACAGTCGGACAACACGCTCTTCTTCAAGCAAGTATGTCAAAGTCCTCGTTTCAGTTCCAAGTCGGACTGCTGTCGAAAGATTCACTCCTCCCGCCACCAGCAACGCGGCCAACATCGCGGTCGTTGCAACGCGCCCTGTGCCTGCGCCTGACTTGCTCTTGCGCAGCAGCGCAGCCGTGCTGACGCTCGCTGCGGCGGCCACAAGCCCCGCGCGGCGGCGCTGTCTGCGAATGCCCTCGATGCCCTGCC
>CAZPTI010000024.1:0-31568 GCA_964588925.1 uncultured Anaerolineales bacterium | reverse complement strand
TTATGACAGTAGAACTACCCCGGGCGGCTCGTCGACCGGCGTCCAGCGCAGTGAACGCGCTCCCGCCGCCTGTGCTCGTCGACTCCCCGTCAAGCTTCGCCTCCATGATGCGCGCGCTGGCGACGCAGCCCGCGCTTGCGCTGGATACCGAATCGAACAGCCTGTATCGCTACCATTACCGCGTCTGCGTGGTGCAGATCAGCACGGTGGACACGGACTATCTGCTCGACCCCCTGCGGTTGCGCGACATCGAGCCGCTCGGCGAAATTCTTGCGGACCCGAAGATTCAGAAGGTGTTCCACGCGGCCGAAAATGATATTCTCATGCTGAAGCGCGATTTCAACTTCAGCTTCGCGAACATTTTCGACACGATGCTGGCTGCGCGCATCCTCGGCTGGCGGCAAGTCAGCCTCGCCGCGCTGTTGCTCCAGCACTTCCAGGTGGAACTGGACAAGCACACGCAGTTGACTGACTGGAGCCAACGTCCCCTGACCGCAGCGCAGTTGAGCTATGCGCGGTTGGACAGCCGCTACCTGCTGCCCCTGCGCGACCGACTGACAGACGCATTGAAGGAAAAGAAACGCTGGCGCGAAGCGCAGGAAGCGTTCGACGCGCTGCCGAAGATCCAGTACGTCGAGAAGCCGTTTGACCCCGACGGGTTCTGGCGCATGAAGGGGGCCAAAGACTTAAGCCCGCGCGAGATGGCGGTTCTGCGCGAACTGTGGCTGTGGCGTGATGACCAGGCGCGGCTGCTGGACCGGCCGCCGTTCAAGGTGATGGGCGACGAGACGCTGATCCAGATCGCGCAGGTTCAGCCGGAGCACCCGTTTGAGTTGCCGATCAGCCCGCGGCAAATCGACCATCACGGCGTGGGGCTGCTGCAAGCGGTGGCGCGCGGGACGGCGGCGCCGCCGCCCGCGCCGCCCGAACGCGTCCGCAACGGCAAT
Source organism: uncultured Anaerolineales bacterium (assembly GCA_964588925.1). Taxonomy (GTDB): domain Bacteria; phylum Chloroflexota; class Anaerolineae; order CG2-30-64-16; family CG2-30-64-16; genus JALOOB01. The sequence continues at coordinate 30,621 of CAZPTI010000024.1, read as the reverse complement.
GGCCGGCCTGATCCGCAGGTGCAGGCGCGGTTCGACCGGCTGCGCGCGTGGCGCGCGCAGCGCGCGGCCGAGCGCGAGGTCGATGCGGACATTGTGATGAATAACGACGCGCTGATGACTATCGCGCGCGCCGCGCCGACCACGATGGACGCGCTGACGAACCTGGGCGTACTTGGCTCCTGGAAGTTGCAGGAATACGGGGCGGAGTTGCTCCGCGTGCTCGGCGCGCTTTAACCATGCAGCCCGGTTACACCGAAATCCGCCTGGGCGACCAGGTCCGCATGCGCAAGCCGCACCCCTGTGGCAGCGCCGAATGGGAGGTCGTTCGGCTCGGCGCGGACATCGGCATCCGGTGCAACGGCTGCGCGAGACGCGTGCTCCTCCCTCGCTCGCAGTTTGTCCGCCAGGTGAAGACGTTGCTCAAGCAGGGACCTGTGGCCGATGCGGGCGCGCGCGATCCGCTCGGGGAATTGGGGCCATGACGCAGGCTCCCGACCGCGGCTTCCGCTCGGTGCTCGGCAACAAGCACTTCCGCAACCTCTGGCTGGCGCAACTGCTCGCCCAGACTTCGCAGCACGCGATTCACTTCATCCAGCTCGTGCTGGTTGAGCAGATCACCAAGTCGACTATTCAGACCGGCATCACGATCCTGATGTTCACCATTCCGGGCATCATTTTCAGCCCGGTGGCGGGCGTAATGGTCGACCGGGTGCCGAAGAAGTGGATTCTGGTCGGCTCGAACGCGCTGCGCGTGCTCTTTGCGCTGAGTTACATCCCAATCGTCACACAACTCGACGGCGCGCCGCGGCTGCTGGCGATCTACGCGGTCACCTTTCTGACTGCGACCGTCGCGCAATTTTTCGCGCCCGCAGAAGGCTCCACCATCCCTATGCTGGTGGGCGAGCACCACCTGATCACGGCCAACTCGCTCTTCACGCTGACGCTGGGCGTGGCGCAGGTCGGCGGGCTCATGGCCCTGGGTCCGCTCACGACGCAGTTCCTCGGCATCCAGGCCGGCTTCGTCCTGCTGGCGGTGCTCTATCTGCTGGCTGCGCTCTCCGTGTCGCGTCTGCCGATTGATCGTCCCGAGCCGCGCGGCGAATCGGCAGTGAACGGCTGGCAGCAGTTGTGGGGCGATATTAAAGAGAGCCTGGTGTTCATCCGCGGGCAGCGGCGCATCCAGGCGGCCATAACGCAGCTCGTGACCATCGCCACCCTGATCATGGTTATGGCGATGCTGGCAACGGGCTATGCGGCGCGCGTGTTGGGTCTGGACGCGGGCAACGCGGTGATCGTGCTGGCGCCCGCGGGCCTCGGTATGTTGCTCGCCATCGGGATCACCGGCCGCTGGGGTCACGTGCTGCGCCGCGTTGGCTTCACGTATGTCGGCCTCATTATCGCCGGCCTGGCGTTTGCGGGGATGGGTTGGGTCGCGCTCGGCTACAACACGTTGATGGAGCCCATTCTGCGCCGTTACCCGGGCGCGCAGTTTAGTCTCACCTCTGCCACAATGGCGCTCGCCTTCGTGCTGGGGTTGTGTCTCGCGGCCGTCAATATCCTTGCGCAGACGCTCGTGCAGGGCGAGTCGCCCGCGTACATTCGGGGTCGCGTGCTCGCCATGCAGTTCACGCTGAGCAATCTCGTCGGCATTCCGCCCATGCTGGCGCTTGGCGGGCTGGCTGACTCCATCGGCATCCCGCGCGTCATGGAAATCGTGGGGTGGATTGCGGTTGGGATGGCGGTGTTGAGCGTGTTCATTGCCCGCCTGCCGATGCGGCCGGATGCGACTGCGCCGGTGACGCAAGCGGGGCCGCCGCAAGGGGAGGAAGCATGACTGAGGAGCAACAAGTTTCCCGCGACGAGCTGGTCGCCTACCTGGACGAGTATCTCGGCGTGAAGGGGATGAAGGACTGGGGCGAGAACGGGCTGCAGGTCGAGGGAAATGAGACGGTGGGCCGGCTGGCGTTTGCCGTGGATGCGTCGCTGGCCGCGATCCAGGATGCGGTGCGGGACGGCGCGGACATGCTCATCGCGCATCATGGCTTTTTCTGGGGCAAGCCGCTGCGCATTGTCGGCGCGCACCGGCGGCGCGTCAAGACCCTGCTTGACAGCGGGTGCAGCCTGTACGCCGCGCATCTGCCGCTCGACCGGCATCCCGAAGTCGGCAACAACGCGCAACTGGCTGCGCTGCTCGACCTGCACGTCGTCGGTGAGTTCGGCGAAGCGTTCGGGCAGCCGGTGGGTGTAATCTGCGAGACGGAAACTATGCTCTTGTTGGAAGAGTTGGTCGAGCGTTTTCGCAAGGTGGTGGGCGAACCGGCACTGGTCCTTCCGGGAGGGGGCGAGAGCATCCGGCGCGTCGGCATCATCTCCGGTGGCGCGGCGAGCGAGATCGGCGCGGCGGTTGCGGCGGGGTGCGACGCATACGTCACCGGCGAGACGAGCCACAGCGCGTATCACGATGCGGCCGAGCAGGGCATCCACGTCATCTACGGCGGGCACTACGCGACGGAGACAGTCGGGCTGAAGGCGCTGGCGCGGCATCTCGAAGCGCGGTACGGACTGCCGTGGAGCTTTGCGGAACGGCCAACCGGGCTTTGATTTGACACCTTTATGTCGCGACGGTATAATCTTTTAGGTTAAGCGGGTGAGACCTGCTATCTGTCTCGCCTGCTTTTTGTGTCTGTCGCGATCAACCGGGGCCTGACGCCTCTGGCGCAGCAATTACATTAGGAGCGCACTTCATGTCAACCAAGCGAACTTATCAGCCCAAGAGCCGGCGCCGCGCGCGCGTGCATGGCTTCCGGGCGCGCATGAGCACCCACGGCGGACGTCGGGTCATCGCCGCGCGGCGCGCGCGCGGCCGCAAGCGCCTGTCGGTCTGATCCGGCATCCCTGATCGAGCCAGCGGAAGCGAAGGTTGGAGCGCCGGTTTCGGGTTAGCGACGACAAGCGATTCCGGCAGATAAGGCAGGAGGGCGCAAGCCAGGCGCACCCGTTGATGGTCTTGAACTATCTGCGCAACGACTGCGAATGGAGCCGGTGCGGCTTCACGGTCAGCAAGCGGATCGGGAAGGCGGTGGAACGGAACCGCGCTCGACGCCGGATGCGCGAGGCGGTGCGCTCGTTGTGGGACCTGATTGAGCCGGGCTGGGATTTGATCTGGATCGCCAGGCCGGGCATCAACGACGCCGAATTTCTGGAACTGCAAGATGCTTGTGCCCGCCTGTTACGGCGGGCACGCTTGCTAAGGGAGCAGACGGAGCGCGCATGAGACGAGTGCTGATGGGCCTGATTCGCCTGTATCAGAATACGCTCTCGCGAGTTTTCCCGCCCTCCTGCCGGTTCTATCCTTCCTGCTCGGAATACACCTATCAGGCCATTGAGAAATATGGGGCACTGCGCGGGGGCTGGATGGGCATTCGGCGCATCAGCCGCTGCCATCCGTGGAACCCGGGGGGATTTGACCCCGTACCGTAAGATAGAGGAGCACTCCTTAGCGTGAACAAGAAGCGCCGCACCCTGTTGTTGGTGGCGGTACTCCTGCTGGCGAGCGTAGTCCTGTCGGGCTGCGCGATTCCGCAGGGTCCCATCGACCTGAATAATCCTCCGGGAGCCTGGGAGCGATTTATCGTCTACCCGCTTGCCCAGCTCCTGATGATCCTCCACACGTTCATCGACAACCTCGGCATCCCGTATAGCTGGGGTTGGGCGATCATCGTGTTTACGATCCTCGTCAAGATCGTCACCTTGCCGCTCACGCTTAAGCAGCTCCAATCGACTAAGGCGCAGCAACAGATCCAGCCAAAGATGCGCGAGCTGCAGGAGAAGTACGGCAAGGACCGGCAGAAGCTCGCAGAAGAGCAGATGAAGCTCTACAAGGAAGCGGGCGTCAACCCGATGGGTGGGTGTTTGCCCCTGCTTGTTCAGTTGCCGATCCTCTGGGGCCTCTACCAGGCGCTGTACGTCCTGGCGAATCCGAGCATCGGCGAGTTGCAGAACGCGCGCTGGTTTTGGATTCCCGACCTGTCTTATCCGTCCCTCGCAGTCGGCACGAGCTGGATCGGCGAAGCATTCGCGTCCAACGACTGGGGCAAGCTGATCACCTATTTCAGCCTGCCCATACTCATGCTGCTGACCCAGTTGCTCGTCCAGAAGATGGCGCAACCCGCCAAGGCGAGCGGTCAACAGCAGGACCCGCAGATGCGCATGATGAACCAGATGATGTTCTTCATGCCGATCATGTTCGCGTGGATTACGCTCGGTTTGCCCTCCGGCCTGACCCTGTACTGGACGGTCTCCAATATCCTGGCCGTTATCCAGCAGTATTTTGTGACCGGGTGGGGTGGGCTTGCCGATTGGTTCCCGTTCCTGAGCAAGGGGCAACAGCCTGCTATGGCGACGGCCAGCGCGGGTTCGGGTAAGCGCGGCGCGAGCGCGGCTGGCGCCACCGCGAACGCGGGCGCGGCCACGGGCGCCCCTGCCCCAACCGCAAGCGAAACGCCTGAAAAACCGGTGAAGCGCCGCAAGCGCCGCCGGTAGGGTCCCGTCTGAGGAAGAAAACGTATGACTGGAGAAAAGAGCGGAGAGTTCCGCGGCAAGAGTGTTGAGGCAGCAGTTGCGGCCGGGCTGGCCGCGCTCCGGCTGTCTCGCGAAGAAGTTGAAGTTGAAGTTGTGCGGCCGGGCAGCCGCGGTGTGCTGGGCATCGGCGCGGAGGACGCCGTTGTGCGCCTCACCGCGATCCCGCGCGGGTCGAGCCGCCCTGCGCCAAAGGTCGAACCGCCCTCCGAGCCTCGACCGGCGCAACCGACGCCGCGTCCCGAGCGGCAGGAATCGCGGCCGAGCCAGCCGCGGGCCGAGTCAAAGGCGCCGAGCGCAGCGACCACCCCTGCTGCGGCCCCCCTCGCCGGCACGCCGGAAGAACGCGCCACGGCCGCAGCCGAAAAGGGCCGCGAGCTGCTCCTGGGCATGCTTGAGCGCATGGGGCTGGATGCGGACGTCGAGATCGTGCCGCAGAGCGACGCGGAGGTTGACGAGGATGACCGGGCGCTCGTGCTCAACATCGTCGGAGACGAGCTGGGCGTGCTGATCGGCCGGCAGAACGAGACCCTTTCGGCGCTCGAATTTGTGACCCGCCTGATGGTCAACCAGCAGGTGCGCACGCGGACGAACTTCGTCGTGGACGTGAACGGCTACCGCGCGAAGCGCGCCGAGTCGCTGCGCAAGCTGGCGCTCCGCATGGCCGAGCAGGTCGCGGAGTCGGGCCGCACGGTGGCGCTGGAGCCGATGCCGCCGGCCGAACGGCGCATCATCCACCTGGCACTGCGCGACCACCCGAAGGTGGGGACGCAGAGTGTGGGCGAAGGGGATCGCCGCAAGGTGACCCTCGTGCCGAAGAAATAGCAGTTTGCGCTGACCAAGCCATAGAGACGCCGGTTCCTGATCGGGACCGGCGTTTTCGTTGACCCTCCCCGCCTGCCTGTGTTAGAATCGAAGCGCCTCGCCCCTGACGGCAGGCAGCCGGAGAGCTCGGAGCTGACATTGTCCATCGATTTTCTGGCCGTTGGCAACCTGACGCGCGACACGACCCCCGACGGTTTTCGACTCGGCGGAACGGTCTCCTTTGCCGCGGTGACTGCGCAGCGGCTTGGCCGGCGGCCGGCCATCCTCACGCGCGCCTCGCTGGACGGGTTGGAGCCACGCGCGGCGGAAACGCCGGGCGGGCTGATGCTCACCACCGGGCTCCCCGATACGCCGCTGGCAGGGATTCCGATACGCGTGATGCCTTCGCCGGTGACGACGACCTTCACCAACGTGTACGGGCCGGAGGGACGCACGCAGTATGTTACGGCGGTGGCCGAGCCGGTCACGCCCGACGGGCTGCCCGCGGAATGGGCCAACCCGCAGATCGTGTTGCTCGGCGCCATTGCGCGCGAGCTGCCGCCGCACTGGGCCGCCATGTTCCCAACCTCGCTGTTTGGCATTGCGCCGCAGGGGTTGATGCGCAAGTGGGGCGCGGACGGGCTGGTGCGCCACGGCCGGTGGGAGGACGCGGACCTGTTCCTGCGCCGCGCAGACGCCATCTTCCTGAGCCGGGAAGATGTGGGCGGCGACGACCGGTATATCGCGGAACTGGCTGAACGCGCGCGCATGCTTGTGGTGACGGACGGCTATCACGGCGCGACCGTCTATCTGCAGGGCAAGGCCACTGCCATCCCGCCGAGGCGCGCGGCCGAAGTCGATCCGACCGGCGCGGGCGACGTGTTCGCGACCTCGTTCCTCGTGCGCTATGCCGAAACGGGCGATCCGTTCCTCGCCGCGCGCTTTGCGAACATCGTGGCGTCGATGTCGGTCGAGGCCGTTGGCATGAAGCAGATCCCGCACCGGGCGCAAGTCGAGGCGTGGATGACCGCGGAAGCGGCGGGGAGCTTGCAGTAGCCGTGGCGCGGGTGTACGCGTTCGCCAACCAGAAGGGTGGCGTCGGCAAGACGACCACCGCGGTGAACCTCGGCGCGTCCCTGGCCGAGAGCGGCTGCCGCGTGCTCCTGATCGACGCGGACCCGCAGGCGAACGCGACGAGCAGCCTGGGCGTCACGCCGACCGAAGTGCGTTCTTCGTTATACGACGTGCTGATCCACCGGCAACCGGCAATCGACAGCATCGTCGCGACCACGCACGAGCGGCTGAACCTGCTGCCGAGCGCGCCTGCGCTGGCGGGCGCTGAGGTAGAGTTAGTCTCCATGCTGGCGCGCGAGTTCCTGATGCGCCGCGCGCTGGAGCCGGTCGTCTCACAATACACGCACATTCTCATCGACTGCCCCCCGAGCCTGGGGCTGCTGACCGTAAATGCGCTGGCGGCTGCGGCGGACGGCGTGATCGTGCCGATCCAGTGCGAGTACCTGGCGCTGGAAGGGCTGGGGCGGCTGTGGCACACCGTGCAGATGGTGCGCGAGAGCCTGAATCCCGGACTGTTCATCAGCGGCATGGTGCTGACGATGTATGACCCGCGAACGAACCTGTCTGACCAGGTCGTCGCTGAGGTGCGCAACCATTTCCCCGAGCAGACCTTCGAGACGGTCATCCCGCGCAGCGTGCGCCTGAGCGAAGCCCCGAGCTACGGGCGAACTATTTTGCAGTACGCGCCGAGTTCCGCCGGTTCGCGCGCGTACCAGGCGCTGGCGCAGGAGTTGTTGGAGCGCGAAACGATGGACGGGAGCCTGGCGGAAGCGGTCGGAGCAGGGAGGAACGCGCCATGAGCGGACAACCTCGCGGGCTGGGCAAGGGGCTGGGCGCGCTGATTCCGTCGGCGGGCGCGCGCGAATCGACCGCAGACCGCGCGGCCGAAAGCGGCCTGCTCACCGTGCCCGTCACCGACATCACGCCGAACCCCCGCCAGCCGCGCACGCGCATTGACCCGGACGCGCTGGCCGAGCTGTCCGCGTCGATCAAAGAGCATGGGCTGATCCAACCGTTGATCGTGACCCGCGCGGGGCCAACCGCGCGCGCGCCCTACCAGTTGATTGCTGGTGAGCGTCGCTGGCGCGCGGCGCAAATGGCCGGGCTGGAGAGCGTGCCGGTCGTCGTCAAAGAGGCGTCTTCGCAGCAGATGCTGGAGCTGGCGCTGGTCGAGAACATCCAGCGGTCGGACCTGAACCCGCTGGAAGAGGCCGAGGCGTACCAACACCTGATCGACGATTTCACGCTGAACCAGCAGGACGTTGCGGACCGCGTGGGGAAGAGCCGCGTCGCGGTCGCGAATACGCTGCGCCTGCTGCGGCTGCCGGAGCGCGTCAAGTCGCTGCTGGCCGACGGGGTGATCACCGAAGGGCACGCGCGCGCGCTGCTGGGCCTGCCCGACGAGGAAGCGATTATCCAGGCCGCCGGCGTGGTGGTCAGTCGCAATCTCACCGTGCGCCAGACCGAAGAGCTTGTGCGCCGCCTTGCGGAGAGCAAGCCGGAGGCCGAGCCGGTCGAGCCGGAAGCGGATGACCCGGACCGCGGCAACACGAAGCGGCTGGAAGAGGCGTTCCGCGGCGCGCTCGGCACGAAGGTCGCGCTGACGCGCGGACGCAAGGGCGGAAGGCTGGTCATCTCCTTCTATTCGGACGAAGAACTCCAGAACATCTACGAGAAGATCGTCGGCGAATAAAGGCGCGCGATGGAGAAACCGGGTTTCGCCATGAAACCCGGTTTCTTAATTTCCCACACCGAGGTTTCCCATGCAACTCTACGCAGATATGCTTTTCAGCGGCGGGCGCATCTACACCGCCGAGCCTGGCGGGCCGCTGTGGGTCGAGGCGGTCGCGGTGCGCGACGGGCGCATTCTGGCGGTCGGAAGCGCAGCGGAGTTGGACGAATTCCGCGGACCGAAGACACGCGTGGTCGACCTGTCGGGCAAGCTGCTGCTGCCCGGTTTCACCGAAAGCCACCTGCACTTCATTGAGCTGGCGCTGCGCGCGTCGCAGGTTGACATCACCCATGCGGCGTCCGCGGCCGAGGCGATCCGGGCCGTGAAGGCGAAGGCCGAGGCGCTGCGCCGCGCGGGCGGGGACGTCTGGCTGCGCGGGGGCGGCTGGAACGAGAACGTGTGGCAGGACGCAAAGCCGCACCGCCGCCTGCTGGACGAGGTCGCGCCGGATATGCCGGTCGCGCTGGACAGCAAGGAGTTGCACGCGGTGTGGGCGAACAGCGCGGCGCTGTGCCGCGCGGGGATCAACCGCAACACGGCGGACGTGCCGGGAGGCGTGATCGAGCGCGACGCGGACGGCGAACCGACCGGCGTGCTGCGGGAGAATGCGTGGGGCCTGCTGAGCCGCGTGATCCCGGAGCCTGGACTGGACGAGACGGTTGCGGCGACGCGCACGGCGATCCCAAGTCTGTGGCGGACCGGCATTGTCGCGTTCCACAACGCGAACGACTCGGAGGACGGCATCGCGCTGCGCACGTATCAGGAGTTGAAGCGCCGCGGGGAGCTTGGCGTGCGCGTGGTGCAGCAAATCCCGGTGGTCAACCTGGAGCGCGCCGCGGGCATCGGGCTGCGCAGTGGCCTTGGCGACGCGTTCCTGCGCATCGGCGGCATTAAGATGTTCGCGGATGGCGCGCTTGGCAGCCGGACGGCCAATATGCTGCAACCGTATGAAGGCGAGCCAAACAAGTGGGGCGTGACCGCGATGGACCCGGAGGAGATGCTGGAGCATGCGCTGAAGGCAAGCGCGGCGGGCTTCAGCCTGATGATCCACGCCATTGGCGACCGGGCGAACCGTGACGTGCTGAATATCCTGACGGAGGTCCGAGCGCAGGAACTGCGAACACAAGAGGGCGGGCAGCGGTTGCGCCACCGCATCGAACACGTCCAGGTAATTGACGACGAAGATTTGCCGCGGCTGGCGCAGCTTGGCGTGATCGGCTCGGTGCAGCCGATTCATGCGACGTCGGACATGATGATTGTGGACAAATACTGGGGGCCGAAGCGGGCAAAGGGCGCTTACGCGTTCCGCCGTCTGCTCGACTCCGGCGCGCGGCTGGCGTTCGGCTCGGACGGCCCGATTGAGCCGCACGACCCGCTGATCGGCATTCACGCCGCTGTGACGCGGCGCCGCGCGGACGGCACGCCGGGGCCGGATGGCTGGCAGGGACAGGAGCGGATCACGGTTGCGGAGGCAGTCGACGCCTATACCTACTGGCCGGCATACACGGCGGGCGAGGAAAGCTACCGCGGCAGCATCGCGCCGGGGAAGGTGGCGGATTTGGTGGTGCTTGGCGCGGACATCTTCACCATCGACCCGATGGACATCCTCAAGACGCCGGTCGAAATGACGGTGGTTGATGGGAGGGTGGTTGCGGAGTAAGACCCAGATGCGCTCTTACCGCAGCACGCGCTCATCCCCGACGCGCTTCGTTATCTTCAATTCGTCCAGCCGCTCCATGAGGGCGAGGGCGTATTTGCGGCTCGTGCCGAACTGATCGCGCACCTGCGCGACGGTCATGCTGCCGTTGGCCTTGATATGGGCGACGATCCCCACGACCATTGCATCGTAGGTTTCCCGCAGCAACAACACATCTTCACTAAGTCGCACCAGCGTGCCCTGGTGCATCAAGGCGCTGAGAAGTTCCGCGTCGACTATGGCGAGGCTTTCGGCCATCGAGGGTGGCGTTGCAGGCTGACGACGGAACGCGGCCAGCAGCGCGTCGACGCGGGTTTGCTGGCCGGGCGTAAAGGTGATGCGGTGGCCGGGCCGCGCAAGGAAGTCGCCTGATTCGACCAGATGACCTTCGGCAACCGCCCGCGCAACTAACTCGTTGAACAGCTTCGCGGGCCATTTCTCGCGGCCCTGGACGCGGCCCTTGAGTTCCTCGCGGCCTAAACCGGGGCGCAGCGGATACTGGGCGTGATAGTCGGAGAGGACTTCGGCCATGCGCGCGGCCAGCGTGCGCCAGCCGCCAAGCGAGATGACCGGCGCGCTGCTCTTCGCATAGGGCGCCTGGAGCGGACCGAGCGGGAGAATCTGGCCGTCGGCCACCAGCCGCGCCAGGGTTTGCTCCGCAGTGGCCGCATCCAGGCCGGAGCGTTCGACGGCATCCTTGAGCGGACCCGGCTCGATGCGCGAGAGCGCATGCAGCAACAGGTCATCGGGCGTGCCGCGCGCCAGCGTCTCCAGTTGCGCCAGCACGTCCGGCTGGAAGCGCCGCCAGCGCCGCGCGGGGTGCGGGTTGACCACGACGCCGCCGCCGACCGTCATGCTCGGCGAGGGGCGGCGGATGATGAACTTGTCGCCGGGCGCGAGCGCAACGGGCGCTTCGAGCGCAAGCTGCGCCCAGCCGGATTGGCCGGCGCGGATTTGCTCGGCGTCGAGCAGCCGGACCCGCGCGGGCACTTCGGCCGCGCCGCTGAAAAAGTCGATCTGGTCGCTGTGCTCGATGCCGACCTGCCAGTCGTCGCTGCGCGTCAGGCGAAGGCGAACGTCGACCAGGGTGGTGGGCCGCAGCGCGCCCGGCTTCGCGACGACCATGCCGCGGCGCAGGTCTTCCGGCTTGACGCCCGTCAGATTGATGGCGAGGCGGCTGCCGGGCAGACCGGCCTCAACCGCCTTCTTGTGCGTCTGCAACCCGCGGATGCGCGCGCGCAACTCACCGGGAAGGATTTCGACCTCGTCGCCCACTTTGAACTGCCCGTCGCTCAGCGTGCCGGTGACGACCGTGCCGAAGCCGGCGATGGTAAAGATGCGGTCGATGGGCAGGCGGGGCGCGCCCTTGTCGAGGCGGGGCGGAACCGTGGCGAGCGCATCGGCCAGCGCCTGCTTGAGCTGCGGCAAGCCTGCGCCGGTGCGCGCGGAGACGGGCACGATAGGAGCGGTTTCTAACCGCGTGCTGCGCAAGGCATCCGCTACGTCGGCCTGCGCAAGGTCGAGCCAGCCTTCTTCGGTGATGGTGTCCGTCTTGGTCAACGCGACGACGCCGGCCTGAATCTGGAGGAGGTCGAGGATGGCAAGGTGCTCGCGCGTCTGCGGCATGACACCCTCGTCCGCCGCGACGACGAAGAGCGCCGCGTCGATGCCGCCGACGCCCGCCAGCATATTTTTGATGAAGTCGATGTGGCCGGGTACGTCGATAACGCCGACCAACTCTTTATCGTGGATACCGGCCTCGGCCCCGTGCGGCGGCGGAAGCGCCAGCCACGCAAAGCCGAGGTCGATGGTCATTTCGCGTTCTTTTTCCTCACGCAGCCGGTCCGGGTCGATGCCGGTCAGGGCCAGGACGAGGGTCGACTTGCCGTGGTCGACGTGCCCGGCAGTCCCAATGACGCGCATGCGGGCTTACGCCTCCGGCTTGGGGCGCGCGCCCAGGGCTGCGCCAATGGCGTCCAGCAGGCGCTGCGAGCCCTGGCTCTGCTGCGCGCCGAGCGCCTCGTGCAGGCGCCACAACGCCTCGATCTCGCGGTGGATCAACGTTAGCTGCTTCTCAAGCGGGCCAAACCGCTCGGCCAGCTTCTGGTTAACCTTCTGCTGTTCCTGCGTCACATACTCCCAACGCAGGCCCTCTTTCTTCCACCGCTGCTCGTTCTCCGCCTGCCAGTCGGCCAACTCCTTGCGCTGTCGCTCCTCGGCCAGCCGCTGCAACTCGGCGATCTGCTTCTGCTCGCGCACGATCTGCGCCTGGAACTCTTCGATGCCCCTCAGACTGCGGCCGGCCTGCTCGTAGCGCGTCTCGAACTCGCGCAACTGCACCACCTGACGCTCGATGGCCGTCTTCTGCTCGTCAATCGTCTGCTCCCAGATGCCCATCTGGCGGTTGCGTTCCACATCGGAAAGCTTCTGCGTCTCGATGAACTTTTTCTGTTCCTGAAGGAGTTGGTCCGGGATGGGCTGGAGCCGTTGCAGTTCCTTGTCGAGCCGTTGCAGCCGTTCTTCGAGCATGGGGATGCGCGCGGCGAGCGCCTCGGTGCGCTTGAGCAGTTCGGTGTTCTCGCCCTGGATTTGCGCGATGCGCTTGTTGTCCTGCGACCGCTGCTCGACAAGGTAGGGCAGTGTGCGAGTCCGCTCGTCCAGGTCCTTCGTGACGTTGTTCAACGCCAGCCGCAGCGCCAGCACCATCTCGCCAAGCCGCTGATCCTCCGCCTGCCGGTTGACGAGGTCCTCCTCGATACGGCCCAGCCGCGTCAGTTCCTTGCGCACTTCGGCAATACCGCGGCCTAACGCATCGCGGTCGCTGACGCGCGCGCGCTCCGCGTCCCGTTCGGCGTTCATGCGCGCTTCGGTCTGCTTGTCGAGCAACACGACGACTTCGCCCTTGAGCTGCTGCAACGCTTGCTCAATCTGGGTGAAGCGAGTCAGTTGCGCCTGCGTGCTGGCGAGGCGGCTCTCCAAATCCTGGATGCGCCGCGACTGTTCTTGCTTCTCGATCGCCATGCTTTGCAGGCGCTGGTCGAGCCGCGCCAGCTCTTCCCGGTCGCGGCGGTGTTCTTCATCCAGCCAGGAAACCATCTGGCTCAGTTGGGTCAGGTCCATCCGGGCAATCCCTTATTCGTTGAGTTCTACGACAGCGTTGGTTTGCAGGAAGACGACGCGCTCTCCGATGTTGGTCGTGCGGTCGGCAAAACGTTCGAGATTGTGCGCAACCCACAGGAGATAAGTGGCCCGCGTGATCGTGCGCGGGTCGGTCATCATGAACACGAGCAATTCGCGAAACACCTGGTCGTTCAACTGATCTACTTCGTTGTCGCGCTGCGCCACAGCGCGCGCGGCGTTGACATCACCGCGAATGAACGCGTCGATCTGACCCATCAGCAACTCACGACCAATTTCGGCCATGCGCGGGATGTCGATCAGCGGTTTAAGCAACGGTTGGTCCGCCAGCCGCTGGGCGAGCACAGCAATACCCTTGGCGTGATCCGCCATGCGCTCCAGCTCCCACGCGATCGTCGACATGGAAAAAACCAGGCGGAGATCGCGGGCTACGGGCTGCTGACTAGCAATGAGGAGCAGGCAGGTTTCCTCGATGTCGCGCTGCATGTGGTTAATGGTCTGGTCGCTCGCAATGACCTCCTTGGCGAGCTCGACGTCGCGCTCGGCAAGCGCCTTGACCGCTTGCTCCTGGCACCTGTTGACCATCGTCGCCAGGTTGACGAGCTTCTCTTTAACCTGGGTGAGCTGCAAGTCGAAGTTTTGCCGTGTCACGTCGATCTCCTTCACGGACATTGCTGAGGCGCGGACATTATATCATCCTTTGGGCGCGGGGTGAAGTCGTGCTAAGATAGGCGCGCCTAGTGGTCGCCCTGACCGCAGGCGCACCGTACTGAAACAGGGAAAGGCTGGCTGAATGAAACCAACGTTGGCGGTCATCCATGTGGATATCGCGGCCGGAGCAGATGAGCTGGCACGCGAGCGGTTGATCGAGAATCTGCAATCGCACCGGAACGACTGTCTCACCGTGCTGTGGATAAACTGGATTCGCGAGCGCGCGGACCTCTACGTGGTCTGCCTGATCTACGATCTCGAACTGTTCGACGACTTTCTGATCAACACGATTCGCTCCGCGCCCGGGGTGCGCGGCACAACCGCGCAGTTGGCATTCGACGGGGTTGTGCGCAGCGAGGCGCTGATGGATGTATCCATGCTCAATACGGGCTGGGACCGCCGCGCGGCGGCAACGGTGCAGGTGAAGCTGCAACCGGGGCGTGACGAAGAGGTGTTTAACGCGCTGCGCAACCTGCCGCCGCACGAGCTGGTTGACGTGGTCTGGGTCGTCAGAGTGTTCCATTCGCACGATGCGGACCTGCAAATCCTGCTCCTCGGCGAACGGACCGCGGCCCTGACCGGTTACGTGATGAGCTGGATCCGAACCGTGCCGGGTGTGCTGGACACAACCCTGACGAGCGTGCTGGACTGGCGCATTATCGGAAAAACCGAAGAGTTCGTGGCCTTGTGCGAACGCTTCCCCGAGTCGACTGCGACCCCCCAGGTTGGAGGCTGAGATGTTGGCGATCATGTGCGACAAGTGCCGCCGCCGGTACACGGCGACTGACGAAGAGTTGCGGGTGTACCTGAGCGAGGCCGATGGCAAGAAGTTCGCGCAAGTGTTGTGCCCCCACTGCGGCAAGCCGAGCAAGGTTGCGACCGACCGCATCCACCAGGCGCTGCGTTTTGCGCCGCCCGCAAGCAACCCGGGCGCAGCCGACGCCCCTGTCACCGACCAACCGTCTGCGAGCGAAGCCACGGAGTGAACAAGCCCCTGGGTCAGGTCGCGCTCGTCCACGACTGGCTCAACCAGATCGGCGGCGCGGAGTACGTGCTGGAGACGCTGGTGCGCATGTTTCCCGGCGCGCCGGTTTTCACCAGTATGTACGCGGCTGATCGGATGCCACCCGCATACCGCACGTGGGACATCCGCACGACGTTCATGCAGCGGCTGCCCGGGGTGACGCAGAAGCATCAAATCTACATGCCAGTGTACCCCCTGGCTTTCGAGCGCATCGATCTGAGCGGTTACGACCTGATCCTGAGCAACAAGAGCGGCTTTTGTCACGGTGTGCGGCCACCCTCGTACGCGCGGCACGTGTGCTACTGCCTTGCGCCCACGCGCTTCCTGTGGCAGTACGAAGCGTACTCGGCCCGCGAATCGCTCGGCAAAGTGATCGACTTCGTCCTGCGGCCCCTGCTCGGCCCGCTGCGGCGGTGGGATTACGCCGCGGCGCAGCGCGTCGATCACTTTATCGCCATCTCGCGCGAAATCCAGGAGCGCATCCGCCGCTTTTACGGCCGCGAGAGCGCGATTATCTATCCCCCCGCGGACGTAGAGCGGTTTCGCTGCGTCAGTGAGCCGCTGGGCGACTATTTCCTTGCGGGTGGGCGCCTGATCCCGTACAAACGCACGGACCTGGCAGTTCGCGCGTGTTCCGAGCTTGGCCTTAAGCTGCTTGTGTTCGGCGACGGCCGGGATCGCGTCGCGCTGGAGCGCATGGCCGGGCCGACGGTGATGTTCCTCGGACGCGTGCCGGTGGATGAGTTGGCGCGGCTCTATGCGGGCGCGAAGGCGTTTATCTTTCCGGGAAACGAAGACTTCGGCATCGCGCCGGTCGAAGCGCAGGCCACCGGGCGACCGGTGATCGCGTATGCGGGTGGCGGAAGCCTGGACACTGTCATCGCCGGGAAGACGGGCGAGTTTTTCGCCGAGCCGACGGTCGAATCGCTGAAGCGCGCATTGACGAGCTTCAATCCGCTGGCGTACGACCCCGGGGCCTGCTGCGCCAACGCGGAACGCTTCCGCGTCGACAGATTTATCAGCGAGTTGCGCGCCTATCTCAACCTGATTGCGTAGGCGGCGCGAGCCACAGGAACAAATTATGGAGCTAAGAGCGTACTGGCGTATCCTGGCGCGGCGGTGGTGGTTGCCGGTCGGCCTTGCGTTGCTCGTCGCCGCGCTGACGCTGGTCAGCCAGCGGCCGTGGCAGCCGCGACCGGCCAGCTACAGCGCCAGCATGCGCTTCAACGTGGGCATTGCGCCCGAGCGCATCCCCGGCGTGTACACCTACGACCGCTATTACACGATGCTCACGTCTGAGTATCTGGTCGACGACTTGAGTGAGATCGTGCGGAGCCAGGTGTTCGCGGGGGAGGTCAGCCGGCGGCTGGCCGACCAGGGCATTGCCGTCCCGGCCGGGGCTATCGGCGCCAGCACGCAGCCGGGGAAGCTGCATCGCATCCTGACGGTGAACGTCAACTGGCCGAACCGGGAACAGCTCGGGCCGATTGCCAACGCGATCAGCGCGACGCTCACCGAGAGCAGCGCGGAGTTTTTCGGCCAGTTTAGCGCGGACGAGGCCGACATCCGGCTGATCGACCCGCCCGCCATCGGTGTGGTGGGCCGTCCCGCGCGGGAACAGCTTGACTTGCCGCTGCGCGTGCTCCTTGCCCTCATCGCAGGGGCCGCGCTCGCGTTCCTCCTCGACTACCTCGACCGCTCCGTCAGGGATCGCGCGGATGTGGAGAAGCTGGGGCTGCCGATTCTGGCAGAGATACCCCGAAAGTAGCTTTCGGCGAATACCGCTCTTAGCCGCAGAGGACACAGAGCGCTCAGAGGTTTTCTCTGAGCGCTCTGTGTCCTCTGCGACTAAGCGAGGCTTAAACAGACAAATTCAGCGGGTACTGCTATCCACAAGGTGCTTCCGCGGGTTAAGAGAAGCAAATACTAGATATAGGGGCGCAGTCGGCGGAAGGGCGTAGACTTGGGCGCGCGGCACAGATTATCCACAACGAAGGGGATTTATGCACAGCAAAAGGGGAAGTTATCCACAACAAGTGGGCGTCATTTGGCTTTGGTAAGCCAAATGACGTACAGCAAGAGAAGCAGGAGGCTTGAGAATTACCGCACGCGCACCGGCTCGTACAACTTTGCGCGCAGCGCGCTAACGGTCTTGGCGAGGTCCGCATCGCTCTCCATGTCTGTGGTGATGCGTTGGATGCCGTGCATCACAGTGGTGTGATCGCGGTTGAGCGCCTGCCCAATCTGCGGGAGGGAAGCGCCGATTTCCTCTCGCATCAGGTACATAATGATCTGGCGCGGTTGGGAGATTTTTGCGCTGCGGTTCCGCCCGGTTAACTCAGCGATGGGGAGGCCGAAGTACTCGGCGGAGACCATCAGGATCGCCTCAAAGCTGAGCTTACCCTGCGCGGGCATCAGATAAGCGAGCGCTTCGTCGACGACCGCAAGGTTGACGGGCCGGCCAAAGGTGTTGGCATGGGCCACGACCTTCGTCAGGGCGCCTTCAAGGTCGCGGATGTTGCGATGCGCGCGCTGCGCGATGGCGAGCAACACGTCGTCGGGGATGCGCCGGCCGAGCGTGGCAGCCTTCGCCTGCAATATGGCGACGCGCGTCTCCAGATTCGGCGGCTGAATGTCGGTGATCATACCCCAGGCGAAGCGGGTGCGGAGGCGGTCTTCGAGCATGGAGATGGCCTGCGGCGCGCGGTCGCTCGTGAGCACGATCTGGCGGTTGGCCGAGTGGAGCGCGTTGAACGTGTGGAAGAACTCTTCCTGCGTCTGCTCCTTGCCGGCGATGAAGTGCACATCGTCGAGCAGCAGCACGTCCGTGTTGCGGTACTTGCTGCGAAACTCGTCGGTCGAGCTGGTGCGGATCGCGTTGATCAGGTCGTTTGTGAAGACCTCAGACGGTAGGTAGAGCACACGCTGGCCGCGCGCCTGCACCTCGCGGCCGATGGCCTGGAGCAGGTGCGTCTTGCCGAGGCCGCTGCCGCCGTAGATGAACAACGGGTTGTACGCGGTGCCGGGCCGCTCCGCAACGGCCAACGCGGACGCGTGGGCCATGCGGTTCGAGGCACCCACGATAAAGCTGTCGAAGGTGTAGCGCGCGGTCAGTCCCGCGCCTTCGGCCGGCACGCGCTCAGCAGGCGCGAAGGCCGCGTTGTTTGAAAAGCCGCTCATGGGAGCTTCCTCCGCAAACGACGGCTCGGTCTGGAGCAGTGGCGCAGGCGTCGGATCCGGGCGGTCAGGGATGGGCGTGGGTTGAACAATGAAATTAACGTCGACCGCATGGCCGACGATGCTGACCAGGGTTTGCTTGATCAGGCGGCGCAAACGCAGTTGAAGCCACTCACGCGCGTACGCGTTGGTCGCCGCAATGACAAATGCCCCATCTTCGTGGGCCACACAGGCAGTGTCCCGAACCCACGTGTCGTACGTGCTCTGAGGCAACTGCAAGCGCAGTTGACTGCGCGCAATATCCCATATCTCCCGGGGCGAACGGCCATCCGGGCTTGCGGGGACGTGCATATCCATCAGCTCCACCAAAACTACAGAACGCAATGAGTCCGCGTTGTTCAATACGGCCCGTCACAGGGCGCAAAAACCTACGCGCTTGCTGTCGAGCGCAAGCGCTGCTGGCTGACAACCATCCAAACGACCTTCACCCGGCGGCCAGGCCACCCGGGGCAATAAAGAGGACCGGCGAACCTGCGCAGTGGGGGGGCGACGACTGAAGAACATCGACTGCGCTCGGCTCAGTTGCGGGTGGGATTATAGCCCCGCGGTTCAAGTGGGGCAAACGCCACTTTCAAGCGAACTACCGAGAGGTAGCCACTTTATGTGAAACGGCTCAAGGCAGAACGTTCGCGCTACGCGACAACTAGGGGCCAGACGCCCAAACAGCACAAGCTGTTGACGCGTCCGGCCCATTTTTATCAAACCTTAAAACGCAAACTCGCGAAATTTCCTTAAGGTTAGTTACGTCAATCTACAGCCGGTAGATTTCGGAGTACTTGCGCGACAGGTACGCGATGTAGTCTTCGGCGCTTGGCGGCTTGCCGGTGGCGCGTTCGATCAACTCCTTTGGCCGGTAGAGCTTGCCGTGGCGATGGATATTCTCGCGCAGCCACTTGAGCGCCACGCTGAATTCACCGGCGGCCATCTGCGAGTCCAAATCGGGCACGGCGCGGCGCAGGGCGGCTTCCAACTGCGCGGCGTAGACCGTGCCCAGGGAGTAGGTCGGGAAGTAGCCGAAGTAGGCCCACGACCAGTGGACGTCCTGCAAGACGCCTTCGCGGTCCGTGGGCGGGGTGATGCCGAGATACTGCTGATACTTCTCGTTCCAGGCCGCGGGCAGGTCGGCCGGCTTCAGGTTATCGCGGAACAGGTCGCGCTCCAGTTCGAAGCGCGCGAGGATGTGGAGGTTGTAGGTTACTTCGTCGGCCTCGACCCGGATCAGCGTCGGACGGACGTCGTTCACCAGGCGGAAGAAGTCGTCAAACGAGACGTGGTCGATACTGCCGCCGAACTCCTGCTTAAAGCGCGGATACCAGTGCTGCCAGAACGCGCGGCTGCGACCGACGTTGTTCTCCCAGAAGCGGCTCTGGCTTTCGTGGATTCCGAGGCTGACGTTCTCGCCGAGGGGCGTCCCCTCGTGTTCCTCCGCGAGGCCCTGGTCGTACATGCCGTGGCCCGCCTCGTGGATCGTGCCCATGAGCGACTGGAACGGCCAGGCGAGGTTGTAGCGCGTGGTCAGGCGCACATCGCCGCGGCCGAAACTCGTCGTGAAGGGGTGCGTCGAGACGTCCAGCCGGCCGGCCTCGTAGTCGAAGCCGAGCGCCTTCGTGATCGCCACACCGAGCGCCTGCTGCCCCGCGACCGGGAACTCGACGTTGCGGAACAACTCGCGGTTGGCCTGGACGGGCGACGCGACGATCTTTTCGAGCAGGGGCACGACGTGTTTGCGCAGGTCTGCAAAGAACGCGTCGACCTCTGCGGTGGTCAGGCCCGGCTCGTACAGGTCGAGCAGCGCGTCGTAACGCTCGTTTTCGTAGCCGAGATGGTCGGCGATCTCCCGGCTGAGGCTGATCAACTCGGCGAGCTGCGGCGCGAACGCGGCAAAGTCGTTCGCCGCGCGGCTCTCCTGCCAGACGTTATTGGCCGTGGCGGTCAGTTCCGCGCGGCGGCGAACGAGGCTCGGCGGGAGCTTTGTCGCCTGGTCGTAGTCGCGGCGCCACTCGCGCAGGTTGGCGGCCGGCCCCGGCTCCCACTGCCCCTGCCCGGCAATCGACAGCAGCTCGCCGACGCGCGGGTCCGACTGCTTATGGTGCGCCAGCTCCTGCAGGTAGGCAGACATCTGGCTGCGCTGCGTGATGCCGGCCGGGGGCATGTTCACGCGCTGATCCCAGCCGACGAGCGCATTAATCGTGCCGATCGTAAACAACTCTTTCGAGCGTTGAACTAATTCGTTGTACGCCTCTTGCGGATTCATTTCTGCTCCAACGTCATTGTTATGCGTCGCTCCCCAGCATGGGGATCTTGACGCCCATGCGCCGCGCGGCCTCGATAGCCTCGGGATACCCGGCGTCCGCATGCCGGACGATGCCCATGCCGGGATCGCTCGTCAGCACCCGTTCCAGCCGCTTCGCCGCGGCCGGCGTGCCGTCCGCAACGATGACCTGCCCCGCGTGCTGGCTGTAGCCGATGCCCACGCCGCCGCCGTGATGCACGCTGACCCACGTCGCGCCGCCCACGGCGTTAACAAGCGCGTTCAGGATCGGCCAGTCGGAAATCGCGTCCGAACCGTCGAGCATCGCTTCTGTTTCGCGATTCGGGCTGGCAACACTGCCCGAATCGAGGTGGTCGCGGCCGATGACGATGGGCGCGCGGATGCGGCCCTCGGCGACGGCCCGGTTGAACGCCAGCCCGGCCCGCGCGCGCTCGCCGTACTTGAGCCAGCAGATGCGCGCGGGGAGCCCCTGCCAGGCGATGCGCTCGCGCGCCATCGTGATCCAGCGGCGCAGGTGCGCGTTGTCGGGGAACAGCTCAAGGATGATGCGGTCGGTCTCGTAGACGTCCTCTGGATCGCCGCTCAGCGCGACCCAGCGGAACGGCCCGGACCCCTCGCAGAAGAGCGGGCGGATGAACGCGGGGACGAAGCCGGGGTAGTCGAAGGCATCCTTGACGCCGTAGTCGTAGGCGCGCTGGCGCAGGTTGTTGCCGTAGTCGAAGACGATGCTGCCGGCCTTCTGAAAGGCGAGCATGGCGCGCACATGGTCGGCCATGCTGCGCATCGCGGCGTCCTCGTAGCCCGCCGGGTCCGCGACTCGCATGGCTGCGGCCTGTTCGAGCGACATGCCCGCGGGAATATAGCCGAGCAGGACGTCGTGCGCGCTGGTCTGATCGGTCACGACGTCGGGTTTGACCCCGCGCGCGACGAGTTCGGGCAGGACTTGCGCTGCGTTGCCGAGCAGGCCGATGGAGAGCGCCTTGCCCTGCGCCGCCGCTTCCTCGGCCCACGTCATGGCCTCTTCGAGATTGTCGGTCGACACGTCGAGATAGCGGTGTTGCAGTCGCCGCTCGATGCGCCATTGATCCACTTCCACGACGACCGCCACGCCGCCGTTCATCGTCACGGCCAGTGGCTGCGCGCCACCCATCTCACCCAGCCCCGCAGTAAGCACGATCTTTCCCTTCAGCCCGTCCCACCCCTGCTGCCGGGCGAGGCTGCCGAACGTTTCGTAGGTGCCCTGCAGGATGCCCTGCGTGCCGATGTAGATCCAGCTTCCCGCGGTCATCTGGCCGAACATGATCAGCCCCTCGCGCTCCCACCGGTCGAAGTTCGCCTGCGTGGCCCAGTGGGGCACGATGTTCGAGTTGGCGATGAGCACGCGGGGCGCATCTTCGTGGGTGCGGAAGATGGCGACCGGCTTGCCGGACTGGACGAGGAGGGTCTCGTCCGGTTCGAGGTTGCGGAGGCTGTCGAGGATCGCGTCGAAGCAGGCCCAGTTGCGCGCGGCCCGGCCGCGTCCGCCGTAGACGATCAGGTCGGCGGGGTACGCGGCGACTTCCGGGTCGAGGTTGTTCTGGATCATGCGGTACGCGGCTTCGATCAGCCAGTTCTTGCAGGTGAGTTCGGTCCCGCGCGGCGCGCGAATCTCTCGGGTCATGGGGCTTCCTCCTGACCTCTACAAATCGAAATACATCTGCACCTCGTACGGGTGCGGGCGTTCGAGCACCGCGTAGTGCTCGCCGAGCTTGGCCTTGATCCAGTCGCTGATCATCTCGTCGTCGAACACTTCGCCGGCGAGCAGGAAGTCGTTGTCGGTTTGCAGCGCCTCGCACGCCTGGCCCAGCGACGTCGGCAACGCCTTGATTTCCGCTCGACGCTCAGGACTCCACTTGAAGATATTCTCGTCAATCGGGCCGAAGCCGTGCTCGCGCGGGTCGATCTTGTTCTTGACGCCGTCGATGCCAGCCATGAGCATGGCGGCCATCGCCAGGTACGGGTTGCATGTCGCATCCGGTGGGCGGAACTCCATGCGCACCGCATCGGGCTGCGTGGCGTACTTGGGCACGCGAATCGCGGCGGAGCGGTTGCCGGTGGAGAAGAAGCAGTTGACCGGCGCCTCGTAGCCGGGGACGAGCCGCCGGTAGGAGTTGGTCGACGGGTTGGTGAAGGCGAGCAGCGCGGGCGCGTGGAACAGCAGGCCGCCGATGTAGTAGAGCGCGGTGTCGCTGAGCAGGCTGTAGCCGTTCGGGTCGTAGAACTGGTTGACCCCGCGCTTGAATAAGTGCTGGTGGAAGTGCATGCCGTTGCCCGCCTCGCCGAAGAGGGGCTTGGGCATGAAGGTGACGGCCTGGCCGCACTGGCGCGCGACCATCTTGGAGACGTACTTGATCACCTGCACGGCGTCCGCAGCGGGCAACAGGCCCATCAAAGGCGTCTCGATCTCGCACTGCCCCGGCCCGCCCACCTCATGGTGGTGATACTTGACCGGCACGCGCATCTCTTCGAGCGTGGTGACAATGCGCGTGCGCAGGCCGGCAAGCTGGTCGCGCGGAGGGATGGCGTGGTAGCCGCCGTGGAGGGGCACGTAGTGGCCGAGGCCGCCCTCGGGGCTGTGCCAGTCGGCTTCGGCGGAGTCGACGCGATACGACGCCGTGTTGACGCCGTTCTCGTAGGCCACCTTGTCAAAGACGTAGAACTCGAACTCCGGCCCCCAGCGGCTTTGGTCCGCGATGCCTGTTTGCTTGAGATAGCCTTCGGCGCGCTGCGCAATGACGCGCGGGTCGCGGAAGTAGGACGCCTTGGTGTCGGCCTCGACGACGCTGCATATAAAGCTGACGGTGGGCACGTCCCAGAAGGGGTCGAGGACGCCGGTGGCGAGGTCGGGGATGAGCGCCATGTCGCCAGACTTCACCGAGCGCAGTCCGACGCTGGAGCCGTCGAAGCCAACGCCGGCGGCCATCAGCTCGGGGGTGAACTCGCTGGCAGACAGCGTGACGTGATGCCAGCGGCCCCAGAGGTCGCTGAACTTGAGGTCGATCATGCGGATGCCGCTTTCGCGCACGAAGGCTGCGGCGACATCGAAGTTCTTGAACACGGAAACAGGCCTCCTTTGGCTGTGTTGTCCGCGCGGCGTTGCGCGGATCATGGACTCGGGCTGTCGGTCGTCTAGCAGAGCGCCTCGGCCACCGCCGTGCTGATGCTGCCGTCGGTGACTAATTCATGGACTTGATCCATGCGGACGTGCATCACTTCGTCGCGTTCGATGAACGGGACGCGTTCCCGGATCATCGCATAGATGACGCGGGTTCCGCAACCCAGCTCCGCATCGGGCATCACCTTGCGGCGGAAGTCGATCCCCTGAGCGGCGGCGAGCAGTTCGATGGCGACGATACGGGCGACATTGCCGATGATCTGGCGAGCGCGGCGGCCTCCAATCGGACCGTTGGAGACGTGATCCTCCCAGTTGGCCGAGGTGGGGATCGTGTCTGCGCTGGCCGGGTAGACAAGCGTCTTGTTTTCCGTGGCGAGCGCGGCGGCCGTGTACTGCGTGAGCATGAAGCCGGAGTTGAGGCCGCCCTGCTCGGTCAGGAAGTCGGGGAGGGCCGTGCGGTTGCTTGACGCGTCGGTGAGGCGCGTCAGACGGCGTTCGGACATATTGCCCAAATCCGTCATGCCGAGCGCGAGGTAGTCGAACGCGATGGCGAGCGGCTC
Organism: uncultured Anaerolineales bacterium; assembly: GCA_964588925.1. Classification (GTDB taxonomy): domain Bacteria; phylum Chloroflexota; class Anaerolineae; order CG2-30-64-16; family CG2-30-64-16; genus JALOOB01. The sequence goes on along the minus strand of CAZPTI010000024.1, from coordinate 6,641 downwards.
GCCGTGGAAGTTGCCGCCGCTGATGGCGATGGGCGAACCATCCGGCTCGAAAAAGATGAGCGGGTTGTCGGTCGCGCTGTTGAGCTCGATCTCGACCACCCAGCGCGCATACTTGATCGCGTCCCGACACGCGCCGTGCACCTGCGGGATGCAGCGCAGCGTGTAGGCGTCCTGCACGTCCGGGTGATCGGGCGGGCGGACGAAGGTCGAGCCGACGAGCAGGCGGCGCATGTTGGCCGCGGCATCGACCTGTCGCGGGTGCGGTCGCGCCTGGTGCAGACGCTCATCGAAGGCCCACATCGTGCCGTAGAGGGCTTCGAGGCTGAGCGCGCCCGCGACTTCAGCGCAGAGCGCCACGTTCTCCGCTTCGGTGACTGCCAGACAGCCGAGCGCGGCCATGAGCGCGGTGCCGTTGGTCAGCGCCAGCCCCTCCTTCGCCTCCAGCGTGACGGGCGCGAGGCCGGCGCGCGTCAACGCTTCCGCGCCGGGCAGCCGCTCGCCGCCCAACTCGGCCTCGCCCAGCCCGATCATGACGAGCGCAATGTGCGCGAGGGGCGCGAGGTCGCCGGATGCGCCGAGCGAGCCCTGGCAGGGCACAATCGGGTGAACGCCGCGCTCGATCATGTCGAGCAGCAGGCGCAGGGTGGAGAGGCGGATGCCGGAGTGTCCTTTGGCGAGCGTGTTGGCGCGGATGAGCATCATGGCGCGGACGACAGCGGTGTCGAGCGGCGCGCCGACGCCGACCGCGTGCGACATGACGATGTTGCGCTGCAACTCGCGCACCTGTTCCGGCGGAATGAGCCGGTCCTTGAACGCGCCAAAACCGGTCGTGATGCCGTAAACGATGCGCCCTTCCGCGACAAACTGCTCGACCGCGGCGCGGGCAGCCTGCGCCTTGTGCTCCGCGGCCGGGGTCAGGCTGAGCGCGACTTCGCCCGCGCCGGCCTGCGCCACGCGGATGACGTCTTCGATGGTCAGGCTCTCGCCGTCGAGTTGCAGGTGAAATAGTGTATTGGTCATGTTTTCCTTTTGGCCGCAGAGGACACAGAGAGCGCCGAGAAAAGGTGTTACGGGCGCGCGCTGCCTCTGCTTCCTCTGCGCACCCTGTGGCTAAAGCGCCTTCCGGGCGCGCTCGATCATGTCGCGCGTGGCGGGCAGGAGCGGGTATTGCCCCAGATCAGCGAAGGCGACCCAGCGCAGCTCGGCCGCGTCGTCGCCGATGACCACGTCGCCGGAGACGTAACGCGCGAGGTAGTCGAGCACGACGTAATGATAGCGCACCCGGCCGTCGTCGTCGCGCACGATGGGCTCGAAGACGCCCAGCAGCGGGCCGACCTCGACCTCGATGCCGCACTCCTCGCGCACCTCGCGGCGGATCGCGTCGTGCAGGGTTTCGCCGCCGTCGACGAGGCCGCCGGGGAGCGACCACGAGCCTTGCGCGGGGGGCTGGCCGCGGCGCTCCAGCAGGACGCGGCCGTTGCGCACCACAACTGCGCCCACGCCGACCATTGGCCGCTTCGGATACAGCCGTTCCGAACGATCTTCGCCCATCCGCTTGCCTCGCAAAAAAGCCCCTGCGCGGGCAGGGGCTAAAGTCACTGCGACAAGGCCACTTACTTCTTGGCCGAGTACCCCGGCCCTTCCTTGAAGAAGGCCGCGTTCAACGCGATGGAGCCGACGTACTGCGGGAATTCGACCTTCAGGTCCTCTTCCGGTCGGATCGCGTCCACCGGGCATTCGGGGACGCACGCGCCGCAGTCGATGCAGGTGTCGGGGTCAATATAAAACCACGGCCACTGATCTTCCGGCTCGCCGGGGATGATGCACTCGACCGGGCAGACCTCTGCGCAGGCGCCGTCGCGGATGCACAGATCAAAGATGACATGAGTCATGGCGCTCCTCCTGAACTTTGCGCTTCAGCGTGGGATTCTTGGCAGACTGGATTGCGCACTTTGTGGCAAACTCATGCAATTCTAAAACGTCAAGCAACTGTTGTCAAACGCACATTCGACTGTGAGTGTGGTTCAAGATTTTGCGCGGGGAGTGTCTGGACCCCACGCGCACGCCACAAACCCGACTGTTTCGCTTTGTAGCGCAATATAGCGCAACAATTTCCGTGTGATTTATTACATTTCCCAGCACGCGGCGCCAAGCTACCAATCGGGCTAACTGTTTGCGACCTGCGCCAGCTTCTCCGCGTCCTTGATCGTTATGCGCTTGCGGCCGATCTCGATGAGGCCCTGGGCCTTCATGTCGTTGAGCACCTGTGTGGCGGTTTCGCGGTAGGTGCCGATGGTCTCGGCAAGGTCCTGATGCGTCAGGCCGGTAATGTCGGGCGAACCGCGCTCGTTGGAGAGGCGCAGGAGCAGGGAGGCGAGGCGCGCAGGGATGCCCTTGAACGCCATGTCCTCCAGCCGGGCCTCCGCGTCGTTCAGGCGACGGCCGGTGATCTCGAGCATGCGCAGGCCGACGAGCGGCTTGTTGAGGATGAGGCGCTCCAGGTCGGCGCGGCTCATGACGAGGATCAGGCAGTCGTCCAGCGCCTCGGCAAAGGCGTTGTGCATTTGCTGGCCGAGCAGGGCCATCTCGCCGAAGAGCGTGCCGGGGCCGAGCGTGGCGATGACAAGCTTCTTGCCCTCGGGCGAAATGCGGTAAAGCTGGACCTGCCCGGACTTGACCAGGAAGAGCACCTCGCCCACGTCCTCCGGCTGATAGAACACCCTCCCCCGCGGCACCGTAGTGATGGTCGTCATCCGGTCCAGTTCCGTCATGTCCCGGTCGGACAAATCGCGGAAGAGGTCCACGTCCGACAGGTAGCCGAGTTTTTCGTCCATGCTGGCCTCCGCCCACTCAACAGCGCAGTTTCGATGCAGGGGTATTATAAGGGGTGCGCAGACAGTTGACAAGGCGCGAGCGCGTGAAGGGCGCACTTGTTGAATTGTTTTGGCAGCCCGCGGGCGCGGCCGGGCAGGTTTCCCGCCTGTCACGAGGGGGGCGGGACGGGCGATACGGGGATTTTGCGCGATTTCGCGCAACGGTTTTCGCGCGAACGCGTCGATTTTGGCGGGGTGGTGCGCACGCCGCCGAAAAGAGGGGCTAAGTGATGGACCGCGGGCGCGCCGCGCGGCGGCTGCGTCCGGGGGTGTTAAGGAGCGATAGCTTTTTTGTTCTACTTCTTTCAATATAGCATAACCGGCGGGGGGAAGTCAAGCGTTTTGACCACGAAAATGCTTCGTGTTTCAAACAGTTGCCCGCGAAAGCGTAAACGGCACCCGCGCGTGAAACGTGTATAATGACACTATGGACACGCCCATCGCATCCCCCGCCTCGGTCATCATCCGCCGGCTCGACGTCCTGCTGCTCGCCATCCTGACGCTCGCGCGCATCCGCATCGACTCGCTGGCGGAGGCGGCAGTGTTGCCCACGCGGCAGGCCGACGTCGCGGCGCATCCGTTCCTCGGCCGGCTGCTCTCGCCGGAGGCCATGAAGCTGCTGGCGCAACAGCAACTGGTGGATCCGCTGGCGCTGCTGCTGATCGCGCTGGCGCTCGGCTGCCTGCTGGTTTACTTTCTCGTGGACGAATTTGTCCGCGGAGAGACGCGACGTCACCGGTTGAAAGTGGCGTTGATCGTCCTCATCGTCGTCCTCACCGTGTTCCTGCCGAGCCTCAAGCTTGTTGCGCTGCGGCATCAGGTCGGGCCAGCCAGCTACAGCCACGACGGTGGTGTGATTCAGACCGAAGCCACCATCGACTACCTGCTGGCGGGGAAAAACCCGTACATCGAGGATTACGTGAACACGCCGATGGCGGAATGGGGCATCAACGAATTCCGCACCGCGCTGTATCACTACCCGTACTTGCCGTGGACGTTCCTTTTTTCCGCGCCCTTCCGGCTGCTCTCCGACGCGCTGTTCGGTTGGTACGATCAGCGGTTCGTCTACCTGCTGCTCTTTGCGCTGACGCTGGCGCTGCTGCCGCGGCTGGCGCGGACGCGGGAGCGCGGCCTCCTGCTGCTGATGGTCATCGGGCTGAATCCCATCATGGGGTCGGACCTGATCTACGGGCAGAATGACAGCTTTACGCTGGCGTGGATCGTGTTGAGCCTGTGGCTGTGGGAGAAGGGACGTGACGCAATGTCTGCGCGCGGATGGCAGATGGCGTCCGCGGCCGTGTTTGGCCTTGCCTGCGCCAGCAAGCCGACGGCGTGGTTTCTTGCGCCGTTCTACCTGCTGTGGATCGTCGGGAGCGAACCGCGGTCGTTCGGGGAGTGGTTGCGGAGGGCGGTGCGGCTGGGATGGCCGGCGCTGGCGGCTGCGCTGGTCGTTGTGTTGCCGTATTTTCTGTGGAACCCTGGCGCGATGGTCGACGACGTATGGAAGTGGTCAAATGGCGCGCGGCCGACCGGGTATCAAATCTGGGGCTGGGGCGCGTCGAACCTGGTGCTGGCCCTGGGGTGGGTGGAGAGCCGGTTTGCGCAGTGGCCGTTCTGGGCGCCGGAGCTGCTCATCGGGGCGCCGCTGATGGCCGCGCTGCTGGCGCGGCAGTGGCGCGAGAACTGGCTGGGCCGCGCGCTGTGGAGCTATGCGCTCTTCCTCTTTGCCTTCTTCTTCGTGTCGCGCTTCTTAAATGAGAATTACCTGGGGTATATCCTGGCCTTTGCGGCGCTGGGCGCGTTGGTAGCGCCTTCGCTTAAGATGAGCGAAGGCTGACGCGCGTGGGGGCGCGCGTCAGCGCTTCGCAATGGCCCCCGCCTGTGGCCCTGGAAAACGAAGGTTACCGGTCGCCGTTGTGCGGCGCAAGCTGCTTAAGCGTCGTCTGGACGTCAGAGAGCTGGTCGCGCAGCGTGTCCGAGTAGATGCGCAAGAAGTGATCGGTGTGCGCCGCCCAGGTCGCGCCGCGGTCCGGGTCGGAGAGCACGAGCGCCTGCGAGATGGCGTGCAGCGACGCAGCCGCCGCGCTCCACGATGGCAGCAACCCAACAGTGCTGACCGGCGCGTAAAGAACGTGCTGCGCGACCGAGGCGATCGAGTTCGTCGCCGAGCCGGCAATCGCCACGGTCTTAGCGCCCACGTCGCGGGCGACCTTCAGCATCACCGCCACACCGGGGGTGAGGGTGGTCATGCCGATGCAGAGCACCACGTCTTCCGGCGTGAGCGTGGTCGACATGGACGCCTGGCCCGCCAGCTCCGGGGAGACCGGGTGCGCACTGTAGCCCAGGCTGACCAGCCGCGCGGCGAACGCCTCGCACAGGTAGGAGAGGTTGCCCTCGCCCGCAACGAAGATGCGGCGCGCCTCCTTGAGGACCTTGATCACGCACTCGACCGTCTCCGCGTCAAAGTGAAGGAGGGAGTAGTCGAGGTTGTTGCGGTCCTGCATGAGGTTGCGGCGGTAGACCTGGGCCGGCGAATTGTCGCCCTCCGGCGGCTCATAGACTGAGCGCAGGTCGCGCTTGACTTCTTCCTGCACCTCGTTAATGAGCTCGGGGAAGCCCGGATAGCCGAGGCGCTGCGCGAAACGCACGACCAGGGCCGTGTCCACGTCGACGACGCGCGCGATCTCGGCGGCCGTCATGAACGCGGCATCCTGATAGTGGTTCAACAGGTAATCGGCGATACGCCGATAGCCGGGGGAAAATTGGCCGTAAAGGGCGCGAATACCTTCTCTGAACACTGCTATACTCCGAAGGTGTGGGTGGCTGTGGCGGGCAGACCGTCATCCGGCCACAGATGAGGGCGGCGCCAAAGGGCGGCGCCAAAAAACAGAAAGTGCGCTGCCAACTGAGGCAACGCACCGGGCTTCGATTATGAAAGCTCCGATAGGGCATGCGCGATTTCAGAAGATCGTTTTGACGCGGCCTCCGGCTGCAACCGAGCCAACGTCTGAGCGATTGCGGTGCAGAGCGCATACAGGCCCGTGAGGCTTGGCAGACCGTCTTCCGTTTCACCGGGCGCATACAGCAGATGCTCGGCCGCGCGCGCGGCCTGGCTGCTCAAACTGGGCGTGCAAGCCAGCGTAATTGCGCCTTCGCCACGCGCATAGCGCAACACACGCGCCACGCCTGATGCGCCCTCGACCGGCGTCATGCCGATGACGACTTCCTTGCGGACCACGCGGCTGAGCGCGGCTGCGCGTTCGTAGACATCGCCGGACGTGTAGACCACCGGCAGCCCGGCCTCGCGCAGGATGCCCGCGAACGATTCGGCCAGCGGCGCGGCAAATGACTCGCCGGTGACGACGATACGCGGCGCCGCGCGGAGCATGTCGATGATGTTTTCAAGCGAATCGGGGGTGTTGTGGGCCAGCGCCTTCTCCAGGTTGGCGCGATCCTTCGCCACCAATGACTGCACCTTGCCGTAAAGCCCGCCCTCGTCGCTGGGGGCGGCGTAGGTCTGGCTGAGCTCCAGCTTGACCTGCTCTTGAATATCCTCGATTAGCTCAGGGAAGCCCGGGTAACCCAGGCGCTGAGCGAAACGGACAACCGTAGTGGTATCGACGTCGACGGCATCTGCCAGGGCTGCGGCGGTCATGAAAGCCGCGGTCCTATAGTCGCTCAGGATGAAGTCAGCGACTCTTCGATAACTGCGAGACAGATGGTCGTAATGTTTGCGGATCTGTTCTCGAAACATTGGATCTCCTCAGT
>CAZPTI010000023.1:0-31637 GCA_964588925.1 uncultured Anaerolineales bacterium | reverse complement strand
GGCGTGCCGATGAGCAACTGGATTCTCGCGTGGCTGGCGTACAGCATTATCGTGTGGATTATCTCCGCGCTGATTGGCCGGTAATTCGCGATAGGATCCGTTTGCGCGCGCCCTGGTGGAAGCCGGGGCGCGACGTTTAAGTTGCTGTATAATGCGCGCAAAACTCTGTAAGAGGTAGCGCCGCATGAAAAGTCATCGCAAAGAACTCTGGTTCAACGTCCCCGGCCGCCGCGGATTCATCAACATCACGCCGCAGGTGGAGCAGGCCATCCGCGAGAGCGGCGTGCGCGAGGGGTTGGCGCTGGTCAACGCCATGCACATCACCGCATCCGTGTTTATCAACGACGATGAGAGCGGTTTGCATCATGATTACGAGGTGTGGCTGGAGAAACTGGCGCCGCACGAGCCGGTGAGCGGCTACTGGCACAACCGAACGGGCGAGGACAACGCCGATGCGCACATGAAACGGCAGGTGATGGGCCGCGAGGTGGTCGTGGCGATCACCGAGGGGCGGCTGGACTTTGGGCCGTGGGAGCAGATTTTTTACGGGGAGTTTGACGGGGGGCGGCGGAAGCGCGTGCTGGTTAAAATCATCGGCGAATAGCTCTTGCTTCTGTATCCCAATCGTGATACACTTTCCGCATAGGAGAGTGACCATGACTAAATCCGCAATGATTCGGGCGCGCGTCGATCCAGAATTAAAAGAGGATGCCGAGAGCGTGTTTCAGGCGTTGGGGCTAACCACAACGCAAGCCATTACGCTGTTCTATCAACAGGTGAAGTGGCAGCGTGGACTTCCCTTTCCCGTCCGCATCCCCAATGAAACCACGCGTCGAACTTTCGAGGAAACTGACGCCGGTGAAGGTATTATCGGGGCGAAAGATGCAGACGACCTGTTTAACCAGCTCGGCCTGTAACGCGTACACCGGCTTTCACGAAGCAGTTTGAACGCGACTTGCGGCGGATAGAGAAGCGCGGCAAAGATACACAGAAACTGAAGCGGGTGCTAACCGCCCTTATTGCAGAGGATCAGTTAGCATCCAGGCATCGAGACCACGAGTTGATCGGCAACTATCGAGGCCCGCGCGAGTGCCATATCGAACCGGACTGGTTGCTGATCTACAAGCTGGTTGACGACGAAACCATCTTCGAGCGCACGGGAACGCACTCCGACTTATTCGAGTGAACTCGCAACGCGCTACAGCTTAATCACCCCAAGGCCACTCAACAGCACCACAAACACCAGCACCGGCGTCACGAACTTCACCAGCGCCAGGAACAGCCCGACGAACCGCCCATTGGCGAGCGCGCCATCGTTCGACAGCGTCGCAACTGCGTCGCGGCGCGCCCACCGCCAGCCGACGAACAGGCAGATGAACAGCCCGCCGATGGGCAGGAGGATGTTTGACGTGGCAAAGTCGTACAGGTCGAACATCGTCTTGCCGAAGGGCTTGAAATCCGCGAGGAGGCTGCCGGAGAGCGCGGCGAGCGAGCCGAAACCGGCCAGAATGACCGTGGTCACAATTGTGGCTACCAGCCGCGACCAGCCGAGCTTTTCGTTCAGCACCGCGACGGGCACTTCCAGCAGGGATAGCATCGCGCCGGTGGCCGCGATGGCCGCCAGCACGAAGAAGAGCACCATGAACACCTGCCCGAACGGCATGGCGTTGAAGACCGCCGGGATCGTGATAAACAGCAGCGACGGGCCGGCGTCGGGCTGGAAGCCGAACGCGAAGACGGCCGGAAAGATCGCGATGCCGGCGAGGATGGAGACGAGCACGTCGCCGAGCATGACGCGGAACGCGGTCGTCGGGATGTTCTGATCCTGCCGGAAGTAGCTGCCGTAGGTGATCATCGTCCCCATGCCGACAGAGAGCTTGAAGAACGACAGGCCCATTGCCACAAGCACGGTGGCCCACGTCACTTTGCTGAAGTCCGGCTTGAAGAGGAAGGCGAGGCCTGCGCCCGCGCCGGGGAGTGTCAGGCTGCGGACGATGACGATGAGCAGGATGACGAAGAGCACCGGCATGAGCGTCTTGGTGACGCGCTCGATGCCCTTCGAGACGCCCGTAATGATGATGACCGCGATGAACGCCAGCACGACCCACTGCCACACGAGCGACTGAAGCGGGCTGGTCACGAGGCTGTTGAACGCCGCGCCGGTCGCGGCCGGATCGGTGCTGTTGAGCTGGCCGAGCGCGGCCTTCGGGATATAGGCGAAGACCCAGGCGGCGACTTCCGTGTAGAACGCCAGGATGAGGAACGCGGCGAGCGCGCCCGCCACGCCCACCAGCCACCACGGCTCGGAGCGCCGCGGCGTCAGCTTCTGAAACGTCGTGATCGCGTCGGCGCGTGCCCGCCGACCCAGAGAAAGCTCCGAAATCATCACAGGCAGCCCGACAAGCAGCGTCGACGCGAGGTAGATCAGCAGGAACGCCGCGCCGCCGTTCAGCCCGGTCAGCGAGGGGAACTTCCAGATGTTGCCGAGGCCGATGGCCGAACCGAGCGTGGCCGCGATGACGCCCAGGCCGGTCGTGAATCCGTCGCGAGGCTTGAGGCCAGAAGATTGCTTCATACGAGACCCCTTCAATGTACTTTACGCGGCCCCGCGACGCTGCATGAACCGGCGCAGACAAACTTCGCCATGCTACTCCTCGCCCTAATTCGTGTCAAATTTCGCAAGCAGTTAGCCCCTAGCTTTGACTTTCAAGGGTTTTGGCCTATAATGCGACAGTTGAGTGTGAGGTGAGGATGAGACGATCGGGGCGATGGTTGGGGCAGTGGAAGTGGCTGCGGCCCGGCATGGGCGTGAAGCGCTGGCTGGCCCTGCTTGCCGCCGGTCTTCTGTTGCTGGGACTGGCCGTCACTGCGCTCCCGCGCATCCCCGGCGTCTGGCACATCCTCGAACGGCTGCATGCGGCTGAGGTCAGCCCGGTCCTCGAAGTTGTCCTGTTCGGCGGATGCGGACTGGCAATCGTCGCGCTGGCCGTCATCGGCTTGAACCGCACGCTCGTCTCGGCGTTTCGACGCAGCGATCAGGCCGAGGTGGCCGAGGTAGTGTATCGCCACCGGCAGCGGCAGCGGGGGCCGAAAGTGGTTGCCATTGGCGGCGGGCACGGGCTGAACACCCTGCTCCGCGGCCTCAAAGAGCATACGGACAACATCACGGCCATCGTCACCGTCGCGGACGACGGGGGGTCGAGCGGCCGGCTGCGCCGCGAGTTGGGGATGTTGCCCCCCGGCGATTTCCGCAACTGTCTCGCCGCGCTGTCCGATGCGGAAGGACTGGTGACGCAGCTTTTCCAGTACCGCTTTGCGGAGAACGGCGACCTCGACGGCCATAGCTTCGGCAACCTGTACCTGACCGCGATGACTGCGATCACGGGGAGCTTCGAGGGCGCGCTGGAAGAGTCGAGCCGGGTGCTGGCGGTGCGCGGGCGCGTGATGCCATCCACATTGGCGCAAGTGACGCTGGCCGCCGAAGTGCTTGCGCCGGAAGCGGCGGCGCCGGAGCAGTTGGAAGCGGTCGAGTTCCCGGATGCCCCGGTCGCCGCGAAGCTGGGCCGGAACGGCCACAACCGCGTGATGCAGGTCATCGGCGAGTCGAACATCGGCCACTCGCAGGGGCGGATCCAGCGAGTGTATCTCCAGCCGCAGGACGCGCCGGCGTACCCGAAGGCGATCCGCGCGGTGCTGGATGCGGACTTGATCGTGATCGGGCCGGGCAGCCTCTACACGAGCGTGCTGCCCAACCTGCTGGTACCGGATTTGCGCGATGCGCTGGCCTCCAGCCTCGCGCCAAAAGCATACGTGTGCAACGTCGCCACCCAGGCGGGCGAAACGGCGGGGTATGATGTTCAGGACCACGTCGAGGCGCTCATCAGCCATGTCGGTCGCGACGTTTTTTCTATCGTGGTGGCGAACAGCAACCTGATCCCCGGCAAGACGCCGGGTGGCGGCGCGGAGTGGGTGCTCCCGCCGGAACAGGGCGCGCTCGACATCCCGCTGCTGCTGGCCGACCTGGCGGACAACCAGTATCCCTGGCGCCACGACCCGGCCAAGCTGGCAGAGGCCTTGATGGGCTTGATTGCTGAATGACGGGCCTGATCGTGAGTAGGAGCAGGCGGCTGCCATGACCACACCAGAGCCGTACGGAACCTTCTTCCATACCCTCTCCCGCGTGGCGCGCGCCGTGAACTCCTCGCTCGACATCATGCCCGTGTTGGACTCTATTGTATCAACCACCGCCGACGCGCTCGGCGCGAAGGCATGCTCGCTGCGCCTGCTCGGCCCCGACGGTCGCACGCTCATGTTCGGCGTAGCGCACGGGCTAAGCGCGGGCTATCGCGCCAAAGGCCCCGTGCTCACCGACCAGAGCGGGGTCGACGACCTTGCGCTGGAGCGGCGCGAGACGGTGGTCATCGCGGACGCGACCGCGGACGAACGGTTTCAGTATCCCGACGCGGCACGCGAGGAAGGCATCGTGACGGTGCTGGTCACGCCCATGACCGCGCAGGATCAGGTGATCGGCGTGCTGCGGGTGTACATGCCCGAGCGGCATGAGTTTACGGCAGGCGAGCGCGAGCTGGCCGAGGCCATCGCCAGCCTGAGCGCGTTAGCCATCGAAAATGGCCGGTTGTACGAACGGTTGGATCGGAATTACCGGGCCGCGGTCGAGTTCCCGCCGACGCGCGGGGAAAGCGACTGAGCAGCCCTAATTACAGAGGTTACCCAACGAAGGAGGGTTTTCTCAATGGCAGTTCGTGTTGGCATCAACGGCTTTGGCCGCATCGGGCGGCAGGTGCTTAAGGCGATCCGCGACCTCCACGGTGCGGAGCTTGAGGTTGTGGCGTTCAACGACATCGGCGATCTCAAGACAATGGCGCACCTGCTGAAGTACGACAGCAACTACGGCCGCTTCGACGGCACGGTTGAGGTCCAGGATGACGGGCTCCTGATCGACGGCAAGCCGGTCAAGGCGTTCAAGGAAACCGATCCGGGCAAGATTCCGTGGGGCGATATGGGCGTCTCGATCGTGGTCGAGTCGACCGGCCTCTTCACGATCAAGGAAGACGGCGTCAACAAGAAGGGCAAGGTTGTCCAGGGCGCGGTGAACCACATCACCCGCGGCGGCGCCAAGAAGGTCATTATTTCCGCGCCGGCTGAGGGCGAGGACCTGACCATCGTCATGGGCGTCAACGAGGACAAGTACGACCCGGCGAATCACCACGTCGTCTCGAACGCGTCCTGCACCACCAACTGTCTCGCGCCGGCTGCGAAAGTCGTCAACGACAACTGGGGCATCGTCCGCGCGCTGATGACCACGGTGCATGCGTACACCAACGACCAGAAGATCCTCGACCTGCCCCACAGCGACCTGCGCCGCGCGCGCGCCGCTGCCATGAGCATCATCCCGACGACCACCGGCGCCGCGAAGGCCGTTGCGCTGGTTATCCCCGAGCTCAAGGGCAAGTTCGACGGCTACGCGCTCCGCGTGCCGACCTCGACCGTGTCCGTGGTGGACTTCACCGCGCAGATCGAGCGCCCGACCAACACTGAGGCGCTGCGCCAGGCGTTCCGCGACGCGGCGCAGACCCCTCGCCTGAAGGGCATTCTGAACGCGGTGGACGAGCCGCTCGTCTCCATCGACTACAAGGGCGATCCGCACAGCTCGTCGGTCGACCTCCCGTTCACCTCGGTGCTCGGCAAGGGCGACAACGACTTCATCAAGGTCGTGACCTGGTACGACAATGAGTGGGGCTACAGCTGCCGGACGGCGGACCTGGCCGCGCTCATGGCGAAGAGCCTGTAGGATGTCATAGACCCGTCGGGTTTTCACCGCCACGAAATGGCGCACCCGACGGGTCTTCGTTCCCCATCACAAGGAACTCCCATGAACAAAAAGACCGTGCGTGATGTCGATCTCAAGGGCAAGCGCGTGCTGATGCGCGTGGATTTCAACGTCCCGATGGCGAACGGCGCCGTGACCGACGACAAGCGCATCCGCGCCGCCTTGCCGACAATTCAGTATGCGCTGGACCAGGGCGCGTCCATTATCCTGATGAGCCACCTCGGCCGGCCGAAGGGCGGGCCCGATCCCGAGTTCAGCCTGAAGGCCGCGGCGGAAGCGCTGGGCAAGCTGCTGGGCAAGGACGTCAAGATGGCCCCGGCGGTCGTCGGCCCGGAGGTCGAGGCGATGGCCGCGGCGCTGCAGCCGGGCGACGTGCTCATGCTGGAAAACACCCGCTTCGAGAAGGGCGAGGAGAAGAACGACCTCGGCCTCGCGGAAAAGCTGGCGAAGCTAGGCGACATCTACGTCAACGACGCGTTTGGCTCCGCGCATCGCGCGCACTCCTCGACCGAGGGCGTGGCGCGGTATCTGCCTGCGGTGTCAGGCTTCCTGATGGAACAGGAGTTGGAGTATCTTGGCCGCGCGACCGGCAACCCCGAGCGCCCCTACGTGGCGATCCTGGGCGGCGCAAAGATCAGCGACAAGATCCTCGTGGTCGAGAATCTGCTGGCGAAGTGCGATCAATTGCTCATCGGCGGCGGCATGGCGAACACCTTCCTCAAGGCGAAGGGCTATAACATGGCCGACAGCCTCGTTGAGGAAAGCTCGGTCGAGACGGCGAAGGGCATCATGGCGAAGGCCGGCGACAAGCTGGTGCTGCCGGTGGATGCGGTGATCGCGGACAAGTTCGACGCCGAGGCCAATTCGCAGGTCGTGGACGCGGACAAGGTGCCGGCCGGCTGGCGCATCATGGACATCGGCCCGAAGACCGTCGAGCTTTACGGGAACATCCTCAAGGCCGCGAAGCTGGTGGTGTGGAACGGCCCGATGGGCGTGTTTGAGATGCCGAAATTCGCCGAAGGCACGTTCGCCATCGCTCGCCTGCTGGCCGAAACCGGCGCGACGACCGTGATCGGCGGCGGCGACAGCGCGAGCGCGGTGAAGAAGGCGGGCGTCGCCAAGAAGATGACGCACGTGTCGACGGGCGGCGGCGCGTCGCTGGAGTTCCTCGAAGGCAAGGAGTTGCCGGGTGTGGCGGCGCTGAACGACAAGTAAGCGGCACGCTCCGAACGATGATACAATGCCCGCTGTGACCCGACGGTTTCAGCGGGCATTTATTACGGTTTGCCACAGAGGTCGCCGGGAGCGCAGAGAGGAGCACTGCATTGGGTTTTCTCGATAGCCTGAAAAAAGCGTTCGGCGGCAAGCCGTCGGGCGGGGGCAGCAGCTTTGGCGGCGGAGATGCGTGGGCCTACTGGGTTCACGCGCAGTGCCGACGGTGCGGCGAGCCGCTCCGCGCGCGCATCGACCTGCGCAACGAGCCGAGCGAAGAGGACGACGGCACGTGGATCGTCCGCAAGGGCCTGACCGGCAGCGGGAAATACTACTGCTTCCAGACGGTTGACGTGACGCTCCATTTCAGCGCGGACAAGAAGAAGGTGCTCGACGCCGATGCTACGGGGGGCAAGATTATTACGGCGGAGGAATATCCTGCGCTCCTCGCCGAATGGCAGGCCGAGCAGGCGCGCCGCGCGGCAGAAGAGAATTCGTAAATCCCGTCGCGCAGGCAGAACCCTCCGCGACTTACACAGGAGTTATCCATGCGTAAACCCATCCTGGCCGGCAACTGGAAGATGAACAAGACGCCGGCGGAAGCGGTCGAGTTCGTTCGGGCGCTGCGCCCGATGGTCACGAAGTACGAGAATGTTGAAACCGTGGTGTGTGTGCCGTTCGTCGCGCTGCCCGCAGTGGCCGACGCGCTGCGCGGGGTTAAAATCGGCGTCGGCGCGCAAAACATGCATTGGGCCGACAGCGGCGCGTACACCGGCGAGGTGTCCGGCCCGATGCTCATGGGGCTGGCCGAATACGTCATCATCGGCCATTCGGAGCGCCGTGAGTATTTCGGGGAGACCGACGAGTCGGTCAACAAGAAGATCAAGGCCGCGCTGAACCACGGCCTCACGCCCATCGTCTGCTGCGGCGAGCGGCTCGACCAGCGCGAGCGCGGGGAGACGGACGCGTTTGTCAGCGGGCAGGTGCGTGCGGCGTTCGCGGGCATCTCGGCGGACGATGTCGTGAAGTGCGTTGTGGCGTACGAGCCAATCTGGGCCATCGGCACGGGCAAGACAGCGACCTCCGCCGAAGCGAACCGCATGTGCGGCATCGTCGTCCGCGGCACGCTGGCCGACCTGTACGGCGAGCAGGTGGCGCAGTCGGTCCGCATCCAGTACGGCGGCAGCGCGAACGAGAAGAACATCGCCGAGCTGATGAGCATGCCCGACATCGACGGCGCGCTGATCGGCGGCGCCAGCCTCAAGCTGGAGAGCTTCTCCGACATGGTGCGCATCACCAGTGGCTCGCAGTAGGCGCTTCAGCGCCGAGCGCTAAAGCGCTTACTACGAACCAGACCGCTCCGAACGGCGCGAATGGTCCTACTCTCGCAATTCCTCATCTTCGTCATCCTGCTGGCCCTGCTCATCGAGCTGGGCCGGTGGGTGACGCGGCAGGTGCAAACCATCGGCTGGCTGCTGACGGGCGACCAGAACGCGACGATGGTCGGCTACTACCTTCTCATGTTCCCCGGCATCGTCCTGCACGAGGCCAGCCACTACGTCACCGCGAAGCTGCTCGGCATCAAGGTGACGAACTTCCGGCTCGGTCCGCGGCTGCGCAAGAACGCGAAGTCGGTTGAGCTTGGCTCCGTCACTGTCCATTCGGGTGGTCCGATCCGCGACAGCCTCGTCGGCGTTGCGCCATTCATCGTGGGCACGGCGGTTTTGCTGGCGGTGAGCTACCTCGTGCTGGACGTCAGCGCGCTCGGCGCGGCGTGGGACGAGCAGGGGTGGCGCGGGTTCATCGCCAGCGCGCAGGCCATGCCAGGAACGCCCGACTTCTGGGTCTGGCTCTACGTCATCTTCACGGTCAGCAACGCCATGATGCCGAGCGAGTCGGATCGGAAGCCGTGGCTGCTGGCGGGGCTGTATGTGGCGGGATTGCTGCTGCTGGCGTGGCTGCTGGGCGCGTTCAGCTTCCTGTCGCCCGACTTATGGGATCACGCGCTCGGCGCGCTCCAGGTGCTCACGCTGGCGTTCCTCTTCACGGTCCTCGTCAACACCGTGGTCGGAACGCTCCTGTGGATCGTGGCGACCGCGCTGCTGAAATACGGTGAGGCGCAGAATCATTAACGGCTGGCGCAGTCGATAGGAGTTCGATTACCATATGTTCCGAGAGATGCGCAGAAACAAGCAGGCGCTCCCCACGCAAGAGTCGGAAGAGATTTTAGATGCCGGTCTGTCGGGAGTGCTGGCGGTAAGCGGCGACGAGGGCTATCCGTACGCGGTCCCGCTGAGCTACGTCTACGCGGACGGCAAGCTGTATTTCCACTGGGCGAACAGCGGGCACAAGCTGGACGGCATCCGGCGGAATGAGAAAGTATCGTTCTGCGTCATCGGCCAGGATGAAATCGTGCCGGAAGCGTTCGCGACCAACTACAAGAGTGTGATCGCGTTTGGGCGGGCGCGGATGGTTACGGACGACGAGACGAAGCGTCGCGGCCTCGAGCTGCTGGCGCGCAAATACTCGCCCGGTTACGAGGAGGAAGGCGCGGCTGAGATCGAGAAGGACTGGAAGGCCGTGACTGTGGTTGAGATGACGATCGAACACCTGACCGGCAAGGAGGCCCTCGGGCTTGCGCGGCAGAGGCAGGGCGAGAAGAGTGGAGAATAAAAGACCGGACCAGCGACTATTCGCTGGCCCGGTCACGCAATGCGGCGCGTCGAAATAGCGATTAGATGGTGTAGCACTTGCGGTGGTAAACCACCTGGTGCGAGCGCGGCTTGCCGGCTTCCATCTCGACGACCTTGACCATCAGCAGGTCGCCAAAGCTCACGTCCTGAGCGCACTTGTTGCACTTGTGGCCGGTCAGGGCCTTGCGGCGCTTCTCAAGGGTTGCGGTGTCCGCACCCATCTTAGTTGCTTGAGCCATCGTGATCCCCCTCTTCAAACAACTCGGCGCCTCGCGGCGCCGGGTTCGCTTTCCAGTTGCATTATCCGCGAATAAAGCAGAATGTCAAGTTGAGCGCGCTTTCGCTGAAACCTACGCCAGCGCGACTCTGGTCTCCAACCACGTTCGCAAGGGCTCACGAATCTCGATGTCCATGACAACTTTCGGATCGATCGACCGGCCTTCAAAGGTCATGCTAACCAGGTCATTGAGCGCCGCAGCCCGTCGGCCGTCGGGTATGCGACTATGCAGGTTGTAGGGATAGTTGTAACTGGGAGGCAAGACACGAACGCGATGCTCAGCTACCGACGAAGCAACTAATGCGCTGAACAGCGCCTGAAAGAGAAACACGCGATGACGTTCATCCTGACACGCTCGTCCTTGAAACGTCTCATCCTCGAGCAGCCGCTCAAAGTGGACTAGCCAGCGCCCAAATAGCTGGCGCCCAGGATTCACGCTCAAAACATGCGAGTTGTAATAGGCGCGGAGGCGCTGACAGTCTATGAACGACTCCACCGTGCGCGCCACATCCGCAATGCCGAGCTCACTGTAAATCCCTTTCCAAAAGTCATCCAGCGGCTCGCTCGCGGACAAACCGACGTTGCGTAGATGGACGGGGCGCAGGGCAACATCAAACTGGTCTCCCAGGTGATAGAGCGTGGGCGGCTGAATGACCAAACATTCCAGATCGAGCCAGATGAGCGATTGAACACCAACGGGAGCTTGCGTTTCCGCGCGAGCGCAAGCCAACACCTTGTCACCAAATGGATAACGCTTCAACGCCTCTGGAACGAGCAGCGAAAACACTCTGACGCGCGAAGAGGCAAACTCGCGACAGGACTCGACCTCCGGGTCGGTGGCAAAAATCCAGATCTCACAGTCGCGCATTGCCCCGCCAAAGGATTGAATACTCTCAATTAGCAATCGCGCGACAGCTTTTCCCACCGGAGTACGAACTTTAGTGACAAAAATGGCTTGTGAGAGCATACATCACTCGCGTGACAAATCCGCGAATCGCAGAACAACAGTCCCGCGATTCGCGGATTATCGACTTCCTCGTAGTCAGCGCGGTTACGCCAACTGCGGCACCGTCTTCAGCGACTCCGCGAGATCCGCGTCGCTGAACTCCCCATCCACCAGTTGCCCCGCCAGGTAAGCATCATACGCGGCCATATCGAAGTGGCCGTGGCCCGACAGGTTGAACAGGATCACACGCTTCTCGCCCTTGGCCTTCGCGTCGAGCGCCTCGTCGATTGCCGCGCGGATTGCGTGCGTGCTCTCCGGCGCAGGCACGGTGGCCTCGGTGCGCGCGAACAGGATGCCCGCCTCGAAGCAGGCGTTCTGCTGATACGCGACCGGCGTGATGTGCCCTGTGCTCACGAGCAGCGAGACCAGCGGCGCCATGCCGTGGTAGCGCAGGCCGCCCGCATGGATCGCGGCCGGCTCAAAGTCATGGCCCAGCGTGTGCATCTTGACCAGCGGCGTCATGCCCGCCGTGTCGCCGAAGTCGTACGTGTACGCGCCCTTCGAGAGGGACGGGCACGAGGCCGGCTCGGCCGCGATAAAGCGAGTGGGCTTGCCCTGCGTCAGCGTCCGTTCGAGGAAGGGGAACGCGAGGCCTGCGAAGTTCGACCCGCCGCCCACGCAGCCGATCACTACATCCGGGTACTCACCGATCTCCTCCATCGCGTCCAGCGCTTCCTGCCCGATGACGCTCTGATGCAACAGCACGTGGTTCAGCACGGAGCCAAGCGAGTACTTCGTCTTGCCGCCGCTCATTGCGGCCACTTCGACCGCCTCAGAAATCGCGATGCCCAGGCTGCCGGAGCTGTTCGGATTCTTCGCCAGGATCGCCCGACCCGCGTTCGTACGCTCCGACGGGCTGGGGGTGACGCACGCGCCGTAGGTCTGCATCAGCGACCGGCGGTACGGCTTATGCTGGTAGCTCACCTTGACCATGAACACATCGATCGCGATCTTGAACATATCGCCCGCGATGGCAAGCGCCGAACCCCACTGCCCCGCGCCGGTCTCGGTCGCAATCGAGTCGATGCCTTCCTTCTTGTTGTAATACGCCTGCGCCAGCGCCGTGTTCAGCTTGTGGCTGCCGCTGGGGCTGCCGACCTCCGACTTGTAGTAGATGTGCGCCGGGGTGTCGAGCGCCTTCTCCAGCCGGACCGCGCGCACCAGCGGCGTGGGCCGCCACAGCCGGTAGATGTCGCGCACTTCGTCAGGGATGGCGATGTATTTCTCCTGGCTGACCTCCTGCATGATAACTTCCATCGGGAAGAGCACAGCGAGGTCGGCCGGGCCAACGGGCTGATGCGTGCCGGGGTGAAGCACGGGCGCGGGCGCGACCGGCAGGTCGGCCTGGATGTTGTACCAGTGGGTCGGGACGCGCGACTGGGACAGGACGAGGCGGTAGTCTTCTTGAGCGCCGTTGGTAGGAAGCGTGACCATGATTTTCCCTCCCTGAGTGGTGAGATGGTTGGCGGGCCTTCTGGGTGAAGCGTGGAGGGAGGGGAGTGCCCGCAGCCGATTTAAATGCAAAACCCCCGCCCCCAAATAGAGGGGACGAGGGCCGAACAGACCACCCGTGGTGCCACCCCACTTAGGCCATCCGCTAACGCAGCCGGCCTCGCTCTTTGCAGGGACGGGACACAGGCCACCGGCAATCGTTGTCGCGCTTCCCTGTCCGATCCCCTCGCCTCGCTAACGGTGGCGCACCGGCCGGGCCTACTCGCTAACGCGACCCGCGGTCACGCGCTTTCAACCGGCAGCTCCCCGGTCCATTCGGTTCACGCTACGGCGCAAGCCTCGCAGCAGAGTGGCTCGCTCTCTGTGCCGCGCTCCTGAACGTACTCGTCCGGTTCGTCGCTTTTGTGTGGCGTATTCGGTTGTGGGCCGACTATATCACGGCACGCGGCGGGTGTCAAAAGTCCAACACACGGCAAATCCGTGTTACAATTTGGCGCGTCATCCGTTTTGATTGTGAGGTCACTGTGGGTGAAGAGTTGATCGTTGCGCTGGTCACCGTCTCCGACGTCGAGACCGGCATCCGTCTTGGCCGCCAACTTGTCGAAGAGCGGCTCGCGGCCTGCGTCCAGGTCATCCCCGGCGGCACGGCAATCTACCGTTGGGCTGGCGAAATCCATGCCGACCCGCAAACGCAGTTGCTTATCAAGAGCACGCGCGGCCGCTGGACCGAACTCCGGGATCGCATCGTCGCGCTCCACGCAGACGAGGTGCCGGAAATTCTCGCGCTGCCCGTGGTCGACGGCCTGCCTGCGTACCTGGCGTGGGCCGCCGAATCAACATCTTCGTAAAATTCCCTTCCAGCCCTGTGATCCAATCCGCGCATGGTGAGCGTAAATATGACTGGAGCCAATAGGTGAGAAACGGCAAGGCCAGCACCGAGATGGAGGACGGCGAGTTGCTCCAGGGCGTGGCGCGTGGCGATCAGGACGCGCTGCTCACGCTGCACAGGCGCTACGTGAACCTGGTTTACAGCATGGCATGGCGCGTGTTGCAAGACGTGGGCCTCGCGGAAGAGGTCACGCAGGACATTTTTCTCAAGCTGTGGCAAAAGGGGCGCCAGTACGATCCAGCGCGCGGGCGTTTCTCAAGCTGGCTCTTGAGCGTCACGCGTTTTGCCGCCATCGACCGGTTGCGCCGCGAGGACCGTCAGCCTTCGCAGGCCAACATTGCGGCGGGCGAACAGGATGAGACGGCGGCATTGGAACAGTTGCTGCCGACCGATCACGCGGCGTGGGAGCGCGGCCAGCACCTCCGATTGGTGCTGGAGCAATTGCCAACAGAACAACGTCAGATTATCGAGCTGGCGTACTTCGGCGGGCTCACTCATTCCGAGCTCGCCGAACACCTGGGGCTACCCCTGGGAACGGTGAAAGGCCGTCTCAGATTAGGGCTGGAAAAGCTACGGGCTTTGTGGCTGGACGAGACGGGGAAGAAACATGAGGGAGCGCGATCAATTTACTGAACTTATTCCGGCTTACGCGATGGGCGCGACCGACGCGGAGGAAACGCGCGCGGTCGAGGCCCATCTGCGCGTTTGCGCCGATTGCCGCGGCCTTGCCGACGAATACCGGCAGCTTGGCGATGATCTGCTCTTTGCCGCGCCGCTGTCAGCCGCGCCGGTCGGGCTGACGGAGGACCTGCGGAAGAAGCTGAACAGATCGACAGAAGCAGCGCCAAAGCGCGCGGGTTGGCTCGACTGGCTGCGCAAACCCGGCTTTGCGCTCGGCGCGGTCGCGCTCGCCCTGCTGGTGCTGACGAACGTTTACTGGGCCGGCCGCGTCGGCAACCTGGAGCGGCAGGCTAACCAGTTCGTCGCACTGACGCAGGCAGACGGCATCACGTTGCAGGTGGCCGACGGCCAGACTCATGCGGACGGCGTGGTGTATGCGCAGCCGGGCAGCAACGTGGCGCTGCTGTGCGTCTACGCGCTGCCTGAGCTGGAGCCGGGCAAGACTTACCAGGCATGGCTCGTGGAGGACGGCCGGCGCGTGAGCGCAGGCACCTTCAACGTGAACCCGGACGGCTACGGCGCGCTGTTGATCCAGGCCGGCCGCCCTGTGACTGACTTCCAGCAGCTTGGCATCACGGTCGAGCCGGCCGGCGGCAGCCCCGCGCCGACCACGCCGCGCATCATGGGCGGCAACCTGTAGACGACTTGCTGCGCGCAAAGGGAGGCCCCGCGGCTCGGAGCCTCCCTTTTTATTCGCCTCCGATGCTACTTCAACGTCAGCAGATACGCCACCAGATCGTTCAACTGCGTCTCGTTGAGCGCATCCTTGAACGAGGGCATCACACCCTGCGCGTACCCTTCCACGACGTGCGCGTTCGGGTCAGTGATCGAAAGCCGCGTGTACTGCTCCGCCGACTCACCCTGCACCCGCGTCCCCGCGCGCGCCGCATACCCCTGCATCGTGGGGCCAACGAGCTGCGTCCCGTCGAGCGAATGGCACGTCTTGCAACCGGGGTTCGCGCCGATAGTCGCCTGCGCGAAGAGCGTCTCGCCCGCCTTCGCATCGCCAGCTGCCGTGGAGCCGGTCGACCCGCTCGTTCCACCCGTCTGGCCTGATCCGCCCCCGCCGCCGCCACCGCATGCTGCAACCAGCGTCAGCGTGAGCGTCAGCGCCACCAGGACAAAGACCGTTCTCTTCATCGTTCCTCCTAGAACACATACGCGGGACCGTTCTCAGCCTCGCCTGCGCATCTTCGCGCAAAAGGAGGAAACGCTGAGTGATATGCGCTCCAATATACAAGCGCTCATCCCATGAAACGAACGCGCCGGCAGCCTGCGAGCTGCCGGCGCGTCACCTTGATTCGTTCTCAGACCGGCTGTTAGCGCGTGATGCTCTTGCTCAACACGCTGTTTGCCGGGTCGAACGTATAGCCGGTCTTGCTGATGTTGTTCACCGTAAGCGTATAGGTCCCGCGGCCGCCGCTTGTGCTGAACCCGGCGACACCGCTGGTGTTGGTCGTCGCGGTTTGCGCGGCCTGGCTGCCATCGGGTCGCGTCCACGTCGCCTGCACCTGCGCGCTCGCGACCACGTTGCCGTTGACTGTGACGCGGCTGAAGCCGCTAGCAGTGAGCGCAATGTCGGTTGAGCGCAGGCAGTTGACGGTGCAGCCGCTGCCCGGCGTCGGTGTGAAGGTGCGTGTTGGGGTGGGCGTCGAGGTTGCCCCACTAATCGGCGTGGGCGTGCGGGTGGGTGTTGCCGTCCGAGTGGGCGTGGGCGTATTGGTCTTGCGCCCGCGCGGCGTGGCCGTTGGCGTCCGAGTAGGCGTGGATGTCGGCGGTCCCAGGGTCGGCGTGCGCGTGGGCGTCGCAGTCGGCTGCGTCACGCCGACGTTGACCGTGACCGTGTCGGAACCGACCGCATTGAACATGTCGTAGACATAGAGGGTGACTGAGTACGTCCCCGGCGTGTCATACGTCCAGTAGCTCGTCGGCCCCCAGTACTCGCTGCCGTCGCTCATGATCCACTTGTAGTTGCCGATCGCGCCGTCAGGGTCGTACGAGCCGGACGACGTAAAGGTGACGTTCAACGGCGCAGCGCCGGAGGACGGGTTGGCATTCGCGTTCGCAACCGGCGCCTGGTTTGGCGTATGCGCGTCGACCCGCACCGTCTGCGTCGTCTGCGCGCCGCCGTTGTCCGTGACTGTCAGCGTTGCAACGTACTCACCGCCGACCGTGTAAGTGTGCGTCGGGTTCGCTTCGGTCGACGTCGCGCCGTCGCCGAAGTCCCAGGCGTAGCTCAGGATCGTCCCGTCCGGGTCCATGCTGCCCGCCGAACTGAAGCTGACCGTCACCGGCACATCCGCGCTGTCGGGCGAGGCGCTCGCCTTTGCCACCGGCCACTGATTCCCGCCGCCGTACTGCGTGTACCCGATGCGATAGGCCACGATGCCGGTTTCGGGCCGATGGACCGAGGCCGCGATCAGCCTCTTGCCGTCCGCTGCGGTCACGTTCGGGTGGCTCTCCGAGTTCTTTGTTGCGGAGAAGACAAAGCCCTGCGGATCGAGGATTGTCCCGTCCGGGTTGACGCGCATCCCGAACAGGTCGGAGCGCGCGTCGAGCTGTTCGAGGCTGTTCACGGCGTACGCGTTGCGCTGATCCTGGTAGACGATGATGAACCGGCTGCCATCCCACGCGACGCGCGGCCGGTACTGGTCCTCGCGCCACGGCGTGAAGTTGATTCGCGGGCCAATCGAGCCGTTCGACTGGATGATCCAGCCGATCAGGTCGGTTTCGACGCCCGAAGTGATCTCTGCGGACTGCGCCAGCAGGGCGACGTTGTTGTTTGCCGCAATCGACACCTCATGGATGCCGTTGCCGCCCGCGGTCGAGAACGTGATCACGCCGCTCGGCCCGCTCACCGTGCCATCCGCCGCCACGAAGCCGATTGCGGTGTCCGCGTTCGACTCGTCGTGCGTCCAGTTACTGATGAACGCGTAGATCCACTTATCGCCAAGGGTTGCGACAGTCACCGAGCGCACATAGCCGCCACCCAGATACTTCGCCGTGGGATCGAGCACAACGCCATCGGAGCCGCGCACCCGCGCGCCAACCGCGTCAATATACTGTGGCGTGTAGCCGTAGCGTCGGGCGATGATGAAGAACGTATCGCCCAGCGCGGACACGTCGGGCCGGCCGAACGCGGGATTCATCACCACGAACGGCGCCGCGTCGACCTTGCTGCCATCGGGCCGGATGCGCTGCGCGACCACGCCCTGGCTGTTCGCCCAGGTGACGAGATAGAGCGAGCCATTCCACGCCACCGACGGCGCCCCCGGCCCGTTTATGTTCGGCCCGGAATCAAGCTGCACCGGCTCGGCGGTCAACGCATTGCCTTGCGCATCGAGGGGCTGCGCGAGGATGCGCGCCGTGTCCGCCGTCGTGCTGCGGAAAGCCAGCAGATAGCCGTTGCCGCTCGTTGCCGGATCAACCGTAAGCTGTTGCGGCTGGCCGGTGGAGATGGTCTTCGTCGGCCCCGCGGTGAATCCGCTCGTGATGTTTGCCGTGAACACATCGTTCTGCGACGAGATGTACTCCGACCAGGCGATTTGCAGCCCGCCATTCGCCGTCGGCGCAACCGCGCCCGTCTTCGGCCCGGCCACGCTGATCCCGCCTGGATCCAACACCTGCCCCGCAGTGTTCACTCGCGCCACCGCCACGCCCTGGTACCCCCACGTCACCTTCCACTGCGTGCCGTCCCAAACCAGATCCGCAACTGTGTACGCTTCAGGGGAGTGCGTGCCGGAGATGTTCACCCCCGCGCCGTCCAGTGCCTGCCCGTCCGCGCTGATCCGCGAGCCAAAGATTGCGGCGGTGTAGTCGGGCAATTGTCCGTTCCAAATGGCGTAGTACGCGCCGCCGCTCGATGTCAGTTCGGCAATAGCGTTGCTCGTCAACACGTATGGCCCACTGCCAAGAACGTTGAGATTTGCGTCGAATCGGACGGCTTCCGTGTTATCAGAGCCGCCATAGGTGAGCAAACATGAATTGCCGGCGCAAGCAAGTTGCAGGTTGTAGCGGAGGTAGTAGGTTGCCGGAACGAGCGTCACCGGGGGCTGGAGCGCCTGCCCTGCTGCTGTCAATTTGACGACTGCAATGTCGCCCGTAGGCGTGCCGAAAGCAACGACCCAATCGGCGCCGACCGCTGCCATATCCCAGTAAGTGGGGCCGGACGGCACGGCGTTATGGATGAGCACGGGTTCGGGATCGAGCGGCTGCCCCGCGGGGCTGACGCGCGAGAAGGCCAGGCGCTTTTCGTAGTAACCGGTGCCGCCCGGCGCATACGTCTCGTACACCGTCGCCCAGTTCGAGCCGTTCCAGGCCACCTTCGGGTATTCCTGGTTCGCCTTCGCGTTGGTGATCATAAAAGGCGTGGCGTCGAGGGGATTGCCCGCCGCATCCAGCCGCATCCCGTAAACCTCTGCCGCGGTTTCGTATTCGTAGCCGGTGTACGCGTCCATCGCTCGGCGATCGTGCCACACGACGAGAGATACGTCACCCCCGCGCGCAATGTCGGGGCTGGACTGGTCGCTCGCGGCCGGGCCAATCGCCGCATCGCCGGGCAGCCAGCGGGAGGGCGAGACTGCGCCCTGCGCGGCCATCATCCCTGCTGCCGCCAGGACGAGCAATGCCAGGATCAGGGCCAGGGCGGCTCTGCGCTTCGCTTTCATGCTTTGGACCTCCACAAAGAGAAGAGAGCAGGAGAAAACACGCGTCTCTCCCGCGGCGGTCTGGCGCTCCGCATGTCGTTGGGTGACAGTCGCCGTCCGTGGGGGCTGGACAGGAAACTTGCGGAAATGAAGGTATCATAGACGAGCAGTTTTGTCTGTGACACCAGTCACCGACATTACTGATTCGGCAGCGGCTCATGCGGCCATGCGACGCGTATCAACCGGTCACGGTCAAGGATGTGGATGCGCCCGCGCTCCAGTCGCACCAGCCCCTGCGCCTCGAAATCTTTGAGGATGCGGCTGACAACTTCGCGCACGCTGCCCACCTCGTCGGCCAGCCGCTGATGGGTGATGACAACCGGTTCGCAGTGGGCCAGCAGCGCGCCCGCGACACGCTCGTCCAGCGCGCGGAACGCAATCTCCTCGATGCGCTGCATCAGATCGACGATGCGGTCGGCGAAAAAGGCGAAGATGAACTCGCGGAAGGGCGCCCACTCGTCAAGCAACTGGCGGAAGAACGCGCGCGGCAGGGTGAAGCCGACTAGCTCGGTCTCAGCCGTGCCGCGCGCGGTATATGCCGACTCGCTTAGCAGACACGCTACGGACAGGATGCAACTCTCGCCCGGCCGCACGCGGTACAGCAGGATCTCCCGGCCGCTCGGCGCAGGTTTTGTCACGCGCAGGCTGCCGCTGTCGAGGACAAGGAACGTCGCGCAGGCGCAGCCAACGTCGAAGAGGGTCTTTCCGGCCGCGAAACGCAGCGGTTGCGTCTGCGCCTCGAGCGCCTCGCGCAAGCGAGGTGGGAGGCCGGCCAGCGCGGGCAGGTTGAAGAGGGCGGGGACGAAATCGGGCTGCAACATAGCCGGCGCTCCTCTGGCTCGTGGCGCACTTCGCTCAGTTTATCTCAGGATGAAGGGCAACATCAAACGCTTTGAGAGCGTCGACGCGTCGCACGCCTGGACGCTCACGTCGTCCACGTAGAACTCGGTCGGCTGGTTCGCATCGGTCTCCCCTCGGAACGACAGCTCGATCGTCTGCCCTGCGTACGCGCTCAGGCTAAACACGGCCTCGCGCCACTGTCCTTGAATATCGCCGTCCGTGATGCGGATCAGCCGAATGCTCTCGGTCGAGCCGGCCGGTTTGATCGTCACTTCCAGCGTGTCCCACGGGTGGTCCGGCTCCTCGGTCAGCATGTGCCACCAGAAGCGCAGCGTGGCCGTCTTGCCGGCCGGGAGCGTAATCGCCTGCTCCAGCCGGTCGTCCGCGTTATCCCGCGCGCCCAAAATCGCGCCCAGTGCGCCCGTATGCGGGAGCGCGGGGCCGACCAGGGCAAAGGGACCGTTCGTCGTCGGCTCCCAGCCCGTCACACCCGCTTCAAAGCCGCCGTTCACGACTCGCTCGGCGCAGGCGTTAACGGCTTCGGTTTCAGCGGAGGCCGGAACGATGGCCGCCGCAAAGATCAAGACTGCCAGCAGAAACCCGACTGTTGCGCGCATAGCATCCTCCTGTCACGCCTATCAAACGGGACAGGCCGCGCGCCTGTCCCGTCAACCTCGTTGCCTGCGCGATCAGTCGTTTTCCAGCTCAACCTCGTGCGCCGTCACCACGCCGTTGCTCGCCTGCACCGCCTGCACCTTCACCCAGGCGCCGACTTTGTAGGCCGCCGCGCCGTTCGGCAGTTGCGTCTGGTTGTTGACGGCGAACGTCCGCCCGCCGACCTGCCATTCGCCAATCAAACCGGTCGCGGGCAGCTTCTCGATGAAGCCGCGCCACTTGTTGATGGTCGACGTGTTGCCGCCACCCCCGCCGCCGTTGCCGCTTTCAACCTTAATCCGCGTCGCCAGCAGGCGGCCTGCGCCGTCGCGGAAGCCCTTGGCCTCCACCTGCGCGCCCACGACCGCCGCGCCATCGGACTCGTCGATCCGCGTGCTGCCATCGACAATTACGTCCTGCCCGGCGATGCGCCACGTCCCGCCCTTGGATTCGAGCGTGCCCTTCAACTCAAAGCGAGTTCGCTGCGCAACCGGGCCGGGCGTGCGCGTGCCCTCGGGCGTTTCGGTCGGCTCAACAGTCTCGGTCGCCTCTGGCGTTTCCGTCAACTCAGGCGTCTCCGTCGGCTCAACGGTTTCGGTCTCAGTCGGTTCGGGGGTCTCCGTCAGTTCGACCGTCTCCGTCGGTTCCACCGTCTCGGTTTCGGTCGGCTCCGGCGTCTTGCTCGGATCGGGCGTCTTGCTGGGGTCCGCGGTCTTGGTCGGCTTCGGCGTCTCAGTCTCCTTGTCCTTCTGGATGACCGTGCCCGGCGCGCTCTTCGCTTCGACTGAGGTCGGTCGCAGCGCCAGACCGAGGCTCAGGGTGAGGACGGCGACGAGGGCCAGCGCCAGCGCGGCGAAGCCTCGAGCTTTGCGAACGGATGGGTGCGTCTTGTTCATTGTGTTTCCTCCGTAGATTGTGTACGCAAAGAAATACGGGCTAATCCGCCGCCCTGGATCATTCCCTACCAAACTTAGCCGAAACTTCTGTTAGCGTTGCGGATCAAAGAAACGGGCGATGACGTTATATTCTCCACAAGAGGATATGACCCATGCGGGCAATCCCATGCCGGTCTCTGGGTGAGACGCCCGCGCGTCATTGAAGTTTGCGAAGTGACTGTATCGGAGGAATGAGGAGCTATGAAGAAATTCGCTTTGGTTCTGTTGGTAATGGGTGTGATGGTGCTTGGTTTTGGTCTGCTGACCGCGTCCGCGCAGGACACGAGCGGCACGGCGAGCCAGACGGGCAACACCACGGTCACCGTGACCGTGACCGACAGCAATGTGACGGTTTCGCCCAACACGCTGCCGTTGAACACGCCCGTGACCTTCAACTTCACGAACAATGGCTCGAATGCGCATGCGTTCGTTATCGAGAAGCAGGGCGCGAACAACGTCCCGCTCACCAGCGGCAGCAACACCGCGTCCTTCGACGCGATTGCCGCGGGCGGCGCCTTCTCGACCACCTGGACCTTCACCGAGGCCGGGACCTACCAGCTTGCGGCCTACAACAATGGCACGCAGGAGAGCGGTCTCGTCGCCACCTTCACCGTTGCGGCGCAGACTGATGCGACCGCGACCGTGAGCCCGACGGCCCAGGCGACCGCCAGCCCGACGGTTGCTGCGACGACCACGACCACCGCGACCAGCGCGGTTACGACCACGGCCACGACGACCGACACGACGGGCTCCGGCTCGGCCGCGTCGACCGGCGCCAGCCCGAGCAGCCTCCCGACGACCGGTGGCGAGTCCAACTGGGCGCCGATGCTGCTGGCCCTCGGCGTGGCGGCGCTGCTGCTCGGTGGCGCGCTGACCTTCGCCCGCCGCACTCGCTAAGCGATATGGTGCGTGATCCGAGAGTCGCTTGCCGGCAGTGACGACCCTCGGATAAATGAAGCCCCTCGAACGGTTCTCCGTTTGAGGGGCTTTTCTTTTGTAGCGCAAGTTGGCAACTTGCGCTACCCTCTGAGATCGGCTTGAATCACGCCCCTTCTTCCGTTCACGAGCCAGTCGCGGTCCGCCGCGGCCTCGCGCTCGGCCTGCCCCTCCGCCAGCCCAACGAGCAGCTCCGACTTGAACGTGCGCAGCGCTACAACCGGCGCGGGGAAATGGGCGGTCACGGCGGCGAAGGGCGTCGTATGCGGCCAATGGCGGTCGCCCACCAGCCGCCGGTAATTCGCATCCCCCTTGACGATCACCAGGTTCATCTCGCCCAACGCAGCGCGCAGGTCGGCCGGCATCTCATCATAGAACAGCGGCGAGCAGTAAAAGGGGTGCGTCTTGAGCGCGACTTCCTCTGCGACGACCGCGCCGTCCATGCGGCGGCCAAGCCGCGCGGCAATCCCTCCCGCCTCGATCAGCGCATCCGTCCCGTCGGCCAGGTCCTGCTTCATCGCGTCAGACACGTAGAAGGGCTGCGGCTTGAGATGCAAGTGAACCTCTGACGCAAGCTCGGACGCGAGGAGGAAATCGGCCAGCACCACGTCCATCAGCAATTCGGTGCCCGCATTGTCCGTGATGATCGCCACCTTGTTCTTATCGCGGTTCGTCAGATGCTCCCAGACCGCAAGCCAGTCGTCCACCAGCAGGTTTGAGCGCTCCTGCCCCGGCGCCGCGGTCGCCCCCAGGTGCGCAGCAATCGTATAGCTCAGGTCCGTCCGGTTGCCCCACAGGCTGGCGTGCAGCGCTTGCTCAAAGCGCGTCATGAGGTCGTCCGACAGGTTCTCCAGCACGGCCTTTACGGCCGCAGGCGCAGCATCCACCGCCCATTCCCTGCGCTTGATCGGCGCGAACGGGTCGACGCCCTCCATCCGGCCCGGCTGGAAGTAGCCCGTCGCTTCGAGCAGGCGGCGGTAGAAATAGGCTTCCGCCCAGTACCAGGGAACGTCCAGCCACGTCCGCCCGAAACACGGCTCAGACCACGCGTTCCACTGCGCCACATCCGGCGCGTCCTCCTCCAGGGGTCGGATGCGACCCGCGGTTAGCTCTGTGTAGAGCGCTTCGAGCCGCGCGAGGACGTCGGGCGGAAAGTCGTTCGCCTCGATCGTGTCACGCAGGATGCGAGGCACGCGCACCTTGAGGGTGTTGTGCGCAAACGAGCCGGGGTCCGACGTGAGCAGCAGCGGTGGCAGGTTTGGCGGTTGCGTCACGCGGCGGCCTCCAGCAGCGCGCGCATGTCGAGCGGGATGCCCTTGCGCTCATCGCGCGCCAGGCTCAGCGCGCCCTGCGCGCACTGGTCCACGCACACGCCGCACCCCATGCACGCGTCCCAGTCCACGCGCGATCGCCCGCCGACCAGGTCGATTGCGCCGAACTGACAGCTATCGACGCACATCCCGCAGCCGATGCACTCCGCCTCGTCCGCCACGCTCACAAAACCGGAGGATGCCAGCATGGGCACGCCGTTGAAATGCGCCTGCATCGCGCCGCAGCAGCACTCGCAGCAGTTGCAAATGGCGTAGAAACGGCCCAGCATCGCGTCTTTGAAGAAGGCGTGGTGGACGTGGCCGCGCTCGTGCTCCTCCTCCAGGATGCGCGTCGCCTCGTCCCCCGTGATCCAGCGCGTCCGCTTCGGGTGATGCTCGGAAACAAAGCTGGCGAACGGCTCGCCGACGATCAGGCACACGTCCAGCGGCAGGCACGGCTTCTCCCGCGCGCTGCGGCAGGGGCATTCCAGCGCGACAATGTGATCGGGGTTCTGGAAGACGATCTCGCGGGCGAGCGCATAGGGGATGATCTGTTCGAGGTCGCCCAGGTTCACGTCGCGGCCCACCTTGACAAGCTGAGTTGCGGTTTCGAGCGTGACCACCTTGCCGTGATAGGTGTCCGCAAAGCCAACGCCGCCTTCGTCCTGGTTGCCGGCCTGTTCCGTGGCCGCCTTACGGATGAGGCCGTCGATCCAGCCGACCACCGGCTTCGCGGCCTTCGCCAACGGATGCTCCCCGGTGCCGATGCCGATGTAGAGATAGGGCCAGCGCGCGTAGACGTAGCCGTGGAGCCAGTCAAACAGCGAGTAGTTGCGGGTGCGCCGGGCTTCGTCCATGAAGGCGCGCGTGGAAGCGCGGGGAAGGAGCGGGATGCGCATAGAGGTGCCTCCTTGCCGTGGCGTCGCTGGCATTCGCGCCATTTTACACGCGCCCGCCCGCACCGCCAAGTGGTGACTTCCGGCATCACCCGTTGGGAAGCCAGCTTCTAGCCCCACCCGCGCGGGGCGGCTACACTCAAACACCGAATCGCACTTGTGGAGAGAGTAATGGGATTGCTGGATGCCTTGAAGAAAGCGCTCGGCCGCGAGCCTCTTGCGACGGAAGCCTCACCCGCCAGACCCACGCGGCCTACGCCCGAACCGGAAGAAGAGCCGCGTGTGCCAGAAGTAACCGCGCAGGCGCTCATGGCCGAAATGAGCCAGGACGGCGCAGGGAATCGACTGCTGCTGGACTGCCGCGAGCACTACGAGCGCGCCCAGGCGTACATCCCCGACAGCCTGCACATCCCGATGAACAGCATTCCGATGCGGCTGAACGAGCTGGACCGCGAGAAGGACATCGTGGTCTACTGCGCGCACGGCAACCGGTCGTATGGCGTCGCGGGCTGGCTCAACCAGCAGGG
The DNA here is from genome assembly GCA_964588925.1 of uncultured Anaerolineales bacterium. GTDB lineage: Bacteria > Chloroflexota > Anaerolineae > CG2-30-64-16 > CG2-30-64-16 > JALOOB01. Next base: position 6,772 of record CAZPTI010000023.1, on the reverse strand, counting down.
GTTCAACGCGCGCAGCCTGAAGGGCGGCATCGTCGACTGGCAGCGCGGCGGCGGGACGGTGGAGTCCTCATACCGCAGACAAAGCTAAACTCTAGCGTCGGCGCAGGAGATGAGCTGCCAGGCACTTCGCAAGTGCCTGGCAGCTTTTACTGGCCCTGCGCAGCTTCACCCCCACCCACCCATCGGCTTCCCACGGCAATCGTCGCAACGCCGAGCAACGCGCCAAATGCGGCGGCAAGCAGGTAATTCGGCAGGGCGTCAACTGCCCACAGCAGCAGCGGCACGATGAAAAGCAACGCCGCTGCGAGGCCGATCAGCAGGGCGCGGCCGACCGCGGCGCGGCCTTCCTGCGCCAGCCCGATGATCGAGATGACCGTCGTGATCAGCAGCAGGACGCCAAGCGCGAGCAATCCAGCGAACGCGAACACCGTCCCGTAACCCGACGCGAGCGCGGGCGAGAAGACGAACAGGATCGCGGCCCAGAGCAGCCAACCGACGACGAGCGCAATGATCCAGAGCGCCTTGCCGCGTGCCAGCGTGCGCGTGGCAAAGACCGCCACGCCGAGCAACCCCAGCGCCACCGCCAGCAACTGCTCGCCCAGCAGCAGGGAAACCGCGCTCCCCGCCGTATTGGCCGTAAGCGGCGCAAACTGGCCGACGGCAACCTCGCGCCACTCGCCGCTGCTCGCTTCGCGCACCAGCACGCCCGACTGCCCCATCGCGAACACCGCGTTTCCTGTCTCACGATCCACCGCGGCGTGCAGTGGCACAGGGCGAAGCATGGAGTTGGGATGCTGCTTGCTTAGCGCAGCGCGCTCCGCTTCAGTAACCGGCGCAGGCTCGTACACCTTCTGCCACGTCGCTTCGCCGTCTTCCGACAACTCGATCATCTCTCCCGGCGTAAAGCGGTAGCTCCGCTGCGTGTTGGACGGATCCTTGATCGTCATCGCGGCGCCGGCGGTGCTGTCCCACGGGTTGGGGCACGCGCTTCGCTGGCCGTTCGGCAACACGGCCCACGTCAGGCCGCCGTCTGCGCTGCGGTACGTGCTGTAACCCGCAAAGGCTAACATCTCGCCATCACGCGCGTCGAGGCAGTAGATGCCGGGATCGGGCGCGGGGCTGTTGGCGACGGTCAGGAGCGCGGCTGCGACCAGCGCGACCCAGCCCGCGGAGCGAGCGCCGGACGCAGTCCCCTCCGGTTCAGGCGTCCGCTGCCATAGAAGCGCCGCGAAGGCCACCGAGATCAGCGCGACGAGATCGGACGGGTCGCGCCGCCAGCCTACGTCGAAGCCGAACGCTGCGCTTGCGATGCGGACGACACCCTCATGCGCGACGGGGACCGTTTTCGCCAGAGCAAAGACGAGCGCCACCCCGCCGAACGCAAGCGCAGGGACGACACGCCGCTTCCTGCGGCTTTCTCCCGGCCACAGCAGGGCCAGCAACGCGGCAAACCCAAACGGGACGAAGAACAACCATGCGAAATCACCCAACTTGCCGGTTATCGCAGAGGGCCAGAACCGCCGCAGCGCATGGTCATTGACGAGAAGCAGGACGATGGCCGCCAGGGTCGCGGGATGGACGAGCAGCCGAAGGGCTTTTCGCAGGGTCAGGTTATCCATGCGGCGCATTATAGCATACGCCGTTGCCCGCGTTGACAGCGTTTTGCCGCGGTGTTATCCTGCGCCAGCCAGACCCGTCGGGTTCGGAAAAACCCGACGGGTCTTAATTGACTGAACGGAGCCACCTGTGACCACAGAGCCAGCCTCCATCGAACGCGTTATGGTCATCGCCGCGCATCCAGATGACCCGGAATTCGGCTGCGCGGGCGCGGTGCTCAAGTGGGCGCAGGCCGGACGCCACATCACCTATGTGCTGATCACGAGCGGCGACAAGGGCAGCCACGACCCCGACTTGCGGCCGGGGCTGCTTGCCGCGCGGCGCGAGAGCGAGCAACGCGCTGCCGCGCACGATCTCGGCGTGCATGAAGTGATCTTCCTGCGCCGGCCCGACGGCCTGCTCGAAAACACGCTTGACCTCCGCCGCCAGCTTGCCGACCTCGTCCGGCGGCTGCGTCCCGATGCCGTGCTCACCATCGACCCGTGGCGCCACTACCAGCTTCACCCTGACCACCGCGCCGCGGGACAGGCCGCGCTCGACGCGGTGTGGTCGGCGCGGGAGTGGTACATCTTCCCGGAGCAGCTTGTCGAAGGCGTCGAGCCGTGGCGCGTGAAGCAGGTCTACCTCTTCTGGACCGACAACCCCGACTACTGGGAAGACATTAGCGGGTGTATGGAGCAGCGCCTCGCCGCGCTCCTGCGCCACGTCAGCCAGGTGGGCTCGGACCCTGCGACATTGATCGAGCGCGTCCGCCAGCGCGCGAAGGAGGCGGGCGAAAAGCCCGGCTACGAATACGCGGAGGCGTTCAAGAGGTTCGAGTTTTGATCGCTTTTGTTTGCCACAGAGGGCGCAGAGGACTCAGAGCGCTTGTCCCCATTCTCTGCGCCCTCTGTGTCCTCTGCGGCAATAGTCCCCTTGCCCTTGCGGATACGCCGAAGCCCGACCCGCGGTTTGGGGTGGTTGAGGCGTTCGTCAACTCAGCAGCGGCAACGGAAGCGGGCGCGGGCTACAGCCGCATCATCCTCCGCTGGGACGTGATCCAGCCGGACAGCGCAGCCGACTGGAAACCGGCTAACGTGCCTGATCCCTTTGTCGCGCAAGAGCTTGCAGCGGGGCGCGAAGTGGTCGCGATCCTGATCGGCACGCCAAAGTGGGCTGCGGTCAAGCCGGAGGACGGCGCGCGGGCTGTGCCGCGCATGGATGCCTGGGCCGCGTTCACAAAGCGCATGGCGCAGCACTACGCGGGCCGCGTCCGCCACTGGATCATCTGGAACGAGCCCGACGTGTGGGAGGCGGGGCATCCGGGACAGACGTGGGCAGGCACGGTCGAGGAGTACGCGCAGTTGCTCAAGACTGCCTACCTAGCCATCAAGGATGTCGACCCCGCGCTGCAAGTCCACATAGCGGGCCTCACCTATTTCTGGGACTGGTCGCACGGACGGAAGCAGTATCTCGACCGCCTGCTCGACGTCCTCGCGGCCGACCCCGAGTGCAAGGCGCGCGCCTACTGCTTCGACGCGGTCGTCTATCACCTCTATTTTAAGCCGTTGCAAGCGCCGAAGGTGTTGGGCGAGGCGCGCGCGAGCCTGCGCAAGCGCGGCATCGACGGCAAAGAGCTGTGGGTGAACGAGACCAACGCGCCGCCCTCCGATGACAGGCAGGAACCCCCCTGGTCGAAGCCGCGCTATCGCGTGTCGCTGGACGAGCAGGCTGCGTTCGTCCTGCAGGAATTCAGCCTCGCGTTCGCCGCGGGCGCGGCGCGCGTCGAGTTTTATAAACTGCGCAACTCGGCGGATCACCCAGAATCCATCGAGCCGTACGGCCTGCTGCGGGGAGATGATTCGCGCCGCCCGGCGTTCGCCGCATTTCAAGTCGCGACCACCTACCTGCGCGACTTCGTTAGCGCCCGCCGAGAGCAATCCGGCGCGATCAACGCGGTGACGTTTGACCGTGGGAATGCAACCACCACGGTGCTGTGGACCGCTTCCACGGCGCGCGCCCGCGTCACCGTGCGCGCGGTCGCATCGACCGCCGTGCTGGTGAACGAGCGCGGCGAAACGCAGCGCATCACCGCAAAGGGCGGCGCATATACCATCGACCTCCCCGGCGCGACCTGCTCGAACAAGGGCGAGTGCATCATCGGCGGCGCGCCGCGGCTGCTTGTGGAGCAGGCGCCCGCGCGCAGCCGGGCCGCACTGATCGCGCCTAAAAAGCCGTAGCCCCTCGCGTTAGCCTTCGGAACCTGTAGCCCGCGCGTACGTCTATGAATTAAGCGCCAGATACTCTTTGGCTTGATTCATTACGCCCGTGTTGGGTGGAGGATAAGATGCAAACGCCCTGGTCAGATCCTGCTTCCCGTGGCCGGTGGACCAAAATCGGCGGGCTGCTTTTGTTGGTGACGACGCTTGCCGCAGTGACCGTGATCGCGGGCAGTTGCGGCGTCCTGCCGCGGCTGCTGCCCGTGCAGGCCGATCGCGGCACGCCCACCGCGACCCTCGCGCCGTCCACCGGTTCGCCTACCATCGAAATCGCGCCGGTTGCCGGCGACGCTGGCACGCGCATCACGGTCGCGGGCCGCGGCTGGACTCCCGGCAACACGATCTTCGTGCGCCTTGAAGACCCGCAGACGGGCGGCGCGCCGGGCCTCGACCAGGCTTCGGCCATCGTCACCGACCGCGGGGACTTCGTCGTGCGCTTCACGTACCCGTATGACCCGCGCTGGGCGCTCATGCCCGCCGCGCTTGTGACCGTGATCGATCCCGGCACGGGCCAGCGTGCGCAAGCGGAGTTCAAAATCCTGAACCCGCTGCCGACCACACCCACGCCGGTCGCGACGCTGGTTCCTGACGCGTCACCGACTGCGATCCCGACGGTTGTCCTGCCCACGGTGGTCATCCCGACGCAGATGCCGTCCCAGCGGACCCCGCCGCCCATCGTCACCCTGCCGCGGCCGACCGCGACGCGCGTCCCGCCGACGCCTGCGCCGCCCACGCCGGTTCCGCCGACGCCCATGCCCCCCACGCCCAACCCCGTCATCACGGACTGGCGCGGGGAATACTGGGCGAACATGAACCTGGCGGGCATGCCGATCTACATCCGCAACGACTTCGCGGTCGACTTCAGTTGGGGCTTCGGCTCACCCGCGCCGGTTATCCCGGCGGACAGCTTTTCGGCGCGCTGGACGCGCACGCTGGACTTCGATTCCGGCACGTACCGCTTCTTCCTGAGCATGGACGATGGCGCGCGGCTGTGGGTGGATGGGCAGTTGCTCATCGACCAGTGGCAGGACGGCAGCAACCGCGAGGTGAGCGTCGACTTCCCGCTGACGCGCGGGCCGCACCAGATTCGCGTCGAGTTCTATGAGAAGACCGGCCTGGCGCGCGTGGCGCTGCGCTGGGAGCGCGTCGGCCAGATCACCTTCCCGGACTGGATGGGCGAGTACTGGAACAACGTCAACCTGGCCGGCGGGCCGGTGCTGGCGCGCAACGACCGCATCATCGACTTCGCATGGGGCGACGGCTCGCCCGCGCCCGGACTTCCGGCGGATAACTTCTCTGTGCGGTGGACGCGCCAGATGATGTTCACTCCCGGCCTGTACCGGTTCTTCAGCCAGTCGGACGACGGGATGCGCGTCTTCGTGGACGGGCGGCTCGTGCTGGACCGGTGGTTTGACCAGAGTGCGAACGTGCCGTTCACGGTGGACGTGAATCTGGCCGGCGCGCACCTGATCGTCGTCGAGTACTATGAGCGCACCGGCGGCGCGCTGGCGCGGTTCTGGTGGCAGCAGATCTTCCTGCCCCCGCCCGCGACGCTGACGCCAACCGCAACGCGCCCGCCTGCGACAGCGACGCCGACTGCGACGGTCCCGACTGCCACGGCAACCGCGACTGCCACCGCAACCGCAACGGTCCCGACCGTGACGGCAACGGCGACCGCGACGCCGACCGCAACCGCAACTGCTACGGCGACAGCCACCGCAACGGCCACGGGCAGCCCGACCGCGGGGCCGACGCCGACGGCCACTGCTACGGCTACGGCCACGCCAACCGCGACGGCCACCTGGACGGCCAGCCCGACGCCGCTAATCTCGTCGACGCCGACGAACACCGCGACGCCGAGCGTCACGCCGTCTCGCACGCCGACGGCCACCGCCACCGCGACTGCCACGCCGACGCTGGTCTTCTCGCCAACGCCGACTGAGACCGCGACGCCAACGGCCACGCCGAGCCACACGCCGACCGCGACCGCAACATGGACGGCCACGCCTACAGCTACGCCAACCGAAGAGCCGACCGCCACGCCGACGCCAACTGAGACGCCGACGGAAACTCCAACGCCGACGCGCACGCCGACCGAGACGCCAACGCCTACCGAGACGCCGACGGAAACTCCCACGCCGTCGCCGACTCCCACAGAGGAGCCCACGACGACGCCGACGGAAGAACCTACGGCGACGCCGACCGAGGAAGCAACTGCTACGCCGACGCCGACTGCGACGGCGGACAGCGGCACAGTCGTTCCGCCCGCGGGCGCGCAGTTGAGCGAGCTGCTTGCCAATCCGCGTGACGTGAACTGGGACGGCCGCGGCCGGGCGAACGCGCAGGACGAGTGGATCGAACTGCGCAACACGACGGGCCGGCCCGTAGACGTGTCACGGTGGAGCATCGAGATTCCAGGGCGCCGCTTGAGCCAGACGTACCGGCTGCCGCGCGGCACGGTCATCCCGGCGAACGGCCACCTCGTCCTCTACCAGCGCGACACGCGGCTGACGCTGGACGATCAGGGCGGGACGGTGCGCCTGCTCGATGCGGCGGGCGTCCTCGTGGACTCGGTGAAGTACCCGGCGCTTAAAGCCGACCAGAGCTATAGCCGCGACGCAACGGGCGCATGGCGCAGCGACTGGCCGCCGTCGCCCGGCCAGCCCAACGCGGCGGCATCTCAGAAGCTGCGGCCATCCGCTACACCCACAGCGACCGCAACGCCGTAAATGAACACCGGCCCGGACAGATGTGTCCGGGCCGGTTTTTCGTCCTTTCGTCTTTCGCGCTTTCGTCAGCTTTCGTTTTCGTCGTCCAAGTGCCTTCGCCAGCTACGGCAGCTTCAACCGCGTTGCCGGATCGCCCAGCAGCACCTGCGTGTCGATCACGTCGACCGC
>CAZPTI010000022.1:10100-32715 GCA_964588925.1 uncultured Anaerolineales bacterium | reverse complement strand
AAGCATGAGCCGCAACGCTCGCATTCTCGCCGCAGCCCTGATCGGATTGCTGTTGGCGGCGCTCTTTTATCCCACGCTCCGGTGGCTGTTCGGCGAATGGCTCGGCAACGATTACTATTCGCACGGCCCGCTCGTGCCAATCATCTCCGCGCTCGTCGCATGGCGGCTGTGGCGCAGCTGGCCCGTCGAGCAAAGAAAGCTCGAGCCGTCGAATCTCGGGGTTGTTCTCGCGCTGGCAGGCCTGCTGGCTTATCTGTTCGCCCTCGCTCAGCGCGCGTATTTCCTCGCCTCTCTTGCGATGATTATCACGCTGGCGGGGCTGGTCTGGACCTTGCTCGGAACAGCGGTCTTGAAGCGCATGGCGTTTCCGCTGGTTTTCCTCGTCTTTATGACGCCGCTGCCGTTCGTCGAGCCGCTCAGCGTCCCCCTGGCGCAGGTAACAGGCGCAATCTCCGGCGGGCTGGTGCGGCTGTGCGGCGTGCCGATCGAAGTGAACGGCGCGCAGGTCACGCTGCCGAACGCAAACCTCGTCGTGGGCGCGCAGTGCAGCGGCCTCCGCTCCATCGTAGCCCTGATGACGCTCGTCAGCATCGTTGTCTTTGTCGTGCAGGGCTCGTGGCAGAGCAAGCTCCTGCTGGCGCTCAGCGCGGTAGTCATCGCCGCGTTCGGCAACGTCCTGCGCGTGGCGTCCCTGCTCGGCGTGGCCTACATCTGGGGCGCGGACGCAGGCTTCAAGTACTATCATGACTATTCGGGCATCGTCTTCTTCGCGAGCGCGCTGGCGCTCCTGTTGCTCTTCAGCCGGTTGTTGGGATGTCGCGAGATACGAGAAGATATTTTCTGATCATCGTCGCGTTGGCGGTGGCTGCGGTCGCCGCGCTGGCGATCACTTTCCGCGGGACGTTGTTGTCTCCTGCGGCGGGCGCCGGCTATGAGTTCGTGGCGGACGTGGACAACTGGCAGCGCACGGAGCGCGAGCGCGCCGTCACCACGCCCTACAACTTCAACCTGTCCGCCGACCTGAAGCAAATCCCGCTCCAGTTGGGCGAGTGGCAGGGCGAGGACGTTCCGCAGAGCAACATCGAAGTGTTCATCCTGCTGGAGCCGGAGCAGTACGTCCAGCGCTTGTACCGCCTGCCTGATGGCCGCTTCGTTTGGCTGAGCCTCATTGGCAGCCGCAAGTCAAAGAGCTTCCACGCGCCGCAGATTTGCTACGACACCGCCGGTTGGAAGACGGAGGCCAGCTCGTTGCCCGTTCCGCTGGGCAAGGGCGAGGTGTACGCGCTCCAACTGAACGCGACGAAGGAACTTGAAGGCGGCAACGTCGCCAGGCACGTGGTGTCCTATTTCTACCTGTGGCCCTCGTACGCGCGTGACTCGCAGGATGGCGTCGTGCTCGTTAAGGTCACTGCGCCGCTCTACAATTCAATGGAAGAAACGCTGGACTTGGAGCAGCGCTTCTTCCGGGAGCTTTTCTCCGCCGCGCGAGCGTAAGGGTGTAGCGCGGGTCGCCGACTTGCCCGCCCACAGCCCGGCATAGAAAGCGCCCCTGAGATGATGATCTCAGAGGCGCTTTTTGGTTGCCCGTTCATCGGCAGGGGACTTGCTCCCCTGCCTGTTCTGCTATCTTACTTCCGCCGCCGCGCCTGCGCGCGCATCCGGGTGTATCCCGCCAGCCCCGCCAGGCCAGTGCCCAGCAGCAGCCACGTGCCCGGCTCCGGGATTTCAAACGGCGGCAGGCCGTTCACCGTCACCGTGACCCGGTTGGAAGTGCGCGGTGCGCCTTCCGTGAAGGAAACGACGGCCTCGTTGGTCATCGTGTATGGCAACTGCTCGGCCGGCGCGGAGGCCGCCTTGCCTTTGATCGTCACCGTCACGGTCTCCGCCGGATCAAGCTGCCCGATAGTCACGGTCAGGACGCGGGTGTTCGGGTCGAACAGGGCGACACCCTTGGTCGTTGTGGCCGTCACGGCATCAAGTTTCGTCGGGATGCCGTCTGTCACCACGACGTTGGTCGCTGCCGCCGTGCCGTCGTTCCGCACCGTTAGCGTGAAGATGATCTCGTCGCCGACGAGCGCCTCAGATCGGTTCGCCGACTTGAAGATCAACGGGTTCACCGTGGCGACCAGCGGGTTGCTGACCGTGGCGCTCTTGGGCGCGATGCCGTCCGCCGACGCAGTCACCGTGTTGTCGATGGAGACTGCGTTCCACTCGTTGAACTTCATCGCCACGTTCTTCTGGCCGGTCAAGCCGGTGATGACCGTGTTGACCTTCACCTGGAACGTGCCGCAGACCTTCTCGTTCGGCGCCAGCGAGCTCTTCTTCCAGGTCAGCGTCCTGGTCGCTTCGTTGTACGTTGCGCCACCCGTCGCCGAACCGGCAACGTAGGTCGTGTTGACCGGGATCACGTCGGTCATCACCGCGTTGGTCGCGTCGGCCTGGCCGCTGTTCGACATGCAAACTTCATATGTGATGGTGTCGCCCGGCTTGACCTCACCCGTCGGGGTGTTCTTCTTGGTGACGGTGAGGGCCGGCATGAGGCCCACCGGCACGACATCGGTTGCGTCGTCCGTGTTGCCGTCATCGTCCTTAATCGTCGCCGTGTTGGTGATCTCGGTGACGCCGGTCAGCGACGCCTTCAGCTTAACGGTGAGTGTGACAGATCCCGTCGTGCCGCCGGGCAGATCGCCCAGCTTCCAGGTCACGACGCCGTTTGCGAACGTCCCGCCGTTGCTTGCCGAGACGAACTCGACCTCGGCGGGGAGCGGGTCGGTGATCGTGACGTTCTTCGAGACGCCGTTGCCTTCGACCGTGTACCCCAGCGTCCAGATGACCTGATCGCCCGGCTGCGCCTTTGCGCCCTCCGCCAGGTTGTTGGTCTTGGTAAGGGTCAACAGGCTGCTCGTGATGACGGTGTTGACGAAGGTGTCCTCGTCCTTGTCGCCCGCCGCGTTCGTCAGCGTGGCGACGTTGGTGATCGTGTCGCCCTTCTTCTGGTCCGCGTTCACCTTGACGACGAGGCTGACCGAACCGTTCTTCGTCGGCGTGATGTCGCCGAGCGACCACGTCACTGTGCCTGTCGCTTGGTCGTACGTTCCGCCATTGCCTGCGCTGACGAACGAGACGTTGGCCGGCAGCTTGTCGACCAGCTTCACGTCCTGCGAGAACGCGTCGCCGCCCACCGTCCAGTTGATCGTGTAGGTCAGGTTGTCGCCGGGGCCGACCGGTTCGGGCGCGCCCGTCTTCTCGACGTCCAAAGCGGCCTGCGCCACGACGTCCGTCGTGTCGGTCGCGGTGTTGTCCGAGGTGTCCGCTTCGCCCGGCGTAGCGATCACGACCGTATTGGTCAGCGTCGTCTTGCCCGCCGGGAAGATCGGGTCCAGCTTGACCGTCAGCGTCACCTGGCCCTTTGCGCCCGCAGCCACAGTGCCCAGGTTCCAGTTGACCGTTTTGCCGTCGCCGCTCAGCGTGCCGCCGTTCGAGGCGCTCACGAACGTCGCGTTCGCCGGCAGCGTGTCGACCAGGGTCGTGTTGGCGGCCGGAGTCGGGCCGTAGTTCTCGTAGTCAATCGTATAGGTGAGCGTGTCCCCCGGCTTCGCCGTGGTCACGCCGTCGGTCTTCGTGACGCGCAGCTTAATGTCTTCCAGCGGGATGACCGCCTGCGCGAACCACGCCGCGCTTTCGCCGGTCAGGAGCACATCCTCCGCGCCGGTCTTCTCGGATTCAAGCTGGAGCGCCAGGTAGGTTTCCCCTGCGCGGATGCGATAGGTGATGCGGATGATCGACCACTCCGGCGCGATGTAGCCGCCGGTGTCGGGCGTCCAACCCTGCGCGTCCACCCAGCCGAGCAGGCTCGTCACCGGCCACGTCCAGGTGGTGTTGTTGCAGTTGGAGCCGACGAACGGGTTCGTGACGACCAGCTTGCCGCCGTAGGCGGAAGTGGGGGGCGTGTTGGAGTACTCGACGAGCGTGGGCGGTGGATTGCCCGTGCCCGCCTTTGCCCACAGGTTCATGCCCCGGCAGGCGCTCGGATCGACCGCATCGGGCGAGTAGGCTTCCTCGGAAGCAGACTCGGCCTGCGGCCGGACGTGCGTTGCGCCGGCGTTGTGCAGCCAGACGGTGATGTCCCGGTCGTTCGGCGAAGGCGGGAAGGTGAAGGACACCACGTCCGAGACGCCGCCGTTGCGCTCCCAGTACCAGGTGAAGGAGTCCATCGCATCGACCTGGTTCGGCTTTGCGCATGCGCCGGTGTCATAGACGACCACCACGCTGATGCCGTTCTGGCGGTAGCCGGACGGCGCAACGATGTTCCAGCCTGAGATGTTGTACTTGTTGACGCCCTGCTGGACGAGGTTTGCGCCGCTTGGCCCGATGTCCGCGCGCCACATGTACCACGGCTGCTCGTTGGGGCCAGACTGGAACTGGTGGGTGAGCTGCCCGACGACCGTCGCGCCGTTGACGGTCAGGTCGCTGGCAGCGGGGGCGCCGGGCGCGCCTGCGTCTTCCGTGCCGATCCATTGCAGGTAGGCATTGACCACGGGACCGGGGACGTCGACCGTAATCGGATACGGCGTCTTACCGCCCCACATGCCGTTCCCGCCGACAACCACGTCGTAACAACCGTACTTCGGGAAGCCTGGAATCTCCTTTGCTCCCACAATGTCGGCAGACGCCCCGGCCGCAGGCAGGAGCATCGCCAGCAGGGCGAGCAGCAGAAGCGCCACAGAAAGAGTCCTGTGTCGTCGGAAGGATGGGCTCATAGTCTTCCTCCGCATATGATGATGTAGATGAATTAGCAAGGAAACGTCGAGTGGAGACAGGCCTGGCGCGGCTGGGACTAAGCGCAAGGCGGGCCGGCGGAGAGCGGCGCGCCGATAAGGCGCGCAGACGCGACCAATCGACCGAGCGCTCTTCCGGGCACAGCAGCTCGATCTTCAGATAACGAATGCGAAAGACGCCTGGACGCCGGCGGGTGCGGGGATAAACACACCACGACGGTTCGTGCGGACAATTGCAGCCTCCGCCGCAAAGCGCGGCGCTAAAGGGACAGACTGCGACAACGTAGGCATTGTATCACCCTTTGCGCGATTGTCAACGGATTAAAGTCGGAGGCGGGTGTCAGTTTATTCATATTTGGCTTTGACAAGGGAGGCTGCGAGCGTTATACTGTTGCTAATCGAACACGCGATTCCGCAAAGCAGGCGGGGTTGCGGCAGGGGGAGCTGGGTGAAGCCCGGCTGAGAGGTTGGCCTCGCGTTCATACGCGCGTCATGCCAACGACCCCTTGAACCTGACGGGTAATGCCGGCGGAGGGATGCAAATCAACACGCGGCGGCCCGATCAGGCCGCTTTTTTGTTGCCCGGAGGAGGCGCGAGTGCGGGTGTTTGTCGTGGCCGGAAGCCCGGTGGCCCGGCAGCCGGTCGGTGTGGCCCCCGGCGAGGGGGATTTTGTTGTCGCGGCGGACCTCGGCGCGCAGCACGCCCTGGCCTGGGGCTGGGCGGTAGACTTGCTCGTGGGCGACCTCGATTCGCTGCCGGTGGAGATTGTGACCGCACTCAACCAGCGGGGCGTGAAGACAGTCCAGGTTCCGGCCGCGAAGGACCAGACCGATACGGAACTGGCGCTCGCTTCTGCCGTCGAGCGCCTGCCGGACGAAGTGGTTATCTGCGGCGCGCTTGGCGGACGCGTCGATCATCTGCTGGCGAACGTCCTGCTGCTGGCGCATCCGTCGCTCGAGGGCGTCGCTGTCTCCCTGGTCGACGGCCCGGAGACCTTGCGGCTGGCGCGGGCAGATGCCGCGTCCGTGACTGTTCTCCTTGCGGGCGTAGCGGGCGACATCGTCTCGCTGCTGCCCTTTGGCTCAGACGTCGAGGGTGTCAGAACAGACAACCTGCTTTACCCGCTGCGCGCCGAGACCCTCCGCCTGGGCGAAGCGCGCGGGGTTAGCAACGTCATGACCGGCGAACGCGCGGAGGTCAGCCTCACCCGCGGACGCCTGCTCGTTATTCACAACAGGATGGGATCACTATGAAGTCGCGATTTTCGCTCCTGGCCCTGCTCCTCGTGGCCGCGCTCCTGCTGAGCGCGTGCCCCGCGCCCGCGACGGTCACGCCGACCGTTGCTCCGACGGTTGCGACTGAGCCGACCGCTGCGCCGACTGAGGCGCAACCTACCGGCGCGCCAACCGCGGCTGCAACCGCTCCCGCGACCGGCGCAACGCTGACCGTGATGACGCATGACAGCTTCAGCGTGAGCGAGCAGGTCGTCGCCGCGTTCCAGTCGCAGTGCGGCTGCGTGGTGCAGTTCCTCAAGTCGGGCGACACCGGCTCGGCGCTGAACAAGGCGATTCTGAGCAAGGGCAATCCCCTTGCCGACGTCTTCTTCGGCGTCGACAACACCTTCCTCAGCCGCGCGCTCGCAGCCGACATCTTCGAGCCGTATGATTCGCCCGCGCTGGCCGGCATCGCGGATGAACTGAAGCTGGACTCAAGCAATCGCCTGCTGCCGGTCGATTTCGGCTACGTCACCATCAACTACGACCGCGAGTACTTCGCAGATAACAATATCCCCCTGCCCGCGACGCTCAAGGACCTGACCAACGAAGCGTACAAGGGCATGCTCGTCGTCCAGAATCCCGCGTCTTCCTCGCCCGGCCTGGCGTTCCTCGCGGCCACGGTGGCGACGTTCGGTGAGACGGGCGATTACACTTACCTCGACTTCTGGCGCGACTTGCGGAAGAACGACACGCTTGTCACTGAGGGATGGGAGGATGCGTATTACGGGCAGTTCAGCGGCGGCAGCGGCGAGGGCGACCGGCCAATGGTCGTGAGCTACGCGACCAGCCCCGCGGCCGAGGTCTTCTTCGCCGACCCGCAGCCCGCGGAATCGCCCACGGGCAGCCTCAACATCCCTGGCGGCGCGTTCGAGCAGGTCGAGTTTGTCGGCATCCTGCAGGGCGCGAAGCAGCCCGCGCTCGCGCGGCAGTGGGTCGACTTCATGCTTGGCGAGACCTTCCAGCCCGACATCCCGCTGCAAATGTGGGTGTATCCGGCGCGCACCGGAACGGCCCTGCCCGAAGTCTTCACGAAGTTCGCGCAGGAGCCGACGGAGGTTGCGACCCTGACGCCGGAGCAGTTGCAGGAGGGCCGCGAGAAGTGGATTCAGGCGTGGACCGACGCAGTGTTGCGGTAAGGGTATGAACGCGATCACTCGCGGCCGCGCGGCGGGCGCGTTGCTCTACCTGCCGCCGCTGTTGTTCCTGGGGGTGTTCTTCTTCTATCCCCTGGCCGCAGTGGCGGTGCAGAGCTTCGCGCCCGGCGGGCAACTGAACCTTGCGCCCATCGCCAGCCTGTGGCGTGAGCCGTACTTCGGCGACGCGCTGTGGTTCACCACGTGGCAGGCCGCGCTATCGACGCTGCTGACGCTGGCGCTCGGCATGCCCGCCGCGTTCGTCTTTGCGCGCTACCGCTTTCCCGGCAAGACGCTGCTGCGCGCGCTGACGACGATCCCGTTCGTGCTGCCCGCGATGGTCGTGGCGGCCGCGTTCACCGCGCTGCTCGGCCCGCGCGGCTGGCTGAACACGCAACTGATGGACTGGCTTGACCTGTCGCGACCGCCTATCCGCTTGCAGCAAACGATCTGGCTGATCCTGCTGGCGCACGCCTTCTATAACACCACCGTCGTTGTCCGTATCGTCGGCGGGTTCTGGAGCAATCTCGATACCCGCCTCTCAGAAGCCGCGCGCGTGCTCGGCGGCAACCGCGTGCGCGTGTTTTTCGAGATTACGCTGCCGCTCCTGCTGCCCGCTGTCGCAGCGGCCGGCACGCTGGTCTTCCTCTTTTGCTTCACCAGCTTTGGCGTCATTCTGATCCTTGGCGGACCGCGCTTTGCCACCCTGGAGGTCGAAATCTACCGGCAGGCCGTGTCGCTCTTCCGCCTGCCCGAAGCCGCAGCCATTGCGCTGGCCCAGATCGGCCTCACGTTTATCGTGATGGCAGTCTACACCCGCGCCCAGCGGCGGGCGTCGCTGCCCCTCCGCCTGCGGCCCAGCTCCGCGACGGAAATCCCGCCTGCCACCCCCGCGCAGCGGTTTCTTGTGTGGGCGACCGCGGCCGCGCTGCTCATCCTGTTGATCACGCCGCTGCTGGCGCTGGCCTGGCGCTCGCTGGCGCCAGGCGATCCGCTGCGCTACTACCGCGAGCTCTTCGTCAACCGCACCAGCTCGCTCTTCTACGTCGCGCCGGGCCTTGCGATCCGCAACAGCGTCGTGTTCGCCTTGATCACGACTGCGCTGGCGCTGTCGCTCGGCGCGTTGACCGCCGTGTTGATGAGCGGCAAGGCGACGCGCGGGGCCGCGCTGCTTGAGCCGCTCGTGCTGCTGCCGCTCGGCGCGTCTGCGGTGACGCTCGGCTTCGGCTACATCCTCACGATGGGCCGGCCGCCGCTTGACCTGCGCGCCTCGCCCGCGCTCGTGCCCATCGCGCACACGCTCGTCGCGTTCCCGTTTGTCGTCCGCACGCTGCTGCCCGTCATGCGCGGGATCAATCCCGACTGGCGGGAGGCGGCGGCGGTCCTGGGCGCGTCGCCTTCGACGGTATGGCGCGAGGTCGACCTGCCGATCATCGGCCGCGCGCTGCTGGTCGCCGCGCTCTTTGCGTTCACCGTCAGCATGGGCGAATTCGGCGCGACACTCCTGATCGCGCGGCCGGAGTTCCCGACCATGCCGCTCGTGATCTATCGCCTGCTCGGCCAGCCCGGCGCGCTCAACTACGGGCAGGCGCTGGCGATGAGCACGTTGTTGATGCTCGTCTGCGCGGTCGCGTTTGTGTTGATCGAGCGATTCCGCGTCGGCCAGGTGGGGGAGTTTTAGATGACGCCGTTTCTATCGGTCCAGCGCGTCTCCAAGTCTTATCCGGGGCTGCCCGTGCTCAAAGAGGCGAGCTTCGAGGTGGCGCCGGGAGAGATTATCTGCCTGCTCGGCCCGAGCGGCTGCGGGAAGACGACGCTCCTCCGCATCGTGGCCGGCCTGGAAGCGCCCGATACGGGATCGGTGCTGCTCGAAGGGCGTGAGTTGCGGGATGCGCCCGTCCACCGCCGCGGCTTCGGCTTCATGTTCCAGGACTACGCGCTCTTCCCGCATATGGACGTGGCGAGCAATGTGGCGTTCGGGCTGCGGATGCAGGGGCTGCCCGCGGAGCAAATCCCCGCGCGGGTGAGCGAGATGCTCCGCATGGTCGCGCTGGACGGCTACGAAAAGCGCCGCGTGATCGAGCTTTCCGGCGGTGAGCAGCAGCGCGTGGCGCTCGCGCGCAGCCTTGCGCCGCGCCCGCGGCTACTGATGCTGGACGAGCCGCTCGGCGCACTGGATCGCGCGCTGCGCGAGCAACTGATGAACGACCTGCGCGGCATCCTCAAGCGCGTCGGGGTGACTGCGCTCTACGTGACGCACGATCAGGAAGAGGCGTTTGCCATTGCCGACCGCGTGCTGATTATGCGCGCCCGACCGGAGCGCGGGGAAGGGGGCTGGATCGAGCAGGCGGGGACGCCCGCGGAAGTATATCGGCGCCCGCAGACGGAGTATGTTGCCCGGTTTCTCGGCTTTCAGAACTTGCTTAGTGGTCACGTCACGAGCGCCGGGAACGGCTACGCGGTCCAGACTGAGCTCGGTGAGCTTTTTGCGCGAGATCCGCGCGATGCTTTTCGGGTAGGCGACGCGGTAACAGTTTTGGTTCGACCCGAGGCAGCGAACGTGTGCGCAACGCCGGAAGGGCAAGAGAATGTTATCGCCGGCAAGTTGGTGTCATCTTCTTTTCGTGGTAGTTATTATCTGGTTCAGGTCGAGCATTCAAGCGGAACACGGCTCACCTGTGAAGTTACTGCCAGCGAAGTCGAATTGTCATGGCCAGGGCAGCCGCTCACCTTGCGCCTGGACCCGGACGCGATCAGCTTGCTCAGAAATGAAGATTGACTTACAGAACTTACGTTCGTTCAATTTGACTTCTGGCGATTTCAGGCGTAAAATTGTCTTCCTTACAACGGAGTACGTTGTGCGAACATCTATTTCTGGCCGAGTAATCTAACAAGGAGCACACGCACATGTACCAGAAGACGATCGTCGTTGGCTATCTCGGGCGAGACCCTGAGATGCGCTACACCACCACCGGCTCCCCTGTCACAAGTTTCAGCGTCGCCACCAGCCGCACCTGGACGAACCAGAACGGTGAGCGACAGGAAAAGACGACCTGGTTTCGCGTCACGGCGTGGCAAAAGCTAGCTGAGTTCGCGGCGCAGTACTTGAAAAAGGGCTCGCGCGTGCTTGTTGAAGGCGACGTGGACGCATCCGCCTATACGGATCGCGAGGGCAGCCCGCGCGCTTCTCTCGAACTTAGAGCTACGGCGATTCGTTTCATGAGCTCAAAGGATGAGACCGGCGGCGGGTCGATGGGCGGCGCGCCGGGCGGTGGCGGTCACGACGAGTTCCCCACCCACGAGGACGACCTGCCGTTTTAACGGCGGCGCAAGCGAGACTTACCGGCGACCCGATCAGGGCCGCCGGTTTTCTTTGGCGGCTTTGACGCGCTTCTGCGCTTAGGGTAGACTGCCCTCATTCTTCCAAGGAGGCCCTTCATGGCCCAGCAGAACCCGCCCCAGCCTCAGATTAACATCGAGCTTTCTTCCGATCTGGAAGCTATCTACAGCAACTTCGCCATTATCAGCCATTCGCCGTCCGAGATCGTGGTCGATTTCGCCCGGCTGCTGCCCGGCGTGCCGAACACGAAGGTGCTCGCGCGCGTCATCATGACCCCGCTGAACGCGAAGCTGCTGCTGCGGGCGCTGCAGGAGAACCTGTCGAAGTACGAAGCCACCTACGGGGAGGTTCGCACGCCCAGCGACACCGGCTTCCAGGCTCCTGATCGCACGCTCGGATTCAAGCACTGATTAGTTCCGACGGTTTGCGCAAACCCGTCGGAACTGCCATTTCGGGGGAGGACTGAAGCGCTCCTTGCGTCGAACGCGCGCCCCATGCCAACGCCGGAGACGGGACAATGCCCCTCAACGAAGCCCTCGCAGAATACTATCCCACTATCAAAGAACTGCCGGAAGGTGAGCGCCCGCGCGAGCGGCTGGAGCACTACGGCGCGGCCAGCCTCAGCACCGCGGAACTTATGGCGATCATCCTTCGCATCGGCAGCCGCGATGAGAACGTGATCATGCTGGCGCAACGCCTGCTGACCTGTTATGGCGGGCTGCCGGGCCTCGCCGCCGCGTCATTTGAAGAACTGGCAGGCATAAAGGGGGTGGGCCGCGTTAAGGCGATTGAACTTAAGGCGGCCTTTGAGCTGGGCAAGCGCCTGCTGGTCGCCGCGCCGCACGAGCGGCCGATGGTCAAGTCGCCGGCCGACGCCGCAAATTTGCTGCTGATGGAGATGGGGCCGCTGGAACAGGAGCATCTGCGCACAGTGATCCTGGACAGCAAGAATCACGTGCTCAAGGTCCACACCGTCTACATCGGCTCGCTGAACACGGCGATGGTGCGCGTCGGCGAGCTATTTCGCGAGGCCATCCGCCTCAACGCCGCGGCCGTCATCGTCGCGCACAACCACCCCTCCGGCGACCCGACCCCCTCGCCCGAAGATGTGCGCGTGACGCACCAGATCGTGGAGGCGGGCAAGCTGCTGAATATCGACGTGCTGGATCATCTGGTGATCGGGCAGCAGCGGTGGGTGAGCTTGAAGGAGCGCGGGTTGGGGTTTTGATCACTCGAACCCGCGCGCCCGCGCCGCATCCAGTATCGCCGCGGTGGCGGTCGCGCCGATGCGCGTCACGCCGAGCGCGCGTACGCGCAGCAGGTCGTCCAACGTTCGCAC
Source organism: uncultured Anaerolineales bacterium (assembly GCA_964588925.1). GTDB lineage: Bacteria > Chloroflexota > Anaerolineae > CG2-30-64-16 > CG2-30-64-16 > JALOOB01. The sequence continues at coordinate 20,847 of CAZPTI010000022.1, read as the reverse complement.
CCCGCCCGCAGCCTTGATCTGCACGTCCGGCGTGGAGTGGCCGCGCATCAGCCGCAGCACGTGATCCGTCGCGCCCTTATAGTTGTAGTCCCCGTTCGGCTGCCTGACGAACCCGTAGCCCGACGATGTTTTGACGAACGCCACTTTGTGTTCCGAGCAAATCTCGCACAGGCGAATGGTGTGTTCGTCCTGTAGATAATCGGTCTCAAAGATAACCTTGAGCAGCGCGCCCTGTGTCACGCACGCGTGATTGATCTGCCGGATCTCCTCCGACACGTAATCCCAATCGCCGCCCAGCGCCTTCCCGATGTTGATCACCATGTCGACCTCGGTCGCGCCGTCCGCAATGACATGGAGCGTCTCCGCGAACTTGATGCGCGGGGTGCTGTTGCCGTGCGGGAAGCCGATCACCGCGCACACCGCCACGTCCGACCCTGCCACCAACTCCCGCGCCAGCGGCACCGCGTACGGTTTCACGCACACGGTTGCTACGTCATAGCGCACCGCCAGTTCGCACCCCTCACGGATGACCTGATCGGTCATCGTTGGGTGCAACAGCGAGTGGTCGATCATCTTCGCCAGATCGCGCAAGGACACGCTTTCATCCATTGCGGCGGTTCTCCCTTCCTGCGCATTTCGCGCTTTCGCTTTTCGTCTTTCGGGCTTTCCCCATCTTTCGCCTTCCCCGTTCCAAACACGTCCCACACATACCCGTCTGCTTCGGCTAACCCTCTGCCGCCAACTCCTCCCACGCCTTCGCCAACCGCTCTGCCGGGGGGCGATAGAGTTGCGCGTCTGCGGATAGGAAGCATACTTCAGCCACCGCGCGAATCCCCAATATCTCCTCCACGGCCCGCGTGTACACGGCCAACTGTCGCACTGTCTCGCCTTCCGCCGCTTCCGCAAGCGTCTGCCCGCGCTTGATCCGCTCCGTCTTCCAGTCCAACAGATGCCATTCGCCGCGTTGATCCCGATATAACAGATCGAGGATGCCGTGCAGCATCCGTTCTCCTACGGCCAGGGCCAGCGGCACCTCGGCATGGCGCTCGCGCGCGGAGAAAATCGCGGCATAGAGAGGCGTTGCGCGTAACGTGATGAGCCGCGCGATGACTGAATCGACGGCCAGGCGAATGTCTCCCGCCGCGAAAAGGCCGCCGCGCCGCGCCCATCGCTCCAGGTCCGCGCGCAACTGGTCATCCGGCAGCGCCAGACAATCCCACTGAGCAAGCGCGCGATGGGCAAGGTTGCCGATCAGGAAATGCGACGGCCGCCTGCCCGTTGTCGAGCCGTTTTCCGCCTGCACGATGGGTCGGGGCCTTTCGACTGCCTCTTCTTCCGTCTCGCGGCTGCCCGGCAAATGCGTTACGGCAACAGGCCACGTTGCCAGGCGCGGCGCTAAGGGCCGGGCCAGCGCGGGCAACGCATCGAGTTGCGCGACCGGCTCTGCGGCGGCGATGATAGACGTTTGCGCGAATGAATCGTCGTCTGTCACGCGCGCCGGCCGGGTAATGCGGATGCGATAGCCCGCGCAAGGAATGACTTCCTCCCCCTCATCCCCGCCTTCTTTGCTCCGCGCGATCCGGTCGTCAACCCCCCACGCGTTCGCCAGCGTCCGCAGCCACGTGTCCTCAGCGTCGGGATCACCGGAAAGGATCAACAGGTCGGCCGCGCGCGTGCAGGCGACGTACAGAAGGCGCTTGCCCTCCGCCTGCTCCATCCGCCCATCGAGCCATTGCGCCCAGCGGAAGCTCGCGGGGGTGAGCCATTTCCCGTCTACGTCTCGCACCTGACAGGCCAGCCCGTACAGCGGATCGCGCAGGATGCGGGGCGTCCGGTTGCGGCGCGGCGCGCGGCCGAGGTCGGCAAGCGCGACGACGGGGAACTCCAGCCCCTTCGCCGCGTGGATCGACATCAATTGCGCCGCGCCGGAGTCGGGCTGGTCGGGCAGCGCCTCACCCTCCCGCGCCTCGCGTGACTGCAAATCGCGCACCGCTTGCAGGAACGTCGAGAGGTCGGCGCCCCCGCGGTCACGCGCCAGTTGCAGGAATTTGGCGACGTTTGCTCTGCCCCGGCTGCCCCCGCCGTTTGACGCGGCTTGTCGGTCTGCCTCGGCCAGCGTCGCTTCGTAACCGGTGCGGTCGAGCGCCAGGCGGAGCAGTTGCCACACATTGACACGGCCGGCCGCAGCTTCCAACGCTCGAAATGTCTGGGCCGCAAATACGATTTCGGCCTTCTCAAAACAGTCGGGCGGCGCAATCAGCGCGTTTTGCAGCGCGGCCCGCAGGGGAACCGGCGCTTCGGTCCGACTGCCGTCGACGGCAAACCAGCGGAGCCGGTAGAGCGCGTCGTCACTGAGGCTGAACATGGGCGAACGCAGGACTATCGCCAGGCTGAGGTCGTCCGCCGGGTTCTGGAGGCAGGCGAGCAGCGCGATCAGGTCGCGCACTTCGGGGCGGTCGAAATAGCCCCGGCCGCTGACGGTGATATACGGCAACCCTTCTGCCTTGAAGGCTTCCTCGTACAGAGGCAGGTTTGTGGTCACGCGGAAGAGGATCGCGATGTCGTCGTAGCGCATGGGGCGCATCTGCCCGCGCTGCTTGTCCCACACGCAGAACCCGTTACGAACAAGTTCCTTCAGCCGCCTCGCCAGCAGGATCGCCTCCAGCCGGCGGGTTTCGTCGACCGGGCCGTGAGGCAGCGCGATGATCTCAACGGTTGCGGGGGCGACCTCGCAGGGGTCGAGCGCGGGACGCTCCGGCTCCAGCGCGGCGGGCCGCGCTTCAAACGCGGCGTACGTCGCGCCCACGGATGACAGGATCGACTCGAACGCGGCGTTGAGCGCGGCGAGCAGGCCGCCATGCGTGCGGAAGGAGCGATTGAGCGGCAAAGGAGCGTGTCCGGTGCGGATAAGGATGTCGCCCGCCGCCTCGTTGAACACCTTGACCTGCGCCTGCCGGAACCGATAGATGCTCTGCTTGGCGTCACCAACGGCGAAGAACTTGCCGCCTGCGCCGGGGTCAGCCAGGCAGCGGAGGATTTCGCCTTGCAGTTCGTTGACATCCTGGAACTCATCCACCATGAGATGATTGATCCCGTCGATGATCGTCTGCGTGCGCGCGTCGCGTGGAGACGTCTTTAGAAGCCGCCACGCCAGCCGTTCAAGGTCATCGAAGTCGAGGGCGCGGAGTTCCGTCTTTTGGGCGTCGTAGGCGTTGGTAACTGCATCCCAGAGTGCGCGCCAGCATTGCAGCGCGTCGGCTGCGGCCTCGTCGATCTCGCCGACCGGCTCGTGGTAGCCGCGTTTCGTCAGGCACTCGCTCAGTTCGCGCGCGGCTTTCAACCATGCTTTGACCTCGGCCACACCCTCCGGGCCACCCCACGCAGCCGGGCGCCCGGCATTCACCTTGATACTGCTGAAGGCGGCGGCAGCCTGGAGCAAATCCCCGCGCGCTGCGCAAGCGCACCCCTCTTTCGCGTTGCGCACGTGCTCAGCCAGCTTGTCGCTCGGATCAACGACTCGGAGCCGCGCGATCTCTGCCAGCGCCTCCACGCAATCGGGCCGGGCCGCAAGGTGGTCCGCCCAAATAGTTGCCTGCATCTCGGCGACCTTCGCGCGCCATGTCGCCAGCAGGCCCGCCGTGTCCTCCAGCCGCTCAAAGAGCCGTTCGGCCGTGCCGCGCTGCGCCAGCAGGCGCATCATCTGCTCATGGAGGTCGTTGAGCTCGAACGAGCGGAGGAGTTCCAGCGGATCGCGCGCGCCTGACGGCGGCTGCCTCACGCCTGACCCAAGCTCGGCCAGCACCTGCCGCACCGCCTCGTCGCGCAGCAGCGCCGTGTCGGTTTCCTCTAACACGGTGAACCGAGGATCAACCCCGGCGGCAATCGGGTTCTCGCGCAGGATGCGCGCGCACAGGCCGTGAATCGTGCTCACCGCAAGCCGGTCCAGCTCGCGGCGGCGCTGTTGCCACGGCGAGCCCTCGTCCGCGCGCGCGGCCTGCGCCTCGATCTCCCGACGGATGCGCGTGCGCATCTCCCGCGTGGCCTTCTCCGTGAAGGTGACTGCGACGATGCTGTCGATGGGCCAGTCGGCGTGGCGCTCCAGAAGGCGCAGGAAGCGCTGGACGAGGACTTGCGTCTTGCCGGTCCCTGCCGCCGCGTCGACGAGCAGCGCGCGGCCTTCGATAGCGACGGCAGCTTCTTGCTGAGGGGTGAGTTTCACGCCTCACCTCCGGCAGTGTGCGGATCGATCAGCGCGGGGCCGTGGCGCTGCGCTTTGCGGGTTCCGTGCCGCGTCACGCGACACAGGCCGAGGAAGTCGCACCGCTCGCTGCACACCTGGCCTGCGCTGCCCCGGCTCGGCAGCGCGGCGAACCAACCCTGGCGCGCCGCAACTGCGAACCCAACTGCCCGCGCAACCGCCTGCGCGACCAGCGCGCCTCCATCATCGCTGTAGGGATCGATCGCGCCGCTCTGCTCGCGGCTGCCCGTATGCCGGTATGCCGTCATCACCACCCCGTTCGAATCGGGGAACAGGCGCTCGACCGCCCAGGCGTAGAGCGCGCTTTGCAGTGCGCGGCCGGCCGCGATGTCCTTCGGTCCCAGCCGTGTGCTGCCCGTCTTGTAGTCGATCACGCGCAACCGCCCCGCGGCGTCCCGGTCGATCCGGTCAACCACACCATGCAGGTTGACCGTTGCCCCCTCCGGCCCGGCGATTTCAACCGTTTCATAGCTCCCATCACCGAGGCCGAATTTGAGCTCCTGCGCGTAAGGCCGGAATCCGGCTGCCTGCATCGGATCGCACTCCCACGCCATGTACGCGCGCAATTCGCTGCGCAGTTCGTCTTGCTCGCGCTCCCACAGTGGGCCCGGCCGGAAGCCGTAGCGCTCCGCCGCTTTCGGTAGGAGGTCATCGCACACCGCGTCGAGCAATGCGGCAACGCGCTCGCGGCTTTCCGTGCCCGGCGCAATTCCTTCCGCCGCCAGCCGCCCGAACAGCGCTTCGAGGATGCGGTGAATGAGGCTGCCGCGCTGCTGCGCGTCCATCCCTTCCGCCGGATCGTTGACCGACTCCAGTTTGAGCGCGTACTGCGCCCAGAAGGCGTAGGGACAGATGCCGAAGCGGTTGAGGCGCGACACGCTCCACGAACGGCGCGGGTTGTAACGCGTGCGCAGGTCGGCGGTCATCGCCGGGTCAGCCAGAACGCCCTCGTGCGCAGTAGGAATCCCCCAACCACCACGCGCCGCTGCCACCGCGCGGGCGCGGAGCACTGCCTCCCACGGCGCGGCGATCTCTAGTGGCGCACTATCTGCGCCCTCACATGCCAGCGCCTCGACTGCTTCGCTCGCGCACGCTGCATCGGCCAGGGTCGGCGTGGGGGACAGGCGCGGCTCTTCGATCTTCAATCCGTCGATCAATCCGATAACCGCATCCCAGTAGGCGGAGGGGAGCCACTCCGCGCCGTTTGCGTCGATGCGCGAGCGCAGGAGCGTGAGTGCGCACTGGCAGTTGCAGAGGGCCTGCCACCACAGGCTGGCGTCTTCACCGCTGTTGATCTGGATGAGCGGGAGGGGGTGCGCCGCGCGTTCGGCGGGGGTGTAGAGCGGATCGGGCTGCGGAGGGCGCGGAAACTCCCCTTCGCCCAGGCCGAGAACGAAGAGGTGATCGACTGTCACCGCGCGGCCGGCCTCCAGCGGGCCGAACCGGACGGCTGCTTGCCGGGGGTCGGGCGGCACGACGACCGACGGCAGCCATTCTAACAGCTCGCGCCACCGCGCCCCCTCTTCGGCTGCGCCGTCCGGGTCGAGCCGCAGCTCCTCCATCACTGCGCGCGCATCCAGCCACTCGCGCAACGCCTTCAACAGCGCGCGTATGGCGCGCAGGTCGCGCTCCCGCCACTCTTCGGCCTCTGCTGCATCGACCATGCGCAGGCTCGGCCTGCGCGGCTCTGAACCCTCATCGTCCTCGTCGCCGTCCGCGCGGCCCAACCCCAGCAAAGCGTCCTGAATCCAGGCGACGTACTGCGCGGGTGACGCGCCGACGGGAGGGGTGACGTGATCGAAGAACGCAGAAATGCCGGCGCGTAGGGCGTCGATCGTCTGGCGTGGCAATTGAGTCAGCAGGGGCGGCTCGCTGCGGTCCTCGTCGTCGGCCTTTTCCTCGCCGTCTGTCGTGGAGGGCGGCGTGAGGGCGTATTCCCACTGGTCGCGTCCCGCGATGACCGGCCGCTCGCGGGTTAACGCGTCCAACTGCGCGACTGCATCGGCAGTGAGCCATTCCTGTTTGACGTAAGGGGAACGCAGCGCATCGAAGGTTTGCCGCCAGGGGAACGCGGGAGCGAGCGCGAGGATGTTGAGCAAGGCGGCCACGCAGGGGTTTTCGCCGAGCGTGGCTTCGACCGAGACCGGCACGCCGTATTCCTGCGCGACTGCGGCCACCGTCAGCCGGTATGCGCCCGGATGCGGGGCCAGCAGGGCAATCTGCTCCTCGCGCGCGCCCTCGAGCAACAGCCGCTTGATCTGGCGAAAGGCAACACGAACCTCTGCTTCCGCCGAGGGCGTCGCAACCGCCTTGATGCAGCAGCCGGGGTCAGGCATGCGCTCTGCGCGGGGCTCGAACAGCGCACGCCGCAAATGGCCCAGCGCCGGCCCGCACCGTTCCGTGCCGGGAATGACAATCTCTACAGGCCGGAGCGCGTCTGCCAACGCGCGGCGGGTAGGCGCCAGCCGGCTCAATGCGAGGCTGCGTTCGGGGCGCGTCTGGTCCCACAGGAGGTAGACGCTGACCGACAGCCTGCCCGCGAGCGCGGTGATAATGCGCATCTGTGTAGGGCTGAACTGGTCGAAACCTGAGATGATCAGTTGGCCCGCGCCGGACAGCAGCCCCGGATCGCGTTCGACGGCCTCCGCAGCGAGCCACAGCAGACCGTCCGCGTCCGCGCAATCCCCTTCGGTCAGCGCGGCCTGGTAGCGCGCATACAGGCGCGCAAGCTGCCGGTCGCGCTCGCTGTCCCCGGCGTGTTCCGCCACCTGTTCCGGTGTAATCCCCTGCGTCTTCATCTCGCGCAGCCACTCGACCAGCACGTCGATGAAGCCCGGCTTGTCAAGCATCGGCGCGAAGGTGGTCAATTCGCCGCGCTTGTTCAGCCGCGCCAACACCCCGCGGACCAACTGCCGCGTCGCCAGGTCGTTCATCTCGCGCGTAGTGTTCCCGGCCTCAGACAAGATCGCCGCGCTGAGCGAGTAGAACTGGAGGGGCCGAACCGCGATCACGTTGCCGAGCTCGCGGCGGAGTTGTCGCACCGCGTCGCTGGATGGGAGCAGGAACGTTAGCGGCGCGAGCGGCTGATCGCTGCGATAAGCGCGCACGAAATTGGCGATGTGAGAGAGAACTGCATCGGTGGTAGGAGCAAGGTAGAGGGTGGCGGACATGCGACCTCGCATGCAACTGTAGGGATCAGAAACCAGGTTTCGCCCCAGCTTCGTTAGAGTTGCGGAAACCTGGTTTCTGCCAAACGCGTGGGGCTGACTTACTTCCCGCCGCTTTCGGCGAGCGCGGCGGCCTCGTCAAGTAGCGCTTCGAGTTGCCGGTATTCGGCGTTTTTGATGAATTCGGGCTTGCCCGAGCGCAGCCACTTCTTGACGCCCTTCGGTTCGAGCACCGGCACGACCGGGTCTGTGACCGTGAGTTGCGCGCGGGGATCGGTGAAGATGATCGCGGGCTGCGCGGTGACGGTGCTTTCCGGCAGCTTGCTGCGGATCCACTCCGTTAGCTTTGCGGCGCGCTCCTGCGCGTCCTGCGTCGGGTTGCCCATCCCTTCCTGGCTGAACATCATCAACGCGCGGCCGAGGCTGAATCCGGTTTTCCATTGCGAGCCGGTGTTGGTGATCTGCCCGTTCTGGTCGCGCGTGACAAAGCTGTACAGACCGTGCGGCGTGAGAAGCGCGAACGGGGCGCCGGGCAACGACCAGGCGTACAAATGGTAGCGATCGTCGAAACCCTTCAGGCTCTCGGCGACGATCTCGTCGGGCCGGGGCGAGCGGCCGTAGCGCCGCAGGTTGTAGTTGCCGTACTGCGCGAGCAAGAAGCCCGCGATGAGGGCAATCAACGACACCCACACGAGGTTGGGCTGGAAGGACGCGATCATGCCGCCGGCAAGGACCGCGATGCCGCCAAGACTGGCATAGGTGCCCATCTTGGCCCGGCGCTTAATCATTCGGGTGTTTGTGGTGACGCGCATGTGGGGAACTACCTCTAATCAGAATACTTCGCAAGGACCAGGCAGGCGTTTTGCCCGCCCAGGCCGAAGGAATTCGACATGGCGACTTCGACGCGATGATGTCGCGCGTGGTTCGGGACGTAATCCAGGTCGCACGCCGGGTCGGGTTGCGACAGGTTAATCGTGGGGTGGATGACGTTCGAGCAGACGGACATGGCCGTGGCAAAAGCTTCCAGCGCGCTGCCGCCGCCGAACCCGTGCCCGACCATGCTCTTGGTGCTGCTGATCGGGATGCGATACGCGTGCTCGCCGAAAACGCGCTTAATGGCCGCCGTCTCTGCCGGGTCGTTTTGCAGCGTGCCGGTGCCGTGCGCGTTGATGTACTGGATAGCTTCAGGCGTTACGCCCGCATCGTCGAGCGCCCACTTCATGCAGCGCGCCGGTCCCAGGCCCGTCGGCTCCGGCTGCGCGATGTGGTAGGCGTCCTGCGAAATCGCCTGACCCAACACCTCAGCGTATATTTTCGCGCCGCGCGCCTTCGCGCGCTCTAACTCTTCCAGCACCAGGATGCACGCTGCTTCGCCGATTACGAAACCGTCGCGCGTGGCGTCAAAGGGTCGGGCCGCGGTCGCAGGCTCGTCGTTGCGCGTCGACAGCACGCGCAGCGCGCCGAAGCCTGCAAAGAAGAGCGGGTTGACTTGCGCTTCTGTCCCGCCTGCCAGCGCAACATCGGCTGCGCCGCGGCGAACCCACTCGACTGCGTCGCCGATGGCGTGCGCGCCCGCCGCGCAGGCCGTGATGACCGTAGTCAGGGGGCCGAGGCAGCCGTGTTCCAGCCCCACGTGAAAACCGGCCATGTGCGACAGCGATTCGAGCGCCTGGTGCGGGGTGACGCGCGCGTTGCCCTGGCTGGCGAACTTGCCGATGGGCTCGATCAGGATGTCGATGCCGCCCATGCCGGTTCCCATCGCCACGCCGACCCGCTCGCGGTCCTCGCGGTCCATCTCCAGCCCGGCATCCGCCACCGCCTCGCGCGCGGCCACAATCGCCAACTGCGACGAGCGCGCCATGCGCTTCGCCTCTTTTGTGTCAATGTAGTCGGTGGGGTCAAAACCCTTGATCTCCGCGGCGATTTTGGCAGCGAAGGGCGTTGTGTCGAACGCCGTCACACGCGCGGCGCCGGACTTACCGGCCACCAGGTTCGTCCATGTTTCGGACGCCGTGTTGCCCACCGGAGAGAGCGCTCCCGCACCCGTGATGACCACCCTGCGTCGGGGGTGGGTAGAGTTGCGTTCTATCATGCCTCAGTTGCCGTCTGCGCCATTTCGGCGGTAATCACCTGCGCCAGGTTTTGCTGCGCAGTCTTCTCTGCCATGCGGATCATGCTGCGGATCGCCTTCTCGTCACTGCGGCCGTGGCCGATGACCACGACGCCGTTCACACCCAACAGCGGCGCGCCGCCCACCTCGCGCCAGTCCACGCGCTGGCGCAACTGCTTCACGCTCGGCCACAGCAGCGCCAGGCCAGGCAGGGCCAGGACCGCCGCGGGGATCATCAGGACGAGCGCGGCTTTGTTGCGAAGCCCGCCCGTGAATTGCCGCTTGAGATACTTTGTAATGAAGGAGAAGATGCCTTCGCTCAGCTTGACAATGACGTTGCCGACCAGCCCGTCGGTCACAACGACGTTCGCCATGCCTTTGCCGATGTCCTTGCCCTCGACGTTGCCGACGAAGTTCAGCCCGCTCGCCTTGAGCAGCGGATAGGTCTCGCGGATGAGCATGCTGCCCTTGTCGGCTTCCTCGCCGTTGGAAACGATGCCCACCTTCGGGTTGGGCAGCCCAAACATCAGGCGCGCATAGGCCGCGCCCATGCGCGCGAACTGGACGAGGTACTCCGGCTTGCAGTCGGCATTCGCGCCGATGTCGACGACGAGGCACGGTTCGGGCGACGCGGGGTAAATGCTGCCCAACGCAGGCCGCTCCACGCCCCGGATGCGCCCCAGGCCGAAGAGCGCCGCGGCCATGACTGCGCCGGAATTGCCCGCGGAGGCGAACGCATCCGCCTTGCCCTCCTTCACGAGCCGCATGCCCACCATCAGGGACGAATCCTTCTTGGTGCGCACCGCGTTCGTGTGCTCTTCCATCTCAATCACTTCGGACGCATGGACGACCTCGATCGGCAGGCTGGCGGTGTCGCCATGCTTTGCCAGCTCGCGGCGCACCACCTCCTCGATGCCGACCAAGACGAGCGCAGTCCCGCGCTCGCGCGCCTCGGCCACCGCGCCCGCGACCACCACGCCGGGCGCATGGTCGCCGCCCATTGCGTCCACGACGATCTTCATTGCTGCCACTCCTCCAACGGCGACGCGGCCAGCCCCAACAGGCCCGGTCCCCCCAGCGCCGCCAGCATCCCGAGATCGAAAAGGACGAACTCGCGCGCGTCCAGGAACCCGCGCACCTGCTCCGCAAACGCTTCGGCTTCCGCCCGCGCGTCGCAGTGGCCGACAGCCACGCGCGCGGGCGCGCCCCCGA
>CAZPTI010000022.1:0-10000 GCA_964588925.1 uncultured Anaerolineales bacterium | reverse complement strand
GCGGCAATGGTCTGCCAGCCCGCGGCCATCGAGACGTGCAACGAATCCCACACCTGCACCGGGATTGGCGCGGCCTCGCTGGCGATAACGGCGCTGTTATACGTGCCGCTGATTTTGCTCGTAACCGTCACCGCGAGGATTTCGTCTGCGCCTTCCACAGCCGCTTGCTCATAGGCCAGCAGGAATTGCTGTGGCGACGGTTGCGCGGTCGTCGGCAGCCGTTCCGACGACGCAAGTCGCTCATAGAACGCAGTGAGCGACATCTCCTGTTTGTAAAGATAGCTTTCCTGCCCGAAATTAATGACCGCAGGCACCTCAAGGATATTGAGGCGGGAGAGATACTCGTCGGGGACGTTTGCGCTCGAATCGGTGACGATGCGGACGGCCATGTTCGCCTTTCGCGGACCTGTTCTTGTATTTAATGAAGCAGTTTGATCATGCGGGCCGGAGAAGTATACGCGAGTTGACGGGCGTTGGCAAACCATTGCCTCCCTGTTGCCTGCGCGATCTGTCACACAACTGGCGCATCTCAAGCGCGTTGACACTATGATTTGACAGCACCCCTCTGCGGTGCTAACATGGCGCCCGTTCGGGGAAACAAGAGGGACCACTTTTGACAACGACGCAAAAGCGGCTATAATTCAGCATAGATGAATGCCCCCGTGGTGGAATTGGCATACACGGCAGGTTGAGGGCCTGTGTCCATAAGGACGTGCCCGTTCGAGTCGGGCCGGGGGCATCCGCCGCACCTTCTTCTCCCCCACACGCTGCGAATGCTTATCCGGTTATCTGACACCTGCTACGACACGAAACCAAAGACGGCCTGCTCGGGGTTCGACGCGCCCGGAGGCCGCTTTTTCTTGTTCAGGGAGCAGCGTCAGGTACAGCGAGCGATCCTGTTGTAGCGTATGGCGCGCCGTTGGCGTCGCCTTTTTTGCAGTTATCCTTGCTCCAGACCGCTCGCCATATGCGCGGTCGCGCAACTTTGCGCGGCCCTGCGCACCTCTGCCCCTTGCGCCGTCCGCGGGCAGAGCGTCGGACCCAGTGTCGTTTCCGACACGCGGGGGCCGCGGAGCATGGGCGGCGATCTTCTCGACTCAACAACGACACCCCATCGAGAGTAACCAATGAAGGACCAGCTACTTCAGGCGATTCGCGAACGCAACGCAGTTGTGGCCGTGGTGGGCCTAGGCTATGTTGGCCTGCCCCTGGCCGTCGCGTTTGCGGAGCAAGGTTTCACCGTCGTGGGCATCGACGTCGACCCGCAAAAGGTCGCCGCGCTCTGCCGCGCCGAGTCGTACGTGCAGGACATCCCTTCGGAGCGCCTCGCGGCGATCCAGGGCAAATTCTCCGCGACCACCGACTACGCGGCGCTTGCGCGCTGCGATGCGGCAATCATCTGCGTGCCCACGCCGCTCAACAAGACCCGCGATCCTGACGTGCGCTTCCTCATTTCCGCCGGCGAGTCGACTGCGCAGCACATCCATCCCGGCATGCTGGTCTGCCTTGAATCGACAACTTACCCGGGCACTACGGAAGAGTTGCTCCTGCCCATGTTGACCTCGCCCGCGGTGCTCGAACGGCTCGGCGCAGACCGGTTCGAGGTGGGCAAGGATTTCTTCCTGGCCTTTTCGCCCGAGCGCATCGACCCCGGCCGCAAGGACTTCATGGTCGAGAACACGCCGAAGGTTGTCGGCGGCGTCACCCCGGCCTGTCTGGAAGTCGCAGCCGCGCTCTACGGTTCGGCCATCCACACCATTATCCCCGTCTCCTCCACCCAGGCCGCCGAAATGGTCAAGCTCCTCGAAAACACCTTCCGCGCGGTGAACATCGCGCTGGTGAACGAGGTCGCGATCATGTGCGACAAGCTGGGGATCGACGTGTGGGAGGTCATCGACGCCGCGGCAAGCAAGCCGTATGGGTTTATGAAGTTTACGCCAGGGCCAGGCGTGGGTGGACACTGCATTCCACTTGACCCGCATTACCTTTCGTGGAAGCTCAAGACCCTCAACTACAACGCGCGCTTCGTCCAGCTTGCCGGTGAGATTAACACGGAGATGCCGCGCTACTGGGTCGACAAGGTGCAGGACGCGCTCAACGAGTATGGCAAGGCCATGAAGGGCAGCAGTGTGCTGGTTCTTGGCGTGGCGTACAAGAAGGACGTTGACGACGTGCGCGAGTCGCCCGCGCTCGACATTATCGAGCTGCTTCGCGCCAAAGGCGCGGACGTCCGCTTCCATGATCCCTACATCACCACGCTCACGCACAACGGTCACGGGATGCGGGGCGAACCGGATCTCGGTGCGGCGCTGGACGCCGCCGACTGTGTCATCATCGTCACGGATCACTCAGTGTACGACTGGCGGGACATCGCGCGACGCGCGGCCTGCATGGTGGACACGCGGCACGTTGCCCTTGCATAACGCCAGCTTTTCGCCTATCCGCCCATCGGCGCGACAACGCTGCCGCGCCGACCATCACACTCAGGAGGAGACGCCGTAGTGGACCTCCAAACCCTACCGATCTGGGCATTCATCATCGCCGGCTTTGTCGCTCAAATGATCGATGGCGCGCTCGGCATGGCCTACGGGGTGACTTCGACCACCATCCTTACCTCGCTCGGTGTGCCGAATAAGTTCGCCAGTGCCGCGGTCCACGCATCCGAAGTCGTCACCACCGGTATTTCCGGCCTGTCCCACTGGCGCATGGGCAACGTGCACTTCGACCTTGCGCGCAAGCTCGTGATCCCCGGTGTGCTGGGCGGGGTCATTGGCGCCTACATTCTGACGAACCTCGAAACACCCTGGCTTAAGCCGGCCGTGGCGCTATACCTGGCAATCATGGGTCTTGTGATTATCTTGCGGGCATTCAAGGCGCTTGCCCCGCGTGAGGTTCGTTCGTGGCTGATCCCGCTCGGCTTCGCCGGCGGTTTCATGGATGCGATCGGCGGCGGCGGTTGGGGTCCAATCGTCACCTCCACCCTGGTGGCGCGCGGCAATGCCCCGCGCTTCACTGTTGGCTCCGTCAACCTGACCGAGTTCTTCATCACCACGGCCCAGTCGATCACGTTCGTGCTGGCGCTCGGCACCACCCAGTTCATGGAGTACGGCAAGATCATCCTGGGCCTGTTGATCGGCGGCGCGGTGGCTGCGCCCCTTGCGGCGTTCGCGGCGAAGAAACTGCCCCACCGGCCGTTCATGCTTCTCGTCGGCGTTCTGATCGTCGTCCTGAACGTCCGCGTGCTCGTCAAAGCGATCTGGAACCCACCCTGGCTGCCCTAGCCGGGTTGTTGCTGCCTGACACCCTGCGCCGCGTTTGGCGGCCGGCGCAATCGAATGGAGGATTTTCCCATTGACTACTGTCGAACACGTTGAACTCATTTCGCCCTACGGCGGCAAGCTCGTCGATTTGATGGTCCCGGCCGAGGCCCTGCCCGAGGTCAAGGCCCACGCCAGCTCTCTGCCCTCGATCCAGGTGTCCGAGCGCATCGCATGCGATCTCGAACTCCTTGCCACCGGCGCGTTCTCGCCGCTGGACCGGTTCATGGGCAAGGCGGATTACCAGCGCGTGCTGGATGAGATGCGCCTGTCCGACGGCACGCTCTTCCCGCTCCCGATCACGCTGCCCGTAGAGCCCAATCCCGACATTGCCGTGGGCAAGGACATCGCGCTGCGCAACGCCAAGAACGAGCTGCTCGCCGTCCTCACTGTCGAAGAGGTTTACGAGTGGGATAAGCAGGAGTGCGCGCAGAAGGCGTTCGGCTCAACCGACATGCGCCATCCGCTTGTGGCGGAGATGGTGCGCTGGGGCAGCCTTAACATTTCCGGCCCGCTGAAGGTGCTGCAACTGCCGACTCATTACGACTACCGCGAGCTGCGCCTCACCCCGGCCCAGGTGCGCGCTCGGCTGGAGACCTACGGCCATCCGAACGTGGTCGCGTTCCAGACCCGCAATCCGCTGCACCGCGTGCACGAAGAACTGACCAAGCGCGCTGCGCAGTCAGTCGACGGCGTGCTGCTGCTGCACCCGGTCGTCGGCATGACCAAGCCCGGCGATGTGGATCACTTCACCCGCGTCCGCACCTACAAGGCGTTGGCCGACAACTACTACGATCCCGACCGCATCCTCCTTTCGCTGCTGCCGCTGGCGATGCGTCTGGCCGGCCCGCGCGAGGCTGTGTGGCACGCGATCATCCGCCGCAACTACGGCGCGAATCACCTGATCGTCGGCCGCGACCATGCCGGCCCCGGCAACGACTCGACCGGCAAGCCCTTCTACGGCCCGTACGACGCGCAGGAAATGGTCGCCAGGCATGAGACCGAGCTCGGCGTCAAGATGGTGCCGTTCCTCCAGTTCGTCTATCTGCCCGATGAGGATCGCTACGAGGAAATCAACAAGGTGCCGCAAGGCACAAAGACCGCGGACATCTCCGGCACGCAGGTGCGCAACGACTACTTGAACGCTGGCAAGCTGCTGCCCGAATGGTTCACGCGGCCCGAGGTCGCGGAAATCCTGGCGGAGAGCTATCCGCCCCGTCACAAGCAGGGCGTCTGCATCTGGTTCACCGGCCTCAGCGGCGCGGGTAAGTCGACCACCGCGGAAGTTCTCACCCAACTGCTGCTCGAGTTCGGCAAGACCCTCACCGTGCTGGACGGCGACGTGGTACGCACGCACCTTTCCAAGGGCCTGGGCTTCTCGAAGGAAGACCGCGACACGAACATCCGCCGCATCGGCTGGGTGGCTGCGGAGATCGTCCGTCACGGCGGCACGACCATCTGCGCCGCGATCAGCCCGTACCGCGCCATCCGCAACGAGGTGCGCGCAATGGTCGGCACCGATCACTTCGTCGAGGTCTTCGTCGACACGCCCATTGAGGTGTGCGAACAGCGCGACTACAAGGGCATGTACGCCAAGGCCCGCCGCGGGGAGATCAAGGGCTTCACCGGCATCGACGACCCGTACGAGTCACCGGAGCACCCGGAGATCACATTGGACACAGTGAGCTGCACGCCGGAAGAAAACGCGCACAAGATCATCCAGTACCTGCTCAAGCAGGGTCTGCTGCGCGTGAACGGCAGCTAAACGCTTTTGCAGACCTGACGGGTCTCCAAAGACCCGTCAGGTCTCGTTTTCCAGGGAGACACGATGAAGGGCATTATTCTGGCGGGCGGCTCGGGCACCCGGCTCTTTCCTCTGACCATCGCGGTCAGCAAGCAGATGCTGCCGGTGTATGACAAGCCCATGATTTACTACCCGCTGTCCATGCTCATGCTGGCCGGGATTCGCGAGATCCTTGTCATCAGCACGCCCGATGCGCTGCCGGGATTCCGCGCGCTGCTGCGCGACGGCAGCCAGTGGGGCCTCTGCTTCGAGTATGCCGAGCAGGCCATCCCGCGCGGGCTGGCGGATGCCTTCATCGTTGGACGCAACTTCGTCGCCGGGCAGCCTGCGTGCCTGATTCTGGGAGACAATATCTTCTACGGCCAGGGTCTTGCCACCAAGCTTCGCGCGGCGGCGCAACTCGGCGAGGGCGCGCTCGTCTTCGCGTACCCCGTGCGTGATCCCGAACGCTATGGCGTGGTCGAGTTCGACGCAGCGGGACGCGCCATCAGCATTGAAGAAAAGCCAAAGCAGCCGAAGTCGCACTACGCGGTGCCTGGCCTCTATTTTTACGACAGCCAGGTCAGCGACATTGCGGCGAACCTCAAGCCGTCGCCCCGCGGCGAACTGGAGATCACCGACGTCAACCGCACCTATCTCGCGCAGGGCGCGCTCCACGTCGAGCAGATGGGCCGCGGCGTCGCCTGGCTTGACGCAGGCACACACGAATCCCTGCTCCAGGCCGCGGCCTACGTGCAAGCCGTGCAGGAGCGACAGGGCATGATGATCTCATGCCCCGAAGAGATCGCGTACCGGATGGGTTACATCACCAACGAAGAACTGCTCAAATGCGGGCAGAGCATGAAGGGCAACGAGTACGGGCAGTATTTGATCCGGTTGGCGGAGTCGGAGCTGAGTTGAGAATCGGGTGTGAACATGCGCGCCCTGCGAGTGAGGTGAGGGCATAGCCGCGATCCCCTCCGGCGCCGCGGCCTTCCTCCAACAGGCCCACCGCAATAACTGGCAGCGCTATAACGCTTCCCTGCGCTCCGATGCGCGGCGCGGCTGGGATCTGTGCATCCTGACCGCCTCCGACGCTCGCCAGGCGGAGATGGTTCGCAAGCAGCTTGCGTGGCGCCGCGAATCGAATCTGCTGCCCGCGGGAACCGAGTTTGTCGTTCTCCCGGACCCCGAAGGCCGGCGCATTGGCTCAGGCGGCGCGACGCTCAACGCGCTGCGCCTGCGAACCGATCAGCACCCTTACCCGGCCGGTCGCCGCACGCTCATCATCCATTCAGGCGGTGACTCCAAACGCCTGCCCCATTGCTCGGCCCAGGGCAAGTTGTTCGCCCGCATCCCGCGCACCCTCCCCGATGGCCGCGCGTCCACCATTTTCGACGAGTTTCTGATCAGCCTGAGCGGCCTGGCCCCCCTGCTGCCCCCCGGCGCGTTAATCGCCTCGGGCGACGTGCTGCTCGTCTTCGACCACCTCCAGCTTTCATTCCGCCGCCAGGGCGCAACGGGCGTGGCCGCAGCCGCGCCGGCTGACATGGGCCTGCGCCACGGCGTCTTTGTCAGCGAGGACACTTCGAGTCGCGTCGCCGCCTATCTGCATAAGCCGGGAGCCGAGGAACTGGCGCGCTGGCATGCCGTGCGGGACGGCAACGTCCAGATCGACACCGGCCTCGTTTGGTTTGACGGCGACATGATCCGCCGCCTGGCCGTAATTGCAGGAGATCCCACGGTCGCCGCCGCGCCCCTCAACCTCTACGGCGACCTGCTCCTTCCATTAGCCGGGTCGACCGAGTATCCCGCGTACTTGGCAGACGAGAGCGACGGACCTGCCACCGTGCCGGTCAGGGCTGCGCGCAAGGTGATCTGGAACCTGTTGCGTGGCACGCCTTTCGCTGTGGAACAGGTGCAGCCGGCCGTGTTCGTCCATTTCGGCAGCTCGCGCGAGTACTGGCAGATGGCTGCCGACGATCCCGACCTGGCCGCATTGTGCGGCTGGGAGGGGCAGGCCGCCTCGTGGGTGGGCGAGCAAGTCACCGCCTTCGCGCCGCTCGTCGCCATCAACGCCGCCGTCGAGGGTGCGGTTTCCCCCGGCCCTGCGCCCCTGCTCGTCACTGATTGCTGCCTGACCGGTCCGCTCTCCTGGGAAGGCCCCGCGCTCCTTTCGGGCATCGACACCGCGCGGCCGCTCACGCTTCGCGCCGGCATCGCGCTCGACCAGTTGTCGATTGGCGAAGGGGAAACGGTCACTCGCTGCTTTGGTCTGAGCGACGATCCCAAGCGCGCCACGCATGATTCCCGCGCCACGTTCTGCAACCGTCCGTGGACCGAGTGGCTGGCCGCGGCGCGCGTCGACCCCGCCGACCTGTGGGGCGACCTCCCGGACCGCGACCGGACGCTTTGGAATGCGCGCCTATTCCCCGCGCGCCCATCGCGAGAAGACAGCCTCGCGCTCGCTCTGCCGCTGCAACAGCCCGAGAGCGCGCCGGACGGCTGGCGCGAACGCTGGCTGGCTGCGCGCCGCCTCTCCCTGGGCGACAGCGCCGCGCAGGCCGACGGCGACCGCCTGCTCGCCGGGCTGACCGCAATCGAGGATCACGTGGCTGCGCGCCGCTTCCTCGCCGGCGTGGCCGCCGAGCAGCCTGCTGCGTCGGTTAAGGCGCTGTTGGGCGCGCTGCCCTCCACCTGCGTGCGCCGCGCGGCCCAGGTCCACGAGTGGCTGCTGGCCGCCGACCCCATGCTCCAACTCCGCGGCTACCGCGCGTTGAGCGAGGCGACCGGCGACATTTCGTGGGAAGACACTGCATTCGTCACGCTGGCGCGCATGATCGAGGCCGCGACGCCGTGGGGCGCGCCCTCACCGACGGGCGCCCGTCATGCGCCAGCGCCGGGCCGCGCGTGTCGCGCCTCCGCAGCCGCGCGCATTGACTTCGGCGGCGGCTGGACCGACACCCCGCCGCATAGCCTGGAGCGCGGGGGGGCAGTGCTCAACGCGGCGGTCATGCTTAACGGCCTGCACCCGATCACCGCGGAAGCGCGCTTTTTGGCGGAACCCCGCCTGGTGCTCGAAAGCCGCGACCTGGACATGACGATCGAGCCGCACTGCGCGGGTGATGTGCTGGCTTATGCCAATCCGGGTGATCCGTTCGCCCTGCACAAAGCCGCGCTCGTCCTCCGTGGCGTCATCCCCGCGGACGCGCCACCGGATGCGCCCCTGGCCGGCCTGCTGCGCGAGTCGGGCGGCATCCGCCTGACCACCGCGACGCGCATCCCCTTCGGCTCGGGGCTCGGCACCAGTTCGATCCTGGCGGGCGCAGTGCTGGTCGCGTTGAGCGAGTTGACCGGCGCGAGGCGCCCCGACGATGCGCAGCTCTTCGACGAGGTGCTGTGTCTGGAGCAGATGCTCACCACGGGCGGCGGCTGGCAGGATCAGGTCGGCGGGCTAACGGGCGGGATCAAGTTGGTGACATCTCAGCCGGGCCTGCCGCAGCGCATCACGGTCGAGCCGCTCCATCTTGACCCCGCGACGGAGCGCGAGCTGTCAAGCCGCCTGTGCCTGGTCTATACGGGCCAGCAGCGGCTGGCGAAGAACCTGCTGCGCAACGTGATGAGCCGCTGGATGGCGCGCGAGCCGGAGATGGTCTTCATTCAGGGCGAAATCGCGCGGCTGGCGCTGACAATGCGCGCTGCGCTACAAGGCGGCGACGTGGACGGCTTCGGCGCGCTGCTGGGCCAGCACTGGCTGCTCAACAAGCGGATGGACCCCGGCTGCGCCAACCCGTTCATCGACGACCTGTTCGAGGCGATGACGCCCTACATCAATGGCGGCAAGCTGGCGGGCGCAGGCGGCGGTGGCTTCGCCTCAGTGATCGCGCGCAGCGCGGAGCATGTGGACGCGCTGGCGGCTGCGCTGGCCGCGCGTTATCCGGGGACGCGCGTCGCGATCTGGCCGTGTGCGGTGCCGGCGGTTGGGCTGCGTTCCGAAGTGGTCGAAGACTGATTCAAGGGACTACACCCTTTTTACGGAGGATGGCATGAAGAAAGCGTTGGTTTGTGGCGCTGGTGGGTTCATCGGCGGGCACCTGGTCAAGAAGCTGAAGCGGGAGGGCTACTGGGTCCGCGCGGCTGACATCAAGCAGCACGAGTTTGCGCCGAGCGCGGCGGACGAGTTCTGCCAGCTGGACCTGCGCGAGCCGGAGAACTGCCGCGCGGCCCTGACCGTGGGCGACGGGACCTTTGACGAGGTGTACCAGCTCGCCGCGGACATGGGCGGCATGGGCTTCATCCATTCGGCTGAGTGCGAGATCATGCACAACAGCGTGCTGATCAACGTCCACATGACGCACCACGCCGCGCAGATGGGCGTGCCGCGCTACTTCTTCTCCTCCTCCGTGTGCGTCTACCGCGATATGCAGCCGGGCGAGCCGGAGATGACTGAGGCCGAAGCGGTGCCCGCCAACCCCGACAACGAGTACGGCTGGGAAAAGCTCTACTCCGAGCGCATGGCGCAGGCATACGGCCGGCACCACAACATGCAGGTGCGCATCGCCCGTTTCCAGAACTGCTACGGCCCCGAGGGGACGTGGACGGGCGGCCGGGAAAAGGCGCCCGCGGCCATGTGCCGCAAGGTGGCCGAAGTCCCTGACGGCGGGACGATCACCGCGTGGGGTGACGGCAGCGCGATCCGCTCGTACACCTATGTGGACGACATGGTCGACGGCATCTACCTGCTGATGCAGAGCGACCTGCAAGGCGCGGTTAACATCGGCAGCCCGGAGTATTATTCGGTCAAGGAACTCATCGACATCGTCGCCGACGTGGCGGGGAAGCAGATCAACGTCGAGTACATCCCCGGCCCGGTCGGCGTGCAAAGCCGCAATTTCAGCAA
>CAZPTI010000021.1:32904-34584 GCA_964588925.1 uncultured Anaerolineales bacterium | reverse complement strand
TCAACAACGTGCTCGGCTTCCCGTTCATCTTCCGTGGCGCGCTCGACGTCCATGCGCGCGCGATCAACGAGGAGATGAAGGTGGCCGCCACGCACGCGCTGGCCGCGCTGACGCGCGAGGACGTGCCTGATAGCGTCCTGCGCGCGTACGGCCTCGACAGCCTGCGCTTCGGCCCCGATTACATCGTGCCCAAGCCGCTTGACCCCCGCTTGATCGAATGGGTGCCGCCGGCGATTGCGAAAGCGGCAATGGAGACAGGCGCGGCGCGCCGGCAGCTTGACCTGGACGAGTACCGCGAGGAGCTTGCGATCCGATGCGGCAAGGGCGAGCAGGTGCGCCACTACCTGACGCACTGCGCGCAGCTGTCGAACGGCGAGGTGAAGATCGTCTTTGCGGAGGGCGAGGAGCCGAAGGTGCTCCGCGCGGCCGTGCGGCTCGTTCACGAGAAGATCGCGCAGCCGATCCTGCTTGGTCGAGAAGAGGTGATTCATCGCGAGCTAATGCGGCTCGGGCTGGAGTGCTGCGCGCGGGTGATCGATCCGGAGTGTTTCGACCGCAAGGAAGAGTACGCCCAGGCGTACGTCGATCTGAGACAACGGAAGGGTGTGACGATCTCCGACGCGCGGCGGGCACTGCGCGACCCGAACGTGCTGGCGCCGATGATGGTCAAGCTCGGCGACGCGGGCGCAGCCGTGTCGGGCCTCGTCCACCACTACCCGGACGTGATCCGGCCTGCGCTGCAAATCCACCACACCGCGCCCGGCACCCACCTCGTTGCGGGCGTGTACATCATGATCGTCAACGACGGATTCGGCAACCAGAAGCCGTACCTGTTCACCGACGCGACGGTCAACATCGACCCGTCCGCTGAAGACCTGGCCGCCATTGCCTGCCTCGCAGCGGACTTTGCGCGCCGTCTGGGCATGGAGCCGCGCGTTGCGATGCTCTCATTCTCCAACTTCGGCAGCACGCGTCACCCGTTCTCAGAGAAGGTCAGCCGCGCGGTGAAGCTGGCGCGACAGCGCTGCCCCGGCCTGCGCATCGACGGTGAGATGCAGGCGGACAGCGCGGTCGTGCCGGAGCTGATCGACGAGCGTTTCCCGTTCAGCGAGGTCAAGGACGCCAACGTGCTCGTCTTCCCGTCGCTGGACGCGGCGAACGTGGCCTACAAGCTGCTGGCGCGGCTCGGCAATGCGGAGGCCATCGGCCCGATCCTGCTCGGCATGGGCGCGCCGGTGCACGTGTTGCAGGCGGGCGACGACGTGCGCGACATCGTGGACATTGCGGCGATTGCGGTGATGGACGCGATGGGGTGCTAATTTAAGCGCGCGAGCGGCAAAACTGGTTCCAGGATAAACCCCGCATCACGTGCCTGGCACTTCCGAAGTGCCAGGCACGTGGCTCGCGCCCATTCCATTGCGGAACGCGTTTAGAGGCGTTCCAGGCCTGCAACAACACAAGGCCAATGATGAACAGGACGATCGTTTGCGGGTTCATGGCCGGCGCTAGTCCTGCGAGACTGGTGGCTCAACGGGGCCGGACTGGACGGCGGCTGCGCCCGGGTGAGCCTTCGCGTGGGCCTGCCGCAAGCGCGTGCGCAACTGCTCCTGATGTTCTCGCTGCGACTGGATAAGCGCGTCGGCGAAGCGCGTCAGCAGCGCGACCAGCAGACCGATGCCG
>CAZPTI010000021.1:19652-32804 GCA_964588925.1 uncultured Anaerolineales bacterium | reverse complement strand
GGCGAAAAATCGCCGTAGCCGACGGTAGACAGGCTGATCGCCGAGAAATAGAAGCTGTCGAGGTAGGACCAGCCCTCGACCTGATGGAACACCCACGTCCCCACCAGGAGCAGTGAGGCAGTGAGCGTGGCGAGCAGGCGGAACGCCGGGTCGCGCCAGGCGTTGCGAATGGCTAACCAGAACCGGGCAAGGCCGATCGTCAATGATAGCATCAGGTTGCTCCTCGCTCATGCGCATGGTTTGGACAACAACTTACGGATCGCCTCGGTGGTCAGGCACGTTCAATAGCCGCTCAGTTTCGGCTCGTCCACCTTGTTGTCCCCCTGGCCCGGCTGCCCCGGCAATTCGCTGCGGGCCTCGATCCGCCCGGAGCGGACGGCCTTGACCAGCGCCGCATGATCGCGTTCGTTTTGATCCGCATAGGCGACGCCGAAACGGGCCAACGCGTCTTCAAAGGCCGCGCTCTTGCCCATATAGCTGGTCAACACCAGAGGATCAGCCGTGCGCGCGTGGGCCCGGGCCAGCACCCGGCCGCACAAACCGGCATAGGTCTTGAGATTCGCCGGTCGCATGATCTCGACGACAGGCTTGATCTTGGCGTCGCTGAGTTGGCGGACGTAGTACTGGTTGCCCTGGCCGGTCGCGCTGGTTGTCCAGCCCAGGAACATATCGCCTGCCGCCTGCAACGCGCGCTGGCCCACCACAACCCGTTGCCCGGCATGCGCGTACGGGCTGGCGCCACAGTACGGCTCCAGCACGGACTGTCGCGCCTGTTTGAATTGCAGAAACAAGGGTTCGCCCTTGCCCGACATCAGGAGGACGACGCCGCAGGCTGTGCCGACGCTGCCCACGCCCACCACCTTGGCGGCCACATCGACAATCGCGAAGCGGTCGAGCAGCAAAGCCACGCCGAGGCTGAGCGTGCTCCGGTACTCTTTCAGCGTCGCGCGCGCAATCTCCAGGTTCTCCTCATCCCGCTTGTCGCCCCAGTGGAAGATCAGCGGCAGCTGGTCGACGATGCGGGGGGTGTCGCCGGCCATGAAGGTGAGCTTCGCGAATTCCTTCTCATGCGCGCTCTGCTTCGTAGCGGTCGTGAGCTTCTTCGCATAGAAGCGCTTCATCTGTTTGTCTTGCGCGTTCGCGAGGATCGCGTCGAGGTCGTAGGCGTCGCGCCACGCGTCGAGCACGGGCATCTCGGCGTACTCGGCCATGCGAAGGCGATACGCTTGCGCGGCTAACCAGGCCGCTTCCTGGCAATCGGGCGCTGCGAAGCCATTCGCGCGTCCGGCAACCACGAAGCTCGCCGCGAGGCGCTTGACATCCCACTCCCAGGGCGCGATCGCAACTTCGTCGAAGTCATTGAGGTCAAAGATGACCTTGCGCTCGGCCGTGGCGAATCCGCCGAAATTCAGGAGGTGGCAGTCGCCGTTCGCGACGAGGGTCAGGCCGGTGGCAGGCGAGCGGGAGAGGTCATACGCCATGACAGCAGCCGCGCCCCGGTAGAAGGTGAAGGGCGTCGCCATCATGCGGCCGTAGCGGAGCGGAATCAGGGAAGCGATGCGGCCCTTGCTGTTTTCAATCAGCAGGTCGACGGGGTCAGCGCGGTTGGCCGGTGGCTTCCATTCCTTCTGAGCCGCGCGGGACGCCGCATTTCGCAAAGCCCTCCCTTTCGCAATGCGCTCTTCCCGGCGAAGCGTCTGAGTTTGGACCGGGATAGGGGCCTTCGTCAACTGAGGGAGGGCTTCGGCCGCCGCCGGGGATTCATCAAGTTTGGTCTCGTTTTCTGCGGTCACATCCTGACCTCCTTTCGAGCACGGGGTAGGATGATCGGATTCGAGCCGCATTGCCCTTATCGCAAGGATAGTATGCGGTTGCGCGTTGCGGCGTGTCAACTAGGCGGAAGGATAGTGCGCGACTTGCGCGCCGCGCGAGCGCTTACTTGACAGAGCGTCGCGCGCCAAGTATAAAGTGAAGCCTTATGACGCTCTGGGCGCTCCTCTCCGACGTGCATGGCCGCGGCGACCGGCTGGCGCGTGTGCTGGCCGACATCGAAAAGCGGCCCGGCGCGCGCGTTCTGGCGCTTGGCGACATTGCCAGCACGAGCGCGCTGGAGGCGCTGCACCGCGTCAACGCCGAATGCGTCTTCGGCAACTGGGAGGCTTCCGGGCTGCGTGGGCTGCCTGCGCCGTATCGGAGCTGGGTGGCGCGCTGGCCTGCGGTGCTGCGGCAGGAAGGATTCTGGGTGGCGCACGCCAGCCCGGTCTGGCCGGAGAATCTCGCGATTGGCGGCGTGGTCGAGCACCTGCGCTCGCGCGGGCTGCACTGGACGCACCTGTTTCCCTCCATGCAGCACTCGGAGGGCGGGCGCGTGGCCGCGTTTGCCGCGCTGCAAGCCGAGGGCGTGTCCGTCTTTTTCCACGGCCACACGCACACGCAGGAGGCGTGGCAGCTTGCGCCCGGCCAGGCGCCGCGACGGGTCGACGCAGCAGGCGCGCCGAATCGCGAGCTGACGCTGGATTCCGGCGTAAGCTGGCTGGTGGGCGTGGGCAGCGTGGGCGATCCGCATGACGGGCCGGGCGCGTGTTACGCGCTGTATGATACGGAGACGCGCCAACTGGTCTGGCGGCGCGTATAGAATGCCTTTGCCACAGAGGACACAGAGACCTCAGAGTCCTTCGACTTCGCTCAGGATGCTCTGTGTCCTCTGTGGCAAAAGCCGGAGTGATGGCTAGTGATCTTGCGGAGGACAGGAATGATCGTCGGGCTCGTTCAGTTTGCGCCCGCGCGCTACGATGTGGCGGCGAATGTGGCGCAGGTCGAGCGGCTGCTGCGCGATGTACGCGCTGACTTGCTTGTCCTGCCCGAACTGGCGAACTCCGGTTACATGTATGCCTCACCGGAAGAACTCGCGCCCCACAGTGAGCCGGGGGATGGGAGCGGGCCGTTCCTCAGCGCGCTGCGCGAGCTGGCAGCGGAGACCGGCGGCTTGATTGTCACTGGCTTTGCCGAGCGCGCATCGAACGGCCTCTACAACTCGGCCGCCGCAGTGACCGGAGATGGCGCGCTCTCCGTGTACCGCAAAACGCACCTCTTCTTCGAGGAACAGGACCTCTTCCTGCCAGGCGATACAGGTTTCTCCGTCCTTGAGTGGGCCGGCGCGCGTATCGGCATGATGGTTTGCTTCGACTGGTACTTCCCGGAGTCGGCGCGCACGCTGGCGCTGCGCGGCGCGCAGATCATCGCGCACCCGTCGAACCTCGTGCTGCCGCACTGTCAGACCGCGATGGTTACGCGCTGCCTGGAGAATCGCGTGTTCGCCGTGACGACGAACCGCTACGGGACGGAGACGCTCGGAGAGAAAAGCCTGACCTTCACCGGCGCGTCGCAATTGATGAACCCACGGGGTGAGCGGCTGTTGCAGGCGCCGGTGGAGGGCGATTGCGTCCTGCTGGCGGAGATCGACCCTGCGCTGGCGGACAACAAGCAGCCGACTTCGCGCAATCACCTGCTGAACGACCGGCGGCCGGAGCTCTACGCGTAAGCCCGTCTCGTTGCATGACGCGTCGCGGCACAAAGTCCACCCTCTTTTTGACGTTTAGGCGCATGGGCGGAACCATGCTAGAATGCGCCGCATGGCGCAACCTGCCGACCTGAGCCCGTCACCGTTTTACCTGCCCGGCGGCCCGACAGGAATCCTCCTGATCCACGGCTTTACCGGCGCGCCACCGGAGATGCGGCTGGTCGGCGACTATTTTCATGCCGCAGGGCTGACCGTCTCCGCGCCCCTGCTCCCCGGCCACGGCTCTACCGTTGCGGACATGAACGGTTGCAAGTGGACGGACTGGGCCGGCCACGTGGAGAAGTCGTATCGGGACTTGAAGGCGCGCTGCGAGCGGGTTTTTGTGGCGGGGCTGTCGATGGGCAGCCTGCTGGCGCTGCATCTGGCCGCGCATCAGCCCAACCTGCCCGGTGTGATCGCGTACTCGCCGGCGGTGTGGGTGGCGGACAGTCTGCTGCCTGTGGCGAACGTGGCGCAGCACGTCATCAAGTCGCGACCCAAGCGGAAGGAACACGACCTCGCCGATCCCGACGCGCTGGCGCAGCTCTGGTGCTATGACGTCAATCCGGTGCCGGCCGCCGCGCAGTTGCACGCGCTGATCCTGCAGGTGCGCCGCCTGCTCCCGCAGCTCGTCCCGCCGCTGCTGATCGTCTACAGCGAGGGCGACCGCGCCATCCACCCCATGAGCGCAGAGCGGACGTACGCGCTGGCGGGGTCGAAGGACAAGCAGATTATCAAGCTGGCAGAATCCGGTCATGTGATTACCGTCGATCGGCAGTGGCGGTTCGTGGCGGATGAGACACTGGCCTGGGTGAGACAACATGGCGGCTGAAAGCGACAATATCGACGACCTTAACTCGACCGATGACCTGCGTTACGACGTGTTGTGTTACGGGACGATCAGTTTTGAGAATGTCACGCGCCTGATGCGGCTGCCCACCCCCCGGCGGGACGCGACGGCCACACACGAGCGGGATGCGCTCGGCGGCGAGGCGCTGAATGTGGCGCTGCCGCTCGCCGCATGGGGACTGAATGTGGCGGTCGTTGGCAACTTCATCGGCACGGATCGCAAAGCCGAGTTCATTCTGGAGGAGCTGGCAAAATACCCCCGCATCGACACCCGCTACATCATCCAGCACGAGAACGTCACCACCCCCTTCTCCCGTGTGTTTATCACCCCCGACGGCGAACGCAGCCGCATCGCCTACTGGTACGATCAGACGCCCAAGGACGAGTTGACGGTGGGCATGATGGCGCAAGCGCGCATCCTGAGCACCGACGCGTATGGCCGGGACGAGCGCGACCGGGCCGCGCAGGTGGCGCAGTCGCTCGGCAGGCCGGTCATATCGGCGGACGCGATCTGGCCGCAATATCCGCTGGCCGGACTCAGCACGGCGGTCGTCATCTCCTCCGCCTGGCTCCAGTCCAACTTCCCCGGCGTGTACGAATACGATCACGCGCTGGAGCTGCAAGCGCAGGGCGCAGGGGTGGTCATCATCACCGACGGGCCCAAGGCCGTGCTGGTGGTGCGCGCAGACGGTTCGCCATTCGGGGTGGAGCCGTACGAGGTGCGCCGGGTGGTGGACACGAGCGGGGCAGGCGACCTGTTCAAAGCGGGCATCATCTACGGCTGGCTGCAGGAGGAGTGGCCGCTGGAGCAGAAGGTGAAGTTCGCGTGCGCAGCGGCCGGGCTGAACTGCGAGCGCGACCGTTCGGTCGATCCGCCGCCCTCCCTCGACGAAATCTTCGCCCTCATGAAGAGTCAGCCGCGTTAGTGGACAATTCCCCCTGACCGTGATAAATTCACCTGTGGAACGGGCCGCTGGCCCGCTATTTTTTGTCTGGAGTCCTGTATGTCGCGGCCCGCTTTTGTCTCGCGCAACGGCGCGCTGATCGCGCCCGGCGAAGCTGCTGTCTCGGTGTTCAACCCGGCCATTTACGGCGCGTACGGGGTGTACGAGTCGATGCAGGTGGCGGAGGGCGTCGTCTTCGAGCGCGACGCGCACCTGCGGCGGCTGGCGCAGTCCGCTGCGATCCTCGAACTGCCGCTGCCCGCCGACCTGCCGCAGGTCGGGGAGTGGATCGACGCAGTCGTGGCCGAGGCCGCCGTGCCGGAATGCGCCGTGCGGCTGTTCGTCGTCGGGCCGGAGAACGGCGGGACCGCGACCGCTTACATCTGGCCGCAGCCGCCGACGCGCTATCCCGCCGCATACTATCGCGATGGCGTGACCGCAGTCACTTTCGAGGCGCGCCGTTACCTGCCGCAGGCGAAGTCGCTCAACTCGCTTGCCAGTTTCATGGCGCAGCGGCGCGCGC
Organism: uncultured Anaerolineales bacterium; assembly: GCA_964588925.1. Classification (GTDB taxonomy): domain Bacteria; phylum Chloroflexota; class Anaerolineae; order CG2-30-64-16; family CG2-30-64-16; genus JALOOB01. The sequence continues at coordinate 26,929 of CAZPTI010000021.1, read as the reverse complement.
GAGCGGCGGGCGTCCACGAGGCGTTCCTGTATCACAACGGCTGCATTACCGAAGGCTCCAACAGCAACGTGTTCGCCGTCGTTCAGGGCGAGATTCTGACTCCGCCGGAGTCGGAGGTTCTGTCGGGCGTGACGCGCGAGGTTGTGGTGGCGCTGGCGCGCGAGAACGGCATTCCCCTGCGCGAGGCGCCCCTGCCGCTGGACGAGGTTGACGCCTGGCAGGAGTGCTTCATCACCAGCACCAGCCGCCACGTCATGCCCGTGACCGTGCTGGATGACCGGCGCGTCGGGGACGGCGCAGTGGGGCCGGTGACAACCCGCATGCGCGCGCTCTTCGAGGGGTACTTTGCCGCTGCCCTGGCGCGCGCTGCCAAACCGACGGCCGCTTAAGCTTGGCGCGAACCGTGCGATTATGTTAGAATGACCTTGCGCGGCCAGCCGGTTGCTTGCGGGACCGGCAAGCAGGCCGCATTTCCTCGGAGTGAAGATGGAATTACGCGAATACGCTGGATTGCTGCGGAAGTGGTTGTGGCTGGTTATCGTTTGCGCCCTTGCTGCCGGCGCCATTGCCTACATCGTCAGCAAGAACACCACCCCCATCTATGAGGCGTCCTCGACGCTGCGCGTCAACCAGGCCTCCAACCCCGCGACCACCGTCGCCTACGCCGACATCCTGACCAGCGAGCGCCTGGCGCGCACGTATGCCAGCCTGCTGACCAGCCGCCCCGTGCTCGACGAGACGGCGCGACGCCTCGGCATTGACGTCAAGAGCCTGGAAGACGCGATTACCGTTACGCCGGTGCGCGATACGCTGCTGTTGCAGGTGAAGGTCGAGGGGCCGAACGCGCGCCTGATTGCAGACGTGGCGAACGTGCTGCCGCAGGTGTTCATCGACCGGGATCGCGAGCAGCAGCTTGGGCAGGTGATGAAGTGGCGCGAGAGCCTGGAAACGGAGATCGACGCGACGCTGGCGGATATTACGCGCACCACGAACGACCTGGCGGCCACCACGGACGACGCGCAGAAGACCCGGCTGGAAGCGAGCCTCGCGCAGTACCGCACCACGTATTCCAACCTGCTTGCCAGCGCGCAGCAAGCGAAGATCGCCGAAGCGCAGGCGACGAACAACATCGTGGTTGCCGAGCCGGCCATCGTCCCCGACGCGCCGATCCGCCCGCGCGCGTTTACCAACACGCTGCTGGCCGTTGTCATCGGCGCGATGCTGGCCGTTGGAGCAGCGTTCCTGATCGAATACCTCGACGACACGGTGAAGACATCGGACGATGTGGAGCGCGTGACGGGCATGTCGACGCTCGGCGCGATTGCGCGCTTGAAGGACACGGGCGGCACGCGGCAACTGATCGCCTGGCTGAAGACGAAAGCGCCGGAGTCAGAGGCATATCGCACGCTCCGCACCAACATCCAGTTCTCCAGCGTGGACAAGCCGATCAAGACGCTGCTCGTGACCAGCTCCAGCCCCGGCGAGGGGAAGAGCACGACGACGGCGAACCTGGCGGTGGTCATGGCGCAGACCGGGCAGAACGTGATCGTGGTCGACACGGACCTGCGCCGGCCGGTGCTGCACAAGGTGTTCGAGGTGCCGAACAACGCCGGGCTGACCACGGCGCTGCTGGCCGGGGAGGCGGTCGACATTGAGTCGCAGCTTCAGCCGACGGAGATCGAGCACCTGTTTGTGCTGACCAGCGGGCCGATCCCGCCGAACCCGTCGGAGTTGCTCGGCTCGCACCGGATGACCCACCTGGTTGCGGCGCTTTCGCAGCATGCCGACCTGGTGATTTTCGACAGCCCGCCCGTGCTGGCCGTGACGGATGCGGCCGTGCTGGCGCGACAGGTGGACGGGGTGCTGCTCGTGGCGGATGCGGGGCGGACGAAGGAGCACGCGCTTGCGGCGGCGGCTGCGGAGCTTGAGAAGACCGGCGGCAACCTGCTCGGCGTGGCGCTGAACCGGCTCGACGCGCGCCGGGGGTACAACTACTATTATTATTACTACTACTCGGACGATGAGACGGGGGAGCGGAAGCGCTCTTCGGACAAGCGGAAGTCTGAGGGGCCACGGCTCAGGTTGCCGTGGCAGAAACCGGCGTAATAAAGCAGAGACCAGGGTTCTTCGGAGAGCCCTGGTCTCTTTATTTCACCTGCGCCACCCCACCTGCGGCGAGCGATAGTAGTCGATCCCCATGAGTTCAAACCGTGGGCCGTGGGCGGCGAGGCGGTCGCGATACTCGGTCCAACTGCGCCCCGTCACCGCTGACCAGCCGATCTCGTTGATCCCCGGCAGCCGTGGGAAGGCGAGAAACTCCACATCGTCCAACGTCAGCGCCGTCTCGGACCACAGCGGGGCCTCCACGCCGATGACGTTTTCCTCGGCCAGCCCCTCGACCACCGTGAGCGGCTCCCAGTCGTAGGCTTTCTCGACCTCCACGAAGCCAGCCCAGTTCAGCCCGAGGCGCGTCGAGTTGTCGTACTTCATGTCGAGATACGCGCGCGAGGCGGGGGACATAACGATGGCCGCGCCCTGTTCGACTGCGCGCCGGGCCAGCTCGCCGCACTTTGCGTGGATATTCCAGAACTGGACGACCGTCACCGGCAGCAGGCGGGCCTTCGCGATCTCCTGCCAGCCCACCATGATCTTGCCGTAGCGGCTGACGATGCCCTGGACGCGCTCGATGAACGCGATGTAGTCCGCCTCGGCGGTCTTGAACGCCTCGTCGCCGCCGATGTGGAGGTAGGGGCCGGGCGTGATGGCGGCCAGCTCGCGAATCACGTCGTCGACGAACTGGTAGGTGAACTCGCTGCGGGTGTTGAGGCTGCTGACGCCGACGTCGATGCCGGTGTAGAGGGAGGGCATAATGCCCTCGCGACTCAGCTCGGGATAGGACGCCAGCGCAGCCATCGTGTGGCCGGGCATGTCGATCTCCGGCACGACGACCATGTAGCGGCTCTGCGCGTAGCGGACGATCTCCGCATACTGCTCCTGCGTGTAGAAGCCGCCCGGCCCGCCGCCCACCTGCGTGCTGCCGCCGATCTCGGCCAGCTTCGGCCAGGACTTGATCTCGATGCGCCAGCCCTGGTCGTCGGACAGGTGGAAGTGGAACCGGTTGACTTTATAGTACGCGAGGTAGTCGATGTAGCGCTTGACGTCTTCGACGCTGAAGAAGTGGCGGGAGACGTCGAGCATCGCGCCACGCCACGCGAAGCGGGGCACGTCCCGGATTTCGGCGTACGGGATCGACCACGGGCCGCTTTGCGGCGCAGGCTGTTCGATGGCGGCGGGGAGCATCTGGCGGAGGGTCTGGACGCCGCGAAACAGCCCGGCGGGGCGGAAGGCGGTGAGCGTGACGCCCTCCCCGCCGACGCGCAGCGCATAGCCCTCTTCGCCGAGCAGGGCGTCCGTGGTCACGAGCGCAAGGTAGATGTGCCCGATGGAGGGGGCGGAGGCTGCCGGGGTGACGGGCAGCGGGTAGCCGGTGGCAGGGCGCAGCCGCTCGGCCAGGTGCTCCCCGACGTTCATGACTTCGACGTTGGCCGGGGTGACGAAAATCCGGGTGTCCTGCGTCAGATCGAACCGCCCTTCGATGGGGGTGAGCAGTGTGGGCTTAGGGATGATGTCCATGTGCGCGCGTCCGCGCCGGTCCTCTCTGCGGTGAATGGTTCAGCCTCGCCAACTGTCCGCATTGACAGCATAGCGTCCTATTGTTTCGTTTATTATAACGATTGACGTATTTTTGCCAAAAGCGGAAACGCGAGTGTACGTCATTTGTCTTAGTGACGCAGCGGGGAGCGCGAGGGTTCCAGAGGAGACAAAAAACCCGGCGGGTCTCTACCGTCACGAAGTGACGCACCCGTCGGGTTTCGCGCGTCCTAAAGAGGATTTTACTTCTGGATGCCGAGCGACTTATACAGGCCAGCGAAGTCGAAGTGCTCGTCCATGATCTGGGTGAAGCGCTCCATCTTCTGCGGCTGCTGGAAGCGGCTCTTGCCGAAGAAGTTCTCGATGATCTCGATGGTGCCGAGCGTGTCCATGCGGGTGAGCAGGACGGGCACGCACAGCTCCTCGGCCCGATTGATCACGGCCGGGCTCGGGTAGATGTTGCCGGTCAGGATCAGGCAGCGGGTGGAGGTTTCGAGCGCAGCCAACTGGATGTCGGCCCGGTCGCCGCCGGTGATGACGGCCTTGTTGGGCTTGCGGCGGAAGTAGGAGAGGGCGCTTTCGACGCTCATCGCGCCCACCAGCATGTGCTCGACCAGCTCCTCGCTGCACTCGGCGGAGCAGAGGATTTCCGCATGCAGACCCTCGGCCAGCTCCTTGACGCTGGGAGCGGAGAGCATGCCTTCCTTCGGCAGCACGCCGAACGTGCGGATGCCCCGCCGGGTGAAGAACGGCACGACGACCTCATGGATGAAGTCCTGCTGCGCCTTCGGGGCCTCGTTGATCACCACGCCGAGCATGCTCTGCCCGAAGTAGTTCTGGGCGGTCAGCACGCGATCATACATCAGCGTGTCATCGTACTTGATGATGCTGATGACCTGCGCGTCGACCATCTCGACGACCTTCTTGGGCGGCAGACCGGCGACGTACCCCTCGCGCAGGCTGCGACCGCCTTCCATGATGATGAAATCCCGGCCTTCGGACATCTTCGCGAAGGCTTCCATGAGCTTCGGCTGGTAGTCTGTCTCAGGGCCGCGCAACTGCTGCTCCAGCTTGGCCGGGGTGAGCGCCACGGGGGAGATCAGCTCCATCGGCTCAGACATGCCGTAGACCTGCCTGGCGAAGAAGACGTCCTCGTCGTAGGGCACGCCCTCGCGCACCGGCACGTTGACGTTCACGGGCTTCATGTATCCGGCCTTCAGCCCGTCCTTGCGGAAACGCAGGCCCAATCCAACGCACAGGGCCGACTTGCCCGAGAAGGTTTCGGCAGAGGTGATGTAGAGAGTCTTCATGTGATTAAGCGCTCCTGATAGTAGACTACTTCAACGCGAGCCGCATGTCAATGCCCAAAACGCCGCGGCCCTGCTCAAACACCATCAGCGGATTGATGTCAAGCTCGACGATTTCGGGGAAGTCGGTGACGAGTTGGGAGACCCGCAGCAGGGTGTCGACGATGGCCTCACGATCGGAGGGCTTCTCGCCGCGCACGCCACGCAGCAGCTTGTAGGCCCGGATTTCGTCCATCATCTCGCGCGCCTGGCGCCGGTCCATCGGCGCGATGCGGAAGGTGACGTCCTTCAGCGCCTCGACGTAGATGCCGCCCAGCCCGAACATGATCAGCGGGCCGAACTGCGGGTCGCGATTCACGCCGATGATGATCTCCCGGCCGCCCTTGACCATCTGCTGAATCTGGCAGCCCCAGATGGTGGCGTCGGGCATGAAGCGGTGGGCGCGATAGACCAGCAGGTCGAACGCGTCGCGCACCTCGGAGGCCGAGCCGATGTTCAGCTTGATGCCGCCGATGTCCGACTTGTGCAGGATGTCGGGCGAGGCGATCTTCATGACGACCGGGTAGCCGATCTCCTCGGCCATGCGCACGGCCTCATCCGGCGTGGCGGCCACACCCGACTTCGGCAGCGGCACGCCGTAGGCTTCGAGCACCTCGCGCGCTTCCGCATCGCCCATCGTCACCCGGCCCTCGGCGCGCGTGCGGGCGATCAGCTCGGCCACCTTCGCCCTGTCCACAGGGAACGTCTCGACGTTGAGCGCCGGGGTGTTGAGCCACGTGCGGTAGTCGCGCATGGCGGCGATGGCCTTGACTGCGCGCTCCGGCACCTGGTAGTTCGGCACGCTGTGCGAGCGCATCACTTCGACGCCGGGGCCGATGGCCTGATCGCCCATGAACGCGCCGAAGACGGGCTTGCCGTATTTCTTGGAGATCGTGCCGAGCGCCTCGGCGGTCTCCGGGATCTGCGTCATGGTCTGGGGGGTGAGCACGACCATCAGCGCATCGACGTTCGGGTCGGCGAGGACGAGGTCGATTGCCATTGCGTAGCGGTCGGCATACGCGTCGCCGAGCACGTCGACCGGGTTCGCCACGCTGGCGGCGGGCGGGAGCCTGCCCTGGAGCGCCTGCTTGGTCTCGTTGGTCAGTTGCGCCAGCTTGAGGCCCGCATGCTCGATGGCGTCGGACGCCATGATGCCGGGGCCGCCCGCATTGGTGATGACGCCGATGTTGTCGCCCTGGAGCAGCGGCTGCCGGGCGAACGCCTGCGCGATGTCGAAGAGGTCCTGCACGGAACCGGCCCGGATGATGCCCGACTGCTTGAAGGCGGCGTCGTAGGCGGCCTCGGAGCCTGCCAGCGTGCCGGTGTGCGAGGAGACGGCCTTCGACCCGGCGCTCGTCGTGCCCGACTTGATCGCGATGATCGGCTTGTGGCGGGTGACTTCGCTGGCGGTCTTGATGAACTCGGGGCCGTTGGTGATGCCTTCGAGATACGCCATGATCGCGCGCGTCTCGTTGTCTTCCGCCCAGGCGGTAATCAGGTCGAGCTCGTTGATGTCGGCCTTGTTGCCGATGGAGTAGAAGCGGGAGAAGCCGATGCCCTGGCCGAGCGCCATGTCGAGGATGGAGGTGCAGAGCGCGCCCGATTGCGACATGAAGGCGATCTTGCCCCGGCGAGGCATGCCCGCCGCAAAGGAGGCGTTGAGCTTGGCGACCGTGTCGATGATGCCGAGCACGTTGGGGCCGATCAGCCGCATGCCGTAGCGCCTGGCGATGTCGATCACCTGCTGCTCCAGCGCCTTGCCCGCCGGGCCGACCTCCCGGAAGCCTGCGGTGATGATGACGGCGCCCTTCAGCCCACGCTGGCCGCACTGTTCCAGCACGCCCGGCACCGCCTTGTTCGGCACGAGGATCACGGCCAGGTCGACCGGGTCGGGGCAGTCGAGGACGGAGGGATACGCCTGCTTGCCCAGGATTTCCGGCGCCGTCGGGTTGACCGGGTAGATGCCCCCTTCGTAGCCGTACTGGATGACGTTGTTGAGGACCTGGTACCCCAGCTTGGCGGGGTCTGTGGACGCGCCGATGACGGCCACGCCCCGGGGTTCGGTTAACATCTCGAGCATTTGCGACTTCCCTTCCAAGGGTTGCGATGGCACGGGGTGAGACTGCTGCCATCGACCGGTTTACCACGCGTGCGACGGCCTGCGCCGAGGGAGTGACTGTCAGCGCAGGCCACTCGCGCATTATCGCACGATGAGCGCGCATGGTAAATGACGTTCGTCATCTTCCGCTTGAAGCGGCGGGCGGATCGGGTTCTGCCTGC
>CAZPTI010000021.1:0-19552 GCA_964588925.1 uncultured Anaerolineales bacterium | reverse complement strand
ACACCAACCCCCTTGCCTCCCCTCCGCAAATTGCGTACAATTGAGCGGAAGGAGTCACGCGACATGATTTACATGGACCATTCCGCCACGACGCCCGTCGATCCACGCGTTGTCGAGGCGATGGCGCCGTTCTGGACTGAGCTTTTCGGCAACCCGTCGAGCGTGTACGGCCTCGGTCGGCGCGCTGCGTCCGCCCTGGAGGAGGCGCGCCGCACGGTGGCCCGCATCCTGCATTGCCAGCCCGCCGAAGTCGTCTTCACGAGCTGCGGCACCGAGAGCGACAATCTCGCGATCCGGGGCGTGGCGCTGGCCGCCGCCGCAAAGGGCAAGCGGCATCTTATCACAACCCCCATCGAGCATCATGCGGTGTTGCATACAGTGGCCGACCTTTCGGAGCGCTTTGATTTCGACGTGACGCAGGCGCCGGTTGACCGAACCGGGCTGGTCGATCCGGCTGCGGTCGAGGCGGCGATCCGGCCCGACACGGCGCTGATCAGCGTGATGCTGGCGAACAACGAGGTGGGCACGGTCGAACCCATCGGCGAGATCGGCGCGCTGGCCCGGCGGCACGGCGTCCCCTTCCACACGGATGCGGTGCAGGGCGCAGCCAGCCTCCCGCTCGACGTGGACGCGCTCAACGTGGACCTGCTGGCGCTCTCGGCGCACAAGTTCCACGGGCCGAAGGGGGTCGGGCTGCTGTATGTCCGCAAGGGGGTGCGCCTCGGCCCGGTGCAGACGGGCGGCAGCCAGGAGAAGGGGCGGCGCGCCGGGACGGAGAACGTGCCCTACATCGTCGGCATGGCGGCTGCGCTGGAACTGGCCGATGCGGGGCGCGAACAGGAGGCGGCCCGGCTGCTGACCCTGCGCGAGCGGCTGCTGACCGGCCTGCTGGAGCGCATCCCCGACATGGAACTGACCGGCCATCGCGAACAGCGGCTGCCCGGCCACCTGAGCTTCATCGTGCGGGGCGTGGAGGCGCAGAACCTGCTGATCGCGCTCGACCTGGCCGGCATTGCGGCGTCGTCGGGCTCGGCGTGCGCCAGCGGCGCGCCCACCCCCAGCGGCGTCCTGCGCGCGATGGGCTACACGTCGGATGAGGCGCTCGGCGCGCTGCGGCTGACGCTCGGTCGATTGACCACCGCTGCGGACGTGGACACCGTGCTTGAGAAGCTGCCCGACATCGTGCGGCGGGTGCGTGGCTGAGCGCGTCGTCGTCGCGATGAGCGGCGGGGTGGACAGCTCGGTCGCCGCCGCCCTGCTCAAGGAGCGGGGCTACGACGTGGTCGGGATCATGCTGCGGCTGTGGTCGGAGCCGGTCGCGCTGGCGGGTGCGCACGAGGCGGCGAGCAACCGCTGCTGCTCGGTCGAGTCGGTGGCGGATGCGGCGGCGGTGGCGGATCGGCTCGGCATTCCGTTCTACGTGGTCAACGCCGAAGCGCCGTTCAAGCAGCGCGTGGTCGACGCCTGGATCGACGCATACGGCCGGGGCCTGACGCCGAACCCGTGTCTCAACTGCAACCGGCATATCCGGTTCGGCTTCCTGCTGAACTACGCGCGCTCGCTCGGCGCGACGCATCTCGCCACCGGCCACTATGCGCGCATCCGGGCGGGCGAGGATGGCAGGCTGCAACTGTGGCGGGGGGCGGATCGGGGCAAGGATCAGTCGTACGCGCTGAGCGTGCTCGGCCAGGACGAGCTGCGGCAGGCGCTCTTTCCGGTGGGCGAATACACCAAGCCGGAGGTGCGCGCGCTGGCGGCCGAACGGGGCCTGCCCACCGCCTCGCGCGTCGACAGCCAGGACTTGTGCTTCGTCAGCGACGGCGACTACCGCCGGTTCCTCGGCGAGCATGCGGCGGAGGCGGTCCACCCCGGCCCGATCCTCGACACGTCGGGGCAGGAGCTCGGTCGGCACAGGGGGCTGCCCTTCTACACGGTCGGCCAGCGCAGCGGACTGGGCATCGCAGCGCGCGAGCCGCTCTACGTGCTGGCGCTCGACGTGGATCGCAATGCGCTCGTGGTCGGCACGGCGGCGCAACTCGGCCGGACGGCGTTTCGCACCGGGCGCGTCAACTGGATTGCGGGCGCGCCGCCTGCGTCCTCTTTCCGGGCCGAAGTCCAGATTCGGTATCGCGCGCAGGCCGTTCCGGCGAGTGTGGCGGTTGATGACAGCGGCGGCGCGCAGGTGGAGCTCGATGCGCCGTTGCGCGATGTGACGCCCGGCCAGGCGGCGGTGTTCTACGACGGCGAACGCTGCCTCGGCAACGGCCTGATCCTGCGCGAAGCGGGGGGAGAACCAGGGCATGGGAAGCTATCTTGACCTTGCGCTCGACGTGATCCTGTCGCCCGCCCTGTGGTTGAGCGTTCTGCTCGGCGCGATCTACGGCGCGCTGTTTGCGCTGTGGCGCGGGGGCGGCTGGCTCCAGGCGGTGCGGGACGTGGTGGCGGGCGTCGTCGGGTTCGGGGTGGGGCAGTTGCTCGCCACCCTGCTGCCGCTGCCCTCGCCGCAGGTGGGCGAAGCGCATCTGCTGTGGGGGTCGATTTTCGCCGTGCTCGCCCTGCTGGTGGGAAGGCGCTTCTGGCGTCCCCGCAAGCCTGGCCCCGCCCCCGGCTCACCGGCGGCCTGACGTCCTTTGGAATTTAGCGCGCTTTACGGATAAGATAGGGTGTGTTAGAGTTCAACCACGCGGAGGTGGAGTAAGATGGCTACGGCGCGCGATATTGCGATTATTGTGTTGGCGCTTGAGTCGATCGTGGTCGGCGTGTTGCTGGCGATTCTGGTCATTCAGGTGATGCGCCTCGTGCGGCTGCTGCGCGAGGAAGTGATGCCCATTCTGCGTTCGACGCAGGACACGGTCAGCACGGTGCGCGGCACGACGGATTTCATGGCCGATCACTTAGTCCAGCCCGTGGTGAAGGCGTCCAGCTTTGCGGCTGGCGCGCGTCAGGCGATCAACACACTGTTTGGCCGTGGCAACGGCCGCCACTAAGGAGGGGTGCGATGAGCGAAAACGGGGGTGGCAGTTTCTTCCTCGGGTTCCTGGTGGGGGTGATGGCCGGGGCTGCGGCTGCCCTGCTGCTGACGCCGCAGTCGGGCGAGGAACTCCGCCGCACGCTGGAGCAGAAGAGCGTCGAACTGAAGGACGAGGCGGCGCGCCTGGCCGAGGATGCGAAGATGCAGGCGCAGCGGCTGGCCGAAGACGCCAAGGGCCAGGTGTCTTACGTCCAGGAGCAGGGGCGCATCGTCGTCAGCGACACGGTCCGCAAGGCGCAGCAGACCATCGACGAGGCGCAGCACAAGGTGACGGGCAGCGGGTCGGAGAGCGCGCCGATTTAGCTCATAGATGATACGGTTCGTAGTAGGCGCTTTAGCGCCCGTGCGCCGCAGGCCAGACGACGGGCGCTAAAGCGCCTACTACGAACCGGAAGCTTGCGCCGATGGCCTCGATGAAGTCGTCGGCGATGGTCGACGCAGCCCCCACCTTCTCCCCGGCGAGCGTCCCGGCCAGCCCGTGGACATAGCCGCCCGCCACCGCCGCCTCATACGGCGCCAGCCCCTGCGCCAGCAGCGCCACGATGATCCCCGCCAGCACGTCACCGCTCCCCGCCTTCGCAAGCGCAGGGTCGGCGAAGGGCAGCACGGCGGCGCGACCGTCGGGGTGCGCGATGACGGTGTGCGCGCCCTTGAGCAGGACGACATGCCCCCACCCGGCGGCATACTTGCGGGCCGTGGCGATGCGGTTCGCGTTGATCTCCGGGATGCTCAGCCCGGTCAGGCGGCTCATCTCGCCCGGATGCGGCGTGAGGACGCTCAGCGGCGGCAGGGAACGGGGCCAGTCGGGTCGCTTCGCCAGCAGATTGAGCGCGTCCGCATCGAAGACGTATTTCGTCTCGGTCGGCGGGGCTGCGAGGATTTCCGCCAGGAATGCGCCCGCATCCTCCCCCGCCGTCAGCCCCGGCCCGATCAGCGCCGCCTCGAACTGGCCGAGCCGCTGGCGCAGTTGCGCGCCCCCCTCCCGGCTGTGCCTCCCGTCGGCGCCCGGCAGCGGCAGCCACGTCAGGCTGAGCAGGCGGGCAGCGAGGAACGGCTGGATGTCACCCGGCAGCGCCACAGTCACCAGCCCTGCGCCCGCACGCGCCGCCGCCAATCCGCTCAATGCGGGCGCGCCCGTGTAGAGCGACGAGCCGCCAGCAACCAGCGCCTTGCCGAACGCGCCCTTGTTGGCGTCACTCGGCCTCGCCGGCAACAGGTCTGCCACGCGCTCCCGCTCCACCAGCTCCACCGGCAGCAGCGCGTCCAGATCGGCAGGAACGCCAATGTCGGCCACGGCCAGCCGTCCGCATGCGCCTGCGCCGGGGTGCTGCACCTGCCCCCACTTCGGGTAGGCGAAGGTGACGGTGAGGTCGGCGGGGACGGCAGCGGGGTCGAGCGCGCCCGTGTCGCAGTTCAGGCCGGAGGGACAATCGACCGCCAGGACGAAAAGGGGGTTGCTTTCGTCCGTGAACAACAGGCCCTGCGGCGCGATGCCCTTCGCCTCCTCCAGCGGGAAGCGGGGGAAAAGCGGGTCGGGGATGGCGTTGCGCGCTGGCCGGTTGCGTCGCGCCACCTCGTCCTTCACGGCGGCAAGGATGTCGGCCAGTTGCCCCTGTATCGGACGGGCTGCGCCGGTGCCGAGCAGCGCGTCGATGACCGTGTCCGCTCCTTCCAGCTCGCGCCGCAACTGCGTCAGGTCGCCGTCCCCCTCCGCCCACACGATGCGACACCGCTCCCCGCCCTCGGTCAGGCGGCGGAAGTTCGCGTCCCCGTCCACGTTGCGCTTCCACAGGTAGACGGTCACGTCCTGCCGCTCTTCGATCAGATAGTGCGCCGCCACCAGCCCGTCGCCGCCGTTGTTGCCCGGCCCGACGAGGATGAGGATGCGACCAGACCCGTCGGGTGCGTCACTTCGTGACGGTCGAAACCCGTCGGGTCTCTCGCGCAAACCCGCATCCGCCACGGCGCGACCGGCCATCTCCATCATGCCTGAATACGAATGCCCTCGCGCATCGGTCAACTGCTCGATGCGGCGCATCTCCTCCACATTAGCGAGCTTCACGATGACCCTCCCACGTAAGCCGCCACGCGACCAGCCCCATTGCGGCAATGATCGGGATGAGCAGCGCGAGATAGACGAGCTGGAACGTGGCGGAGGGGGACGAGCCGATGGGATCAAGCGGGTGGCGGATGACGCCGGTGCTGAACGCCATCCAGCCGACGGCCAGCGCCAGCAGCGCGGCGGAGAAGGCCGTGAAGCGCGCATCCTTCATCATCCAGCTCACCAGGATCACCACCAGCCCGGCCGCAATCAGTTGCAGCGTCATGTTGACGCGCGGCTCGCCCCATGCGATCCACGGCCCCCACGTCAGCCGGGTGGCGGGCATGCTCACCACGAAGTGCGCGACCCAGAAGAGCCAGCCGCTCAGCAGCAGGCCACGCGTCCACGCGGCCAGCGCCGGGCGACGGGTCAGCAGGAACGCGACTCCGGCCACCCCGGCCCCGATCAGCCCGAGCATGCCCGCCCGGCTCAGCGCGCCGTGCAGGTAGACGATCTTGATGACCTGGCCGAGCGTCTTTTCGAGCGGCATCAACAGCAGAATGAGCGCCGCCGCAGCGACGCAGACAAGGAGCAAAATAAGGAAGAGGCGACGGTTGCGAGACATCCCTGTACTCTCCGTGAGAAAGCTTGGGCCATGATAACATAAGCCCGCCGATCTGTGTTATCATCCTCCCGGCGCAAATCGCTCCTGAGAGGACTGCCCGCCCCATGTTCCTGATCCTGCTGGCGCTCATCTTGCTTGCCGCCTTCATCCTGACCGCACGGCTGCACCATCGTGGCCGCCTGCGCTCGCCGTGGCATTTCGACGTGGCTGCGCTCGGCCTGCTGGGGCTGGCGGCCCTCGGCTTCTTCTGGCGCATCGTCGCCGGGCTGAACTGGATGCCGGCGGACGGCGGCGACCTCGTCTCGTTTCTCTTTCCCACCTATCGCTTTGCGGCGGCCAGTCTGCGGGACGGCGCATGGCCGCTGTGGAACCCGCACGTCTATGCGGGCGCGCCCCACGTGGGCGACATCCAGGCGGGCTTCCTCTACCTGCCCAACCTGCTGCTGTTCCTGCTCAACCCGACGTTCCCCTACGAGTCGCTCCAGTGGCTCAGCGTGGCGCACCTGTGGTTTGCGGGCGCAGGCATGTATTTCCTGCTGGCGCGCGGCCTCGGGCTGCGGCGCGTGGCTGCGCTGGCGGGCGCTATCGCCTTCGTGTTCTCCGACGGCTTCCTGACGCACTTCGGCAACCTCAACCTGAACGCCTCGCTCTCCTGGCTGCCGTGGGTCTTCTGGGGCTGGATCGCCAGCCGGAGCCTGCCCCTGCGCGTCGGCCTGACCGCTGCGCTGCTCGCTCTAAGCCTCACCGCCGGACACATCCAGGGCACGCTCTTCATCATCCTCGCGCTGAGCTTGTATGCGTTCTTCGCCCTGCTGGCAGAGCGGAATCAACCCCGTTTCGGGCGGAGCGCGCTGCTGACGGCGGTCGCGCTCTTGGCAGCCGTGGCGCTGGCCTGCCTGCTCGCTGCGCCGGTGTTGCTCCCTGCGCTGGAGCTGGCGAGCCGGACGATGCGCGCAGCGGGGACGTACACGGCCACGGGCGACTATCCGCTCTCGCCCCCGCAACTGATCGGCTGGCTGATCCCCGGCTTCTTCGGGCGCGGGCCGCAATTCCACTGGGGCGCGTGGCCCCGGGTTGAGGTGGGGTATCTCGGCATCCTGCCGCTCATCCTGGCGGGGGTTGGCGTCGCGCTGCGTGGGCGCACTGACCGGCGCGTCTGGCCGTGGGTCGGGCTGGCCGGGGTTTCGCTGATCCTCGCGCTCGGCGTGTACGCGATCCTCTACGGCTGGCTGACCCTGCTCCCTGGCTTCAACCAGTTGCGCGCAGCGGCCCGGTTCGTCCTGCTGACCGGCTTTGCGCTCTCCGCCCTGGCTGCCTTCGGGCTGGATGCGCTGCTGCGGCCCCTGTCCGCATCTGGCGAACGGGCGCTGGCGCGCCTGGTGCGCGTCGGCGCGTGGATCGTGGGTGGCGTCCTGCTGATCGGCGTCCCGCTCGCCTACCTCGCGCTGCTCCTGCTGCAGGATCGCGACCCGGCGGTCGCGACGCGCATGTCGATCACACTGATTGCGGTCGTCTCGTTTGCCCTGCTGCTGGCGGCGAGCGTGGCATGGCTGGCCGCAAGGCGCTGGCATCTCGGCCGGCCCGTCACGCTGGCCTGGCTGGCCGTCGCGCTCATCTTCGTCGATGTTGCCAGCCTCGGCGCGTATCAGGACATGGGCGAGCGGAATCCGGCGGCGGCGTTCGAGCAAGGCCCGATTGCCGCCTTCCTGACCGCTCAGCCCGGCCCCTTCCGCATCGACAGCCGCACGCAGATCGACGCGCTCTGGCAGCCGAACACCGCCCTGCTCTACGGGCTGGAGGACGTCAACGGCGTGGCGAACCCGCTCGTCCTCGCCGATTTTGAGCGTTACTGGGAGGCGCTCGGCTCGCGCTCGACCCCGCTCTACGACCTGCTCAACGTGCGCTACGTGCTGGGCAAGAAGGACGTCGCGCTGGACTGGGACAAGTTCGCGCTGGCCTTCGACGGCGACCCGGACCTGAACGTCTACGAGAACCGCCGTGCGCTGCCACGCGCCTTCATCGTGCCGACCGCTCAATTCCAGCCGTCCGCCGACCTCGCGCTCCAGACCATCACGCAGCCCGGCTTTGACCCGAAGCAAACCGCCGTGATCGAAGGCCTATCGACCCTGCCCGTCCCGGTGGGCGGCGGCGGCACGGTGAGCGGCATCGAAGTTCACCGCAATTCGCTCAGGTTCAGCGTTAATACGGATGCTCCCGCACTGGTTTTTGTGAGCCAGATATGGTATCCCGGTTGGCAGGTGTTTATCGACGGCCAGCGCGCCGGCGAGCCGTATCGCGCCAACTTCCTGTTTCAGGCCGTCGGCGTACTGGCGGGTGCGCACCAGGTTGAGCTGCGCTTCATGCCGGTCGCGTGGCGCCTCGGGTGGGCGTTGATGGCCGTGGCGGTGCTGGCGTTTATCGTGGCCGGGTTGTGGCTGGCGCGAGCGAGACGGAAGGGAGAATTGAGCGATGGCGATTGATGCGCCGATTCACAGCAACGAGACGAATTTCGGGCGGGTGATCAGCGCGGGGCTGCCTGCGCTGGTGGTTTTCTGGCGGCGCGACTGCCCGGCGTGCGAGCAGTTGAACCCGACGCTGGAGGCGCTGGCAAAGCGTTATGCGGGCAAGGCGCTCGTGGTCAAGGTCAATGCGGACGAAGAGCGCAGCCTGGCGCAGAAGCTCGGCGTGGGTGAGTATCCCGCCCTGTTCCTGTACAAGGACGGGCAGCAGGTCGAACGGGGGGCGGGCGCAGCGGGAGAACGCGACCTTGCCGCATGGTTAGACTATCTGGGCGGGGGCGGCGCGCGTCCGCCTGCGCCTCGCGGCCCCTCGACAGGCGCGACAAAGGCAGCCGGAACAGCGAGCGGCCCGGCGGGCGCGGCAACCAGCGGATACAGACAGGCCCCCGGCGCGACCACCGGCGTCAAGGCCGAACCCGTGACCATTACCGACTCTAACTTCGAGCAAGTCGTGCTGCGGAGCAACCTGCCCGTGCTGGTCGACTTCTGGGCGGTCTGGTGCGGGCCGTGCAAGATGATCGCGCCGCACGTGGCTGCGCTGGCGCAGGAGTTCGCCGGCAAAGCGGTTGTGGGCAAGCTCAATGTGGACGAGAACCCTCGCGTGGCCGGGCAGTTCGGCATCATGAGCATCCCCACCCTGCTCATCTTCAAGGGCGGCAAGGTGGTCGATCAGATCGTCGGCGCGCAGCCTGCGAACGTGTTGCGGCAGCGGCTGAGTCGCGTGGTGGGATGAGGGCGCGCACCGTCGTCGACCTCTTTTCCGGCTGCGGCGGCATGTCGTGGGGGCTGGAACTGGCCGGGTTCACCACCGTGGCGGGCATCGACCACTGGAAACCGGCCACGAACACGTTCGCGCGCAACCATCCGCAGGCCGCCGCAATCCAGGCCGACCTGACCGTCCTCACGCCACGCGAGCTGCTGGCGCGCATCGGCGCAGAGGAGGGCGAGGTCGACTGCCTGATCGGCGGGCCGCCATGCCAGGGCTTCTCGAAGAACGTGCCGGCCGCATATCGCTTTCTTGAAGACCCTCGTAACCTGCTGTTCCGTTACTACCTCGACTTCGTGGAGGTTCTGCGCCCACGCGTCGTGGTCATGGAGAACGTGGCGGAGATTCACAAGGCGTACGACGGCGCGGTGCGCGACGAAATCCTCGCGACGCTCGACCGGCTCGGCTATCGCGCCATTGCGAAGGTGATGGTCGCGTCCGACTACGGCGTGCCGCAGGTGCGGCGGCGCTGCCTCTTCTTCGCCTCCCGCACGAACGTCGCCCCGCGCTTCCCCGACCCCACGCACGGCCCCGCCAACAACGGCGCGAACGGGCGCGCGCCCTACACCTCTGCGTGGGCGGCCATCTCCGACCTCCCCCGGCTGGAGAACGGCGAAGGCTCCGAGCCGATGGACTACGACCAGCCGCCGCAGAACGAGTACCAAGAGTTGATGCGCGCCCGGTCGGAGGAGTTATACGACCACGTGACGCGCAGGCTGAACGAGAAGCAGTTCAGCCGCATCGCGTCCATCGGCCCCGGCGAGGGGATGCGCGAGCTGCCCCATCACCTGCGACCGGCGGCGGGCTACAGCGGCGCATACGGGCGGCTGGACTTCGAGATGCTGGCGCCCACGATCACGCGCTGGGTGTTTCACCCCGGTTCGGGCCGCTTCTGCCACCCACGCGAGCCGAGGCTGCTGACAATACGCGAGGCGGCCCGGCTCCAGTCGTTCACCGACGACTTCCGCTTCACCGGCACCTACATCGAGAAGGCGCACCAGGTGGGGAACGCGGTGCCGCCGCTGCTGATGAAGGCGCTGGCCCCGGCGATTCGCGCGTGCTGCGAGGGAGCGGGCTAGGTGGACCGCATCCCGAAGGATCGGCGCTCGGCGGTGATGAGCACCGTGAGACGGTCGGGGACGCAACTGGAAGCGGCCTTCGCCGCTGCGCTCAAGGAGCGGGGGTTAAGTGGCTTCGAGGAGCAGCCCACCGGCATCCCCGGCAAGCCCGACTTCGCCCACCGTGACGCCCGCCTCGTGATCTTCATCGATAGCTGCTTCTGGCACGGCTGCCCGCAGCACCTCCGCCGCCCCGCCAGCAACACCGACTACTGGCAGCAGAAGATCAGGCGCAACCGGGCGCGCGACCGCCGCGTCACGGCGGAGCTTAAGGCCGGGGGGTGGCGCGTCGTGCGCATCTGGGAGCACTCGGTGGGCAACGCGCGCGCTCTCAAGTGGTGGCTCACGCGTATTAAGACACTTTTAGCCGCAGAGGACGCAGAGGACTCAGAGCGTTCTCTCTGAGTCCTCTGTGGCAGCCCGCTTCCCACAGGGGCCGTTCGCGATCACTTCGACCGGCTGCGCCGTGATCATCCCCTTGCTGACCATCGCCCTGATCTGCGGCATCACCCGGTCGACGCGCGCCGGGTCATCCACCCACTCCACGATGAGCGGCAGGTCGGCGGAGAGGTCGACGATGGATGCCGTGCGTATCCGGCTGTGGCAGCCGAACCCCGCAATCCCTCGCGTGACCGTCGCGCCCGCGCAGTCGGTCGACTTGAGCAGCTCCAGGATCGCCATGTGCAGCGGCTTGCCATGCCAGCGGTCGCTCTCCCCGATGTAGATGGTCACTTTGGTTGCCGGGCCAATGATGTCCATATGTCACCTCATCACCAGGCGCGCCAGCGCGATGCCGAGCAGCGCGGCGGTCAGCCCCAGCAGGACATTGCCGAAAAGATTCAGCGCCGCATAACCATAGCGGCCAGTTTCGGCCAGGCTCAACGTCTCGTAGGCGAAGGAGGAAAAGGTCGTGTAGCCGCCGAGGATGCCGGTCGCGATCAGATAGCGCCAGCCTGGCGACAGGTCGAGGCGCTCGGTGGCGAGCGTCAGGAACAGGCCGATGATGAAGCTGCCCAGGACGTTGGCGAACAGCGTGCCGTAGGGAAAATCCGGCCCCCAGGCAGACGCGGCCCACTGCTGCGTGAGATAACGCAGGTTCGCGCCGACGAATCCGCCGACGCCGATCAACAGAAACTTGTCCATGCCACCCCTTGCGCGGCCAGAGTGCTGCCGAAGTTGATTGTCGATGCCTTCGGGTTTCGTGTCAAAGTGCGCAAGCCTACGCTAAGCGCCCCTTCACGCATGTTATAATGACCCGGTCTGAGCCGCTGCGAGACGGGGAATCGATGAACGTGACGCTGCTGATCCCACTGCTGCTGTGCCTTGCGGGCGCGCTGGTTGCGCTGGCGTGGCGTACGGCGTTCTCCAAAGCCCCTTCGCGCGCAGCCGGTTGGATCCTGGCGCTCTTCCCCCTTGCCGCCTTCATCCTGCTGCTGACCCGGATCCCCCCGAAGGACGCGCCGCCTGCAAGCTTCGTCGTCCCGTGGATGCCCTCGCTCGGGCTGAACTTCTCGCTCTACCTTGACGGCCTGTCTGCGCTCTTTGCGCTGCTCGTGACCGGCATCGGCGCGCTGGTCGTCGTGTATGCGGGCTACTATCTCTCTGACGATCCCGGCGCGCCGCGCTTCTACGCGTACCTGTTCCTCTTCATGGCCGCCATGCTCGGCCTCGTGCTGGCCGGCGACCTGCTCACGCTGTGGTTCTGCTGGGAAGGGACGAGCATCACGTCGTTCCTGCTGATCGGGTACAAGCAGAAGGACCCGGCTGCGCGGGCTGCGGCGCTCAAGTCGTTGTTCATCACCGGCGGCGGCGGGATTGTCCTGCTGGCAGGCGTGGTATGGCTCGGCGCGCTGACCGGCGGCGTGGATTATGCGACCGTGCTGTCGAGCGGCGATTTGCTGCGCGCCAGCCCGTGGTACGCGCCGCTCTTCGCCCTCTTCGCGTTCGCCGCGTTCACCAAGAGCGCGCAGGCCCCCGCGCACATCTGGCTGCCGCAGGCCATGTCTGCGCCCACCCCGGCCAGCGCCTACCTCCATTCGGCCACGATGGTCAAGGCGGGCGTCTACCTGCTGGCGCGCCTCAACCCGGCGCTCGGCCAGACCGATCAATGGTTCTGGACGCTGAGCCTCTTCGGCCTGGTCACGATGCTGCTCGGCGCGTATCAGGGGTTCAAGCAGAACGATTTGAAGGGGCTGCTCGCCTATTCGACCATCAGCCAGCTCGGCGCGATGGTCATGCTCATCGGGCAGGACACCGACATCGCGTTCAAGGCGCTCGTCATCACGGTCCTGGCCCACGCGCTCTACAAGAGCGCGCTGTTCCTCGTCGCTGGCAGCGTCGACCACGAGGCGGGGACGCGCGACCTGCGGCGGCTCGGCGGGCTGCGTCGCGCCATGCCGTTCACAGCGGTGGCTGCGGTCATTGCCGGCCTGTCGATGGGCGGGCTGCCGCCGCTGTTTGGTTTCCTTGCGAAAGAGACCCTGCTGGCGACGGCGGTGCATCCGGGCGTTCCGCAGGCGGCGAGCATTCTCTTCCCGGCCGCTGCGGTCATTGCGGGCGCGCTGATGCTGGCGCAGGCCGGTTTGCTCGTGTGGGATACGTTCTTCGGGCAACCTCGCGACAAGGGGATTCACGCGCGCGAAGCGCCGTGGCCCATGATCGTCGCGCCCGCCATCCCGGCCGCGCTTTCGCTGATCGTCGGCGGCGCGCCGGAGCCGGGGGTTCTGGCGAACTTTCTTGCCAGCGCGGCCGGGGCGGCCTACGGCGCGCCAGTCAAAGTGTCGCTGGCTCTGTGGACGGGCATTAATCCGCCGCTAGTCCTCAGCGCGATTGCGATCTCGATCGGCGGCGCGCTCTTTGTCTTCCGCGCTCGTCTGCGCGGCGCGCTGGCGGGCAGCGATCTGGTTGGCCGCGTCTCGTTCGATCGTGTCCATGATGGGGTCGTGTCAGGGATGAACAGCCTTGCCGAGCTGGCGACGCGATCGCAAGTAGGTCGACTGCGAACCTATCTTGCCGTGATTATTGCGGGGACGCTGGCGCTCGTCGTCCTGTTCGGCGGCGTGCCGTTTCCCGCGCGGCTTGCGCCGCTTGACCTGACCGACGAGCTGGCGCTGCTCCGACTGTTTTCGCTGCTGCTGGCAGCCGGCGCGGCCCTGTTGAGCATCTTCCTGCGTCGCGACTTTCCGGCGATCCTCGCGCTCGGCGCGTCGGGACTGGCCGTGGCGGTCATGATGGCGCTCGAACCCGCGCCGGATGTGGCGCTGGTGCAGGTGGTCGTCGACCTGTTGAGCGTGGTCATCCTGACGCTTACGCTGAGCAACCTGCCGCGCGCCGAGCGCGAGCGCGCCTCCGAGTTCACCTTCGCGCAAAGCCGGCCCGGTCTGATTCGCGACGCGCTGATTGCCACCGGCGCAGGCGTGTTGGTCGCCGCGTTGACCCTCGTCGCGCTCGACTCCCGGCCGCGCGCTTCGGTCGTGACGCCCTTCTTTGAGGCGAACGCCAAGCCGCTCGTCGGCGCGGCGGACATCGTCGGGGCCATCGTGATCGACTTTCGCGGCTTTGACACGCTGATCGAGATTTCGGTCTTTGCGACCGCCGGGCTGGCGATCTACACCCTGCTGCGCTATGCGGCGCACAAGCCGTGGATGCCCGCGCATGCGCTGCACCCCGACGAGACGGCCGAAGACGCGCGCAGTTTCGTGTTGCCCGTCCTGGGCATTGCCGGCGGACGGACCTCGCCGCTCGTGCGCGCGCTCGGTCATGCCCTGCTCCCGCTCACGCTGGTGTTGGGCGCGACGCAGATCATGTACGGCCACAACCAGGGCGGGGACGGGTTTACGGCGGCGGTCATCGTCGGGCTGGCGGTTGCGTACTGGTACGTCGCGTTCGGCTATGCGGAGACGCAGGCGCAGTTGTGGTGGCTGCGGCCCGCGCCCATGATCATCGGCGGCCTTCTGCTGGCGCTGCTCAACGGCGCGGCGGGCGCGCTCTTCGCCGGCGCGTTCTTCGCCAACTTCGATTACGGGAAGGCGATCGGGCTGGTGTTGCCGGCGGGCTTCCACCTGAGCACCTCGTTCGTGTTCGAGTTTGCGATTTTCGTGACGGTGCTCGGCGGCGTGTCGTTCATCCTCGAAGCGCTCGGCCACCCGAAGGACCGACCCGTGGAAATGGACAGGTAGCGTATGGATTTGCTCAAGGCGCTCGCCATCGGCGCATTGTTTGGGATCGGCGTGTTTCAGTTGTTGCGGCGTAACGTGTTGCGCTCGGCCATCGGCGTGTTCGCCCTGTCGAACGCGGTGAACCTGTTCCTGCTCACCACGGGCGCATACCAGGGGTTGCTCCCTGCGTACGCCACGGAAACCGGCCAGCGGAGCGACGCGCTGCCCCAGGCGCTGATCCTCACCGCCATCGTCATCAGCATGGCCGCGTTCTCCTTCATCCTGTCGCTGGTCTACGTGATCACCATGCGCTATCGCACGAGCGACTCGGACGAGGTCGCGGGGATGAAGGGCTGATGCTGGCGCTGCTGCCCGTCCTGATCCCGCTCTTTGCGGCTGCGATTGGCCTGCTGGCGCGACGGCTGGGCCGCGCGGTCGGTTACTGGGCGCTCGGCGCGGCGATCCTGTCCCTTGTAGCCAGCATCGCGCTGCTGGCGCAGGTGTGGCGAAGCGGCGCGCCCGTCGTCTATCAGCTTGGCGCGTGGCCTGCGCCCTACGGCATCACGTTCATGGGCGATCTGCTTGGCGCGACGATGGCCGTCATGGCGCAGACAGTCATCGTCGCAGGCATCATCTACAGCCTCGGCGCGGGCGACCAGTGCATAAAATATCCGTCCTTCTACCCGCTCTTCCTGGCCCTCAGCTCGGGCTTGACCGGGGTCATGTTGACGGGCGACCTGTTCAACATCTTTGTCTTCTCCGAGTTGCTCGTCATGTCGGGCGCGGGGCTGACCGCGATGGCCGACGACCGGCTCGGCGTAGAAGCGGCGTACAAGTACTTCTACATGAGCCTCTTCGCCAGCATGTGTCTGCTGCTGGCCGCAGGCAGCCTGTACGCCGCATACGGCACGCTGAACATGGCCGACCTCGCGCAGCGCATCGCGACGCAGCCCCTCGCGCCCCTGCTGCCCGCAGCCGCCGCGCTGATGACCGCGTTTTTCATGGTCAAGAGCGCGGTCGTGCCGTTCCACTTCTGGCAGCCCGATTTTCACACCGCCGCGCCGACGCCAGTCAGCGCCATGCTCTCGTCCATCGTGGTCAAGGTGGGCGTGTACGGCTTCCTGCGGATGACGACGCTCCTGCTGCCGGAAGGGGTCTTCCCGCTGCGGCCTATGCTGATCGGGTTCGGCGCGGCCGGCGTGCTGTTCGGTGGGTTCACTGCGCTCGGCACGCACAACGCGAAGCGGATGCTCGCCTATTCGACCCTCGCGCAGATCGGCTACATCCTCGTCGCCATCGGCTGGGGCACGCCCCTCGCGCTGACTGCGGCGGTGGTATTCACGGTCAATCACAGCCTCATCAAGGCCGCGATGCTAATGCTGGCGGGCGCAATGGCGAGCCGCGCATCGCCGAAGTCGGCCGCATTCACGGCCCTGGTGGGCGTGGGCAAGGCGTCTCCCCTTGCCGGTGGGCTGTTCCTGCTGGGTGGGCTGGCGCTGGCCGGCATTCCGCCCACGAACGGCTTTGTGAGCAAGCTGCTCGTCTTCCAGAGCGGGCTGTCGCTCGAACAGTATGCGGCGGTCGCGCTGGTTGGCGCAGGGGGCATCCTCACGTTGCTCTACGTGGTCCGCGCGTTCCAACTGATCTGGTGGGCGCCGCTGCCCGAAGGCAACAAGGCGAAGACGACCGGCGATCACTTGATCGCGCCTGCGCTGTTGATTGGCCTGTGTGTGGCGCTGGGCCTGTGGGCCGAGCCGCTGTTGCGCCTGGCGAATGCGGTGAGCGTCTGGCTGCTGACCCCCGGCGCTTATACCGCTGCGGTGTTGGGAGGGTAGGCGGTGGGCTACGTCTGGACGATCCTCGCCGTGACCGCGCTCTATCTCGCGCTGACCGGCAACGTCGCGTTCAACAATGTCCTGCTCGGCGTGGTCATCGCGTCCGTCATCGCGCTGCTGCTCCGGCCCACGCGTTCGCCGGTGGAGTTGCGTCGTGTGCCGCAGTCGCTGCTGGCGCTGCTGCAATACGCCGCACTGTTGGCCTACGACATTATCCGCAGCGGGGTCGGCGTAGCGCGGCTCGTGCTTGATCCAAAACTGCCCATCAAACCGGGCATCCTCGCGGTGCCGTCAGAGTGCGAAACGGACCTGGGGGTGGCGCTCGCTTCGCATGCCCTGTCGGTCACGCCCGGCGAACTGGTGATCGGCGTGGATCAGGAGCGGACGCTGTACGTCCACTGCCTCGACGCCTCGCATGCGGAAGACACGATTCGCGAGGCGCAGGCGCTGCGCCGCAGCCTGCTCAGCCGGATTTTGGAGTAGCCGGTTATGCTCCAGCAAGTTCTCGTTGTCGTCCTGAACGTCGCGCTGGCGATCCACATTGCGCTGATTGCGCTCAGCGTGTATCGCCTCTGGCGCGGGGAGAACCTGATCGACCGGCTGATCGGCGCGGACCTGGTGACGACGCTCATGCTGGCGGTCCTCGTGCTGATCGCCCTGATCGAGCTAAACGCGCTTTACATTGACGTCGCGCTCGGTTTGGCCGCGCTTGGCTTCGTCAGCGCGATTGCGCTGGCGAAGTATGTGGCGGATGAGAGGATCTTCTGATGCTGGACGATTTGAAGACGGCGCTCGCCATTCTCGCGGTCGTGGTCGGCACCGCGTTCTCGCTGATCGGCATGGTCGGCTTCATCCGCCTGCCCGACGTGTACACGCGCCTGCACGCGACGGGCAAGGTGAGTGTTTTCGGCGTCGTGCTGCTGCTCGTGGCGGCTGCGCTCATCACGCCGGTGGGCGCAGGTCGGGCGGCCGTCCTGATCCTGCTGCTGATCCTCGGCGCGCCGACTGCGTCGCACGCGCTGGCATCCGCCGCATGGCGCACGGGGATCAAGCCGAAGCAGACGATTCGCGACGACCTGGAGCAGGATCACCCGCGTTAGCGCCAGGTCAGCAAGCGTCCGCCATTCGTCGGCCTCCTATCGGGATTGCCTCGCTTCCGCATGATATATTCAAGTCATCAGTGGAGGAGGTAATCGCATGAAGAAAGTCGTCGTCTTCGGGGTCCTGATCCTGGCGGTCGTCCTGCTGGCCGGTTGCGCGGCTGGCCCGAATGAGTTCGTCGGCACGCCAAACCCGCAGGGGCAGGTGGCCGGGTTCTGGCAGGGGCTGTGGCACGGCATCATCGCGCCGGTCACGTTCATCATCTCGCTCTTCTCGGACAGCGTCGAGGTGTTCGAGGTGCATAACAACGGGAACTGGTACGTGTTTGGGTTCCTGTTGGGGCTGGCGGTGGTGTGGGGCGGCGGCGGGCGGGGGAGCGCCGGACGACGTCGGTAATCGTTTTCACGTAGAACAGGCCGGTCGCGCTTGTCGCAGCCGGCCTGTTCTGTTTACCTGGTTCGCGCGCTGGAACGCGCCTGTCCGCCTCATGGCGGCGAATTTCGTCCCGGGTCTTTTACGAACAGATATCAATCTCCAGCGTGTCCAGGATGCGGTTAATATCGATCCCCCACGACCACTTCTCCAACGGCCGGCCCGGGCGGCGCTGTTCGCTCCAACCGCCCCACAGCAAAGCCACCGGGTTGTGTTCGTGGTCGTCGGTCACGATCAGTTTACCGCTATCGCCGTGATCGGACAGCGCAGTCGGCAGCAGCGAGATGCCGTCCTGACTGACGCCGTCTTCCCCGATCATCAGGTAGTCGGTGTAATACGAGTCCTGGCCGTCCTCGAACTCGAACGAGAAGGCTGCGATTCGTCCCGACTGGACACCGCGCCGGCTGCCGACGCTGATCACGCGGCGGCCCACCGGCCCCATCGTGTCCAGGTCAAGTTTGAGCGGTTGGCCGATCGTCCCGACTCCGTAGAGTCGCGGGTCAATCCGGCCCGCGATGTCGTCGGCAAGCTCGACGTAGGCGCAGTCGATGTTGTAGAACGCCGCCCGCCGGTTGAGGCGCGGAAAGAGCCGTTCGTCGGGGACCTCAGTCGCAAGTCGCTGCGCAACGCCCGCGACAAGGCCGTTGAAGTTCGGGTAGTACAGCTTGTTGCCTTCGCGGTCTGCCACATGCGCATTGGTCAGGAAGCCGAGTCGCTGGGTGGCGCGGTCGCGCACGAAGCAACCGGCTGTGCCCGAATAGCCGTTGCCGTCCTGATCCCGGCCAAACACGCGCGCGCCGGCGAACATCCGCTCCGTTGCGCCGTGAAGGGCCTGGAGCGCCTCAAGGTTGCGGCTCGTCAGCGGGGGCGGTTCCTTTAGATCGGCGAAGCCTACCGGAAGTGTCCGGTTCGGGTCTTGCGGATGCACCGCCAGCAGAGTGACCATGTCCTGCCACGACCGGCTCGCCTGAATCACGTCGGTGCGGCAGACGAGGCCGTCGGCGCTCTGCATGAACTCCGGGATCACCTGATCCGCCGGCAGCCAACTCGGATGCAGCTTCTGCGGCACGTAGATGATCACCGCCGGTTCGTCGGTGAGCGCGTCGCCGGTGAACTTGAAGCCCACGGCACTGCCCAGATTCCCGTTCACCCGCTCGATCAGTTCCCGATTGTCGAATCGGATTTTGAGCAGGTCGTTAAGGGAAGCGGCGATTGTCATTGTGTTCCTCCGTTCCGGTGGTTGAGCAAGGAGACGCACCGCTCAAATCGGCCCGGGCCGCTGCGCGGCTTCGAGCAGGGCGTCGCGGACGGGCATGAGCCGCGCGATCACTTCGGCGGGATTCGCCAGAAGATTAGCCAGCGCGGGGCCACCATCGTTTTCATCTGCCCCGCACTGGCGGTGGCAGCAATACAGGGCAATGGCGTCGCGCATCGCTGACATACGCAGTTGCAGTACGGCAAGTTCGTCCGGGTTCATAAATACCTCCATCGTGTCGCTGGATTGGCGCCTGTTATTCGGCTGCTGGCCTGCCTGTCAAGAGAGATGCGGTGGGACGCGCGAATCTGTCACGCTTGACATCAGCAATCCGGGTTGTCGCGTTACGATGGGGGTAGGTGCGGCCGTGGCTCGTATCGAAGACGCTGATGGAGATGGTGGCGTTAAATCAAAATCGGCGGCCATTTGGCCGCCGATCCAGCTCCGCGAGGAGGACTCGAACCTCCAACCTTGCGGTTAACAGCCGCTTGCTCTGCCGATTGAGCTATCGCGGATCGCTCACTGACCTGCGTATTATATCGCGAAGCGCCCCACCCGTCAAAAACAGCGGGGCGCGTCCCTTTAGCCGAGGTAATCGCGCAGCTTGCGGCTGCGAATGGGGTGGCGGAGCTTGCGCAGCGCCTTCGCCTCGATCTGGCGGATGCGCTCGCG
>CAZPTI010000020.1:0-34600 GCA_964588925.1 uncultured Anaerolineales bacterium | reverse complement strand
GCGCGCAGGACGCGCACTCCCTCCAGGGGAGCGCAATTCGCTTATTCGTTCCCGTATTCGCTTATTCGAGATGGCCGCCCGCGTTCCACCGCGCCTTCTCTCGCCGTCCTACTTCTTCAGTTCCTCCAACTCCTGCCGCGCCTGCTCCGCCGCGGCCGGGTCTTGCGCGGTGCCGAGCGAGAGGAACTTCTCGAACGCGGCGATGGCTTCGGCCTTTTTTCCTTGCAGCTTGTAGAGCGCGCCGAGACCGTAATAGGCTTCGGCCAGATCGGGCTGCGCGTCCTTCGCCTGGTTGAACAGCTTCTCCGCATCGGCATACCGGGCGTTCTGCAGGCGGACCGCGCCGAGCAGGTAGAGCGACTGCGCGTCGTTCGGATTCAGCTTGAGCGCGGCCTCGAACTGGGTCGCGGCCTGGGTGTAGTTGCCCTGCTGGTAGTAGACGACGCCGAGATTGGTCAGCGCGGCGGCGAGCTTCGGGTCGAGCGCGAGCGCGTTGCGGTAGGCGGCCTCGGCTTCGGGCAAGCGCCCCTGCCGCACGTACACGTTGCCCAGGCCCAGTTGCGCCCCGGCGGAGCGCGCGTCCACTGCGGCCGCGCTGCGGTACGCCTGCTCCGCCTCGTTCAAGTTGCCCGCGGCAAGCGCGGCCTCCCCCCTGGCGATCAACTCGGTTGCGTTGCCCGTCAGCGGCGTGCCCTGCCTCTGCGGCGGCGCGACCGTGGCGAGGTTCGGCTGCGGCGTGGTCGGCCCGCCGCCTCCGCATGCGGCAAGAAGCGCCAGCGCGACGACGATCAAGACGGCCGCGCGCGCGGCAGACATGGCTTTTCCTCTCATGCTTACCCCTGCTTGCACTCCAGCACCACCACCTGCGGCTCTTCGGGGAGGCCGCTGCGCGTGACGCGGATCGACTCCTGCGGCTCGTGTTCGGCCGCGCCCATCTCCTTGAGGAAGCGCGCCAGTGGATCGAGCTTGAGGGTCGTGTACTGCGTCTGATAGTGCATCGGAATGATGATGCGCGGCTCGAGCTGCGCGATCACCTCTGCGGCTTTGTCCGCGTCCAACGCGCCGCCTCCGCCCACGGGCACGAGCAGCACGTGAACATCGGGCATCGACTCGACCTGCGCCTGTGTGAGGGGCTTGCTCAGGTCGCCCAGGTGGCAGACGGTGAGCTCGCCGAACTCGAACACGTACACGGTGTTCTCCTCTTTTGCCTCACCCTTCACCGCGGACCCGCGCCAGGTCTGAATGCCCGTGATGAAGACGCCCTTGACCTCGTATTCGCCCGGCCGCGTTACAATCTTCGGCTCGCCCTTGATCGCCGATCCGTTGGCGTGGCCCGGCGCGTCATGGCTGATGGTGACGATGTCCGCGCGCAGCCTGGGCAGCGTGTAGCCGATCGACTTGTCGTACGGGTCGGTCACGATCGTGATCGCACCCTCTTTGATCCTGAAACAAGATTGCCCGAACCAATCAATGTCCACGAATAACTCCCTTCGATACCATAACTGGGCTCTCTGGAGGTCATTATACGCACGAGGAAGCCGGTTCGCAATGCATGGCCCGCCTTTTCCTTATGGACAAGAAAAACAATGTATTGTATACTTGTCGACAAGTAACAACTGCTACGTTTTACGGCGGCGGAAGGAGGAGGCGGATGTCCAGACCGCTCAACGACTCGCCATACTTGTACGGGATACACGATCCGGGCGGCGAGCATTTGATGGCGGCGGGTGGCGCGCGCGGGTGGGTGCTGTTCACGGAGGAGTTGGGCAGCGATCCAAAGAACACGCGCGGCGGCGACTATTCGCGCTGGGCGAACGAGGGTTACGGCATCATTGTCCGGCTGAACAACGGTTACGAGCCGAACGGGACGATCCCGCATTCCAGCCGCTATGCGGATTTCGCCCGCCGCGTCGCGAACTTCGTGGGCGCGTCGAAGGGCTGTCACATCTGGATCATCGGCAACGAGACGAACTACGCGGTGGAGCGGCCGGGTGTGGCGCTGGACTGGAGCGTTAATCCGCCGCGCATTGTGTCGCCGGGAGAGGTGATCCTGCCAGGCATGTACGCGGCCTGCTACACGCTGTGTCGAAACGCAATCAAGAAGCTGCCCGGACGGGCGAAGGATCAGGTCGTCACCGCAGCGGTCGCGCCGTGGAATGCGCACACCACCTACGCGGGCAATCCGAACGGCGACTGGGTGAAGTACCAGACGGACATCCTTGAGGAGCTTGGCCCGGACGGGTGCGATGGCATCTCGATCCACACATACACGCACGGCGCAGACCCGGCGTTGATCCACACGGACACGCGGATGAACCCGCCGTTTGCCAGCCGCCAGTACAACTTCCGCGCGTACCAGGATTTCATGCGCGGCATCCCGGCGGAGATGCGGCATCTGCCCGTGTATCTGACGGAGATGAACCAGAACGACGCGTGGCAAAACGTCAACCGGGGCTGGATTCAACGGGCGTATGGCGAGATCGACTGGTGGAACCGGCAGACCGGCACGCAGGTGATTCGGGCCGCGATCGTGTATCGCTGGCCGAACATCGACCGGTGGGGGCTGGAAAACAAGACCGCGCTGCACGATGATTTGCGGCAGGCGTTGGTCCACAAGCACAACTGGGAGGCAGCTATGCAGGGCAAGCCGCAGATTATGCCGCAACCACAACCACAACCTCAGCCGCAACCTGAGCCACAGCCGCAACCACCGCCGGCAAGCGGAGTCAAGCCGCCGTCGGTCGTCGACATCACAAACCAATTGTCGCGCGACGCGACGAAGATGGTCAAGCGGACGAAGGCCGACATCAAGTACGTGGTGATTAACCACACGGCAGTGCGGCCGGAGATCGGCGCGGACCGCGTCGCGACCGCTCAGCGGCAGCGCTATCCGGCCATCCTCAGCCAGTTCTACATCACGGGGGACGGCCAGCTCCAGCGCACCAACCCGGATGAGGAGGTTGTGAGCCGCGACCAGCCGTGGATCTTCAACGGCCTCAATATCTACGTGGCGGGCAACTTCGATTCGGCCGCGCCCTCACAGGCGCAACTTGCGACGCTGGCCTACCTGGTTGCGTGGCTGCTCGATTCGTACGGGCTGAAGGAGGGCGCAGTGCGTGGGGCCAGCGAGTTCACCCAGACGCACTCGCCCGGCCTGACCTGGGCGCAGGGGCCGAAGTGGAAGGATGCGCTGCTGAAACTGGTCTCCGAGGTCCCCGGTTCGCCCACTGCGCCGCAGGACGAGGTCATCGCGCAGTTGCGCGCGGAGGTCAAGCGGTTGCAGGAGCAGGTCGCGGGACTGAGCGACCAGGTGGGCAAGCTAACCGCCGACAAAACCGCGCTGAACGGCCAGCTTCAGACGTTGCAGGCGCAGAATGCGGGGCTCACGCTGCAACTCAAGAACCTGACTGACGCGAACGCCGCGCTGAAGACGCAGCTCACCGCGTCGGAAACGGATCGGGAGGCGCTCCGCAAGAAGGTGGCGGAGTTGGAGGCGCGCATCGCGCAGTTAACGCAACAGCCGACCGTTCCCGCGCCGGCCATCCGCGACATCACAGCCACCCTGCCGCAACACGCAACGAACAGATACAGCAGCCGCCCGCTGACCGCCATCAAGGGGCTTGTGATTCACCACAGCGCGGCGTCCGGTGAGATTCCGCCGCAGAACGTGGCCGCATACCACGTGCGCAAGGACTGGCCGGGGATGGGTTATCACTTCTACATTACCAGCGATGGCGCGATCTACCAGTGCAACAAGCTGGAAACGATCTCGTATCACGTCGGCGTCGCCAACGACTACACGGTCGGCATCTGCCTCGCCGGCCGGTTTATGGATGGCGCGCTTCCGCCCGACAGGCAGCTTGCCGCGGCAACGCACCTGTGCGCGTACCTGGCGGATAAGCTCAACGTCGGCCTCGCCAACATCAAGGGGCACAAGGAGTGGCCGGAGACGGGCACGGCCTGTCCGGGCAGCGATTGGCTGGAAGGGCAGCGGTGGAAGGACCGGTTTATCCAGGGGGTGAAGGCGAAGCTGGGCTAAGATCGACCAAACCTGACCGGTTTTTGATTTCTGCTCAAACCAGGAGTAAGATGCGGCGAAACGCATCCGGTCGGTTGTCATGTCGGCACCCCTGGGGGAAGCCCTCCCTATCTATACCATCGGTTACGGCGCCCGCTCGCTCGACGCCTTCTTTGACGCGCTCCTCAGCCAGCGCGTCACGCACCTGATCGACGTTCGCTCCGCGCCCTACTCCAAGTTTAAGCCTGAGTTCTCGAAGAACGCGCTCGAAATCGCGGCGAAGGCGAAGGGCATGCGCTATACCTACATGGGCGACACGCTCGGCGGGCAGCCGAAGGACGCGTCATGCTACGAGGACGGCAAGGTGCTGTACGACCGGGTGCGCGAGCGGCCCTACTTCCTCGACGGGATTGCGCGGCTGGAGAAGGCGCGCGCGCTGGGGCTGCGCGTCGTCGTGATGTGCAGCGAGGGCAAGCCGGAGCAGTGCCACCGCGTCGCGCTGATCGGGCAGGTTCTGGCCGAGCGCGGCATCCCCGTCGCGCACATTGACGAGAACGACGCGGTGATCGGCCAGGACGAAGCGGTCGGCCGACGCACGGGCGGGCAATTGAGCCTGCTCGACGACCCGGAGTTTAAGTCGCGCAAGCGGTACGGGAAGAAGCGCGGCGCGAAAGAACCGGCGGAGAGCTCCTCCGAAGAGGACGAAGATGATTAGGTTCGTCACGATCGGCGTGTACGGGTGGGACGAGGAACGCTTCTTCGCGGCGCTGCAAGAGGCGAAGGTCGATCTGCTCGTCGACATCCGACGGCGCAGGGGGGTGCGCGGGTCAGAGTATGCGTTCGCCAATGCCACCCGCTTGCAAGAGCGCCTCGCCGAGTCAGGGATTGCCTACCTGCACCGGATTGACCTTTCGCCGTCGGATGCGCTGCGCAAACGCCAGGGCGCAGCGGACAAGCAGGAACACGTCGCCCGCCGCCAGCGAACCGAACTGAGCCCGGAGTTCAAGGCGGGCTATCAGCAAGAGGTGATGGCGCAATTCGATAGCCATCGCTTTCTCACGGAGCTTCCCCCCGACGTGCGTGTAGCCGCGCTCCTTTGCGTTGAGCGCGAGCCGTCGGCCTGCCACCGCGGGCTGCTGGCCGCCCGCCTTCAGAAAGACCTCGCAGTCGAGATCAGGCATTTGACGCCGTGAAGCAATAGCGCAAGTTTGGCAACTTGCGTCCCCGAGGGAGCGCATGAAAGTCCTCATCGTCGCAAAGACGCGAATGCGGGGCGGCGCGTGCGTTGGCGCCATCACGTTTGAAGGCCAGAGCGTCCGGCTGGTTGCGCCGGACCAGGACCATCTCGACCACTTCAACCTCGAATACGAGATTGGCGACGCGTGGGAACTGGACGCGGCGCCGCCCGAGACGCTCAGGCCGCCGCACGTGGAAAATGTCGTTGTGCGCGACAAGCGGCTGCTGCGCCGGGTGGGCGTGGGCCGCACCGTCGGCTTCATCGAGAAAACCATGCCGCCGGCCACCGGAGGACCGGATGCGCTGTTTGACGGCTTCCTCCACCGCGCGCCGTTTGGCCCGCTCTACGTCGCGGAGCCGGACGTCCCCTGCCGCAGCACTATGTTCTGGCGGCCCGACCGCGACCTGGTCCGCGACGAGGAAGGCAAGCGCATCCGTTACCGTTACCCGACGGAGGACGGCGGCCGTACGCTGACCTTCGTCGGCTTCCAGGAGCCGGTTAACGCGATTCCCGCCGGCGCCCTGTTGCGCGTCTCGCTGGCCCACTGGTGGCGTCCCTCCGACAGGCCCGATCACGAGCTTCGTTGTTATGTCCAGTTGAGCGGGTGGTACGAAGCCGCGGCGCCCGCGGTCATCCGAACGGCTGACGCTTTGCCGCGCGCGCAGGGCAACGGCGCGAGCGTCGACGCTGCGTCTCCTTCACCGCTCGACGCGCAGCTCGCCACGGCGCGAACGCTGCTCAAGTCGGTCTTCGGCTACGACGGCTTCCTGCCCCTCCAGGAGAAGGTGATCGCCAACGTCCTGGCGCGCCGCGATTCCCTCGCGATCATGCCCACGGGCGGCGGCAAGTCGATGTGCTATCAGCTTCCCGCGCTCCTGTTTGACGGGCTGACGGTTGTCGTCTCGCCGCTGATTGCGCTCATGCAGGATCAGGTGGACGCGCTGCGCGCGGCGGGGGTTGCGGCGGCGTTTCTCAACAGCACGGTTGACTATAAGACCTACCTCGACACGACGAACGCGGTGCGCGCGGGCAAGGTCAAGCTGCTCTACATGGCGCCGGAAACGCTCCTGCGCCCCGAGTCGCTCGTCATGCTCGACCGTTCCAACGTCGACTGCATCACTATCGACGAGGCGCACTGCATCTCCTCGTGGGGGCACGACTTCAGACCGGAATACCGGCAGTTGCTCCAACTGCGTAAACGCTACCCGAAAGCCGTCTGGCTGGCGCTGACCGCCACTGCCACGAAGCGCGTGCAGGACGACATCAAGGCGGTGCTGGGCTTCGGCGAGAGCAATACGTTCGTCGCCAGTTTCAACCGGCCCAATCTCTTTCTGGACGTCCAGCAGCGCACCGCGCGGCTGCCGCAGATCATGGCGTTTCTCGACGCGCACCGCGACGAGTCGGGCATCATCTACACCAACAAGCGCAAGGATGCGGAGGCGCTGGCGGAGCAACTGACGGCGCTCGGCCGGCCGGCGCTGCCCTACCACGCGGGGATGGACGACGCGCTGCGCCGCGAGCACCAGCGGCGCTTCACAAGGGACGAGGCGCAAATCATCGTCGCGACCATCGCCTTCGGGATGGGGATCAACAAGTCGAACGTCCGCTTCATCCTGCACACCGCGCTCCCCGAGACCCTGGAGAACTACTATCAGCAGATCGGCCGCGCGGGACGCGACGGGCTGGCCGCGGACTGCCTGCTGCTGTGGGGGAAACAGGACATCGTCATCCTGCGCAAATTCATCGAGGGGTCCGCGCCGGAGGAACAGCCCGGCAAGGAAGCGCGGATGCAGGCGATGGTGCGCTACGCGGAGTGGAAGGGCTGCCGCCGGGCGCCGCTCCTCGCCTATTTCGGCGAGAAGATCAGCGGCAACTGCGGGGCGTGCGATTATTGCGCTCCCCGGCCAGAGGAAGCAGCCCAAACCGTGGAAGCCGCGCCGGCGACCAGAGTCAGAGCCGCGCGGAACGCGCCCGCGCCAAAGCCTGAAACTGCCGCGGGCGGCGAGGACGAACGGGGCTTGTTTGAAGAACTCCGCAAGGTGCGTCTGGCGATTGCGCGCGAGACGCGCGTGCCGCCGTTTGTGGTCTTCTCGGATCGCACGCTGCAAGAGATGGCGCAGAAACGCCCGCAGACCGAGCGGGAGTTGCGCCAGGTTTCGGGCGTAGGCGATCACAAGCTGGCCGCGTATGGCCGGCAGTTCATCGAGGCGATCACGGCCTACGGCGCGGCTCACGGAGGCAGCGCGGTCGCTTCCCCTTCGCCCGCGGCTGCCGCCGTGGAGCAGGCGGAGAACATTCGCCGCGCGGAAATGGGTCTCTTCTTCATCTCCGGCATGAGCGTGGAGGACTTACAACGGTTGTACGGCGTCAAGCAGGCGACCGTGTTGGAGCACCTGCTGGCATTCCACGCGACAGGCCACGCGCTCGACGTGGAGCGGCTGCTGCCCTATGCGCAGGCGCCCGCGGCTGCGCAGGGGGACGCGCTGGCGCTGTTCGCCGAGCTGGGGGCAAGGGACTTGCGCCCCGTTTACGACGCGCTGGGCGGACAGGTGTCATACGACGATCTGCGCCTGTTGCGGATATACTACCTGTCGCAAACCGGAACAGGGGGTCAGGGCAAGAAGTGACGTATTTGAACGGCCGCGCGGTGCTGTGGGACCTCGACGGCACGATTCTGGATTCACGCGAGGCGCACTGGGCCGCGTGGCGCGCCTATACGGAGGGACCTGGCAAGCCGGTATCGCGCGCGTTCTTCGAGAACACGTTTGGATTCCGAAACGAAGTCATCCTGCGGCTGCATTTCGGCGAAGGGCTGACGGATGCGCAGGTCGATTGGATGTCGCGCGAGAAGGAAACGCTGTACCGCGAGATGATGTTGCAGGGGAAGATCGAGGCGCTGCCCGGCGTGATGGAGTGGCTGGCGGCGTTCCGCGCGGCGGGCTGGCGGCAGGCGCTCGGCAGCATGGCCCCGCGCGAGAATATCGCTGTCACGCTCGACGCGTTGAGCATCCGAGACTATTTCGGCGCAGTTGTCAGTTCTGAGGACGTGAGATTGGGCAAGCCAGACCCCGAGGTCTTTCTACGCGCGGCGGAGAAGCTCGGCGTCGCTCCCGCGCGATGCGTCGTGATCGAGGACTCGCCGCAGGGGGTGGAGGCCGCCGCGCGCGCCGGCATGAAGCGCGTTGCCGTAGGGCCGGAGTCGGCCGCGCTCGGCGCAGATCTCGCGCTGCCTTCCCTGGCAGAGGCGGACGCAATGGTTGTGGCGAGACTGATCGACTCGCCACTTATTGAAGGGACGTGAGTTGTGCCTGAAGCGTATCCCAGGCTAAGACCGCTGGACATCAAACCCTATCAGCAGGACGGACAAAACATGCTCCTCCTGCGCGACCCGCTTGGCGTGAGCGAGCAGGTGCTCGGCGTGCCGCAGCCACTGGCGCCGCTGCTCATGTTGTGCGATGGCACGCGCGATCTTGTCGGCATCCACACCGCGCTGACCGTGCGCTGGGGGGTGCGCCTCAAGACGAGCCATTTGCGCGAACTGATCGACACGCTCGATGCGGCGCATTTCCTCGACAACGAGCGCTTCGCCGCCGCGCAGGCGGCCAGCCTGGAGCGGTACCGCGCTGCGCCGAACCGTCCGCCCACGATTGCGGGCAACGGCTATCCCGACGAACCGGACGCGCTGGCAGGCTATCTCGACGCGTTCGACACGAGCCGGGTGATGCGCGACTTCCCGCCCGTTCAGTTGACGGCGGCGCGGGGGGTGGTCAGCCCGCACATCGACTACGCGCGCGGGGGCGGGGTGTACCGCGCGACGTGGAGCGCCGCGGCTGAAGCGGCGCGCGACGCGGAGCTGGCGATTATCTTCGGCACCGACCACTACGGCGGCCCCGGCAAGCTCACGCCGACGCGGCAGAGCTACGCGACGCCCTTCGGCGCCCTGCCAACCAACCGGGAGATCGTGGACGAGCTCGCGCGGGCGCTCGGCGAAGAGGACGCGTTCGCCGAGGAGTTGCACCACAAGACCGAACACTCGATTGAACTGGCGAGCGTGTGGCTGCACCACGCGCGGGAGGGACGGGCCATCGAGGTTGCGCCGATCCTCTGCGGCTCCTTCGCGCACTTCGTCGCAGGACAGGCCGACCCGGCGCAGGATGAGCGGTTTGAGAAGGCGCTGCGCGTATTAGGACAGGCAGTGACCGCGCGACGCACCATCGTCGTTGCCGCGGCGGACCTGGCGCACGTTGGCCCGGCGTTCGACGGACAACCGGTGCGCGAAGAGGGGAAGCGGATGCTGCGGGAAGCCGACGATGCGATGCTGCGCCAAATGGCCGCGAGCAGCGCGCAGGGCTTCTTCGAGGCGTTGAAGTCGATCGAGGATCACAACAACGTTTGCGGCCTTCCGCCGATCTACCTGGCGCTGCGGTTGCTCGGCAACACGCGGGGGCACACGGTGGCGTACGATCAGTGTTCGGCGGACGAGCAGGATGCGTCGTGGGTGTCGGTGGCGGGGATGGTCTGGGAGTAGCGCGCAGGTTCGTAGCCGGCGCGTCAGCGCCCATCCCTTATCGAACCTCGATCTCGCCCAGGACGCGAGAATCCCCGCCCTCGACCGGCAGCCGCGCGCCGTCAAGCAGGCCGTACATCCCCACTTCGAGAGTGTACTTTCCGGGCGGCGCGTTCGGCGCGAGCTTAATCCGGTAGCGGTCGACGATCACCTCGCCGGGCGCCCAGCGCGTGGTCGGCAGTTGATCGGCCTGCGGCTCGTTGTCCTGCTGCCCCCACAGGAAATTGCCGCCGTCCGCGTTCCACACCGCGCCGACCAGGTGCGTAAACACCTTGTAACGCGTTGTGAGGACTTCGTCGGTCGTCCAGTAAAGCGTTAGCGGCACTGCGTCACCGGCGCGAAACTGCGTTTGCGGCAGGTCATAGCCGACCAGACGGATCGAACCCCCGAAGCGCGCCCCCAACGGCTGCGTAATCTCCCCGACCGCCGGCCCGACAGCGCGCAGCCGGACAAGCGAGAACCTGCCGACTTGAGCCTCCTTGCCCTGGGTGTCGCGCAGAAACACCTGATACGCTCCCGCCTGCATATCGGGCGTCAGCGGGATCACGGCGAGTGAGCCGGTGCGCCCCTGCTTCGTAAGCGGCGGCGGGGGCAACGTCACCGCGCGCGGCGTCGGCCCGCGCAACTCGACCTTCACCTCGCCCTCCGGGGCATTGAGCCAGTAGACGGTGAGGCGCAGGGCGTCTCCCGTGGCATATCGCCGCAAGGGAACGAACGCGCCCTTGTGGAATGACCCCGCGAGAAAATCGCCGTTTGCCACGCCGAAAAAGGCCAGCCCGAGTTCGTCGATCCACTCGGCGCGTTCAGCCGTGCGGGCGTAGAGCGATAGCTTCGTCTCGCCAAAGTCCCAGTGGCGCACGGCCTGCGCCCGCGCATCCAGCCAGCCGCGCGCGAGCCCCTCGGGATCGCTTTCCTGCGCCCTGGGCGTCGTCACCACCCACAGCCCGTCCGCCGCCTGCCACACCGGCGCAAGCAGCGCGTCCGCGTTCTCCGGCGTCAGCGACATGCCCGCGGGGACCTTCTCCCACCTGCCAGGATAGCGCGCCGCAAACAGGGGCCAGTCCTCGTCAGGATAGAGCAGCACCGCATCGCCCGACAACTCCCGCGCCTGGAGTGTATGAACGAGCGAGACATACTGGTCCGTCGCGACCCGGCCGGGCAGCAACGCCAGCAGCCCGGCCACGCCCACCGCAGCAACGATCCCCGCGCCCGCGACCGTCACGATTCGCGCCCGCCGCCCCAATGCCACCAACCCCCACCCTAGCAGCGCATAGAAGGTCGCGGCCAGTGGCAGGAAATAGCGCGGCGCGAGTCGCGGCACGTAGAACTGGCGGCCAGGCAACGCGGTCAGCGCGTAGACCATCGCCGCGGGCAGCAGCACGCCAAGCGCCAGCATCGTCAGCCCTGCGGCCTGCAACGGCGACTTGCGCTGCGTCAGCAGGGCCGCGACGCCCGCGACAAGCAGGGCGAACACGATCAACGTGGGCAGCAGCCAGGGGTCGATGTTTTCGGCCACGCCGGTCGCCAGCACCGTTGCGTAGAGGCGCGCGAAGAAGGCCGGCGCATATGGCTCCGCGGACGACCAGCTCATCATACGCGGCAGCGCGTACGCCAGCCACGGCGCAAAGAGGGCCAGGACGGCGAGTTGCGCGGCGATCCAAAAACCTGACAGGGCTCCAAGCCCTGTCAGGTTTCGGGCGTGATAGACGCGCCACCCATACACGAGAAAAGCCAGGTTCGCGACGAGGAGCACGGCCACGAAGAGGTAAAGCGTCCACAGGCCCGCGGCAGCCGCTGCCACATAGAGCAGCAGCCAGCGCACGCGGCGCGTCTTCCACCACGCCAGCGCGCCGTAAAGCGCCAGCGACGCCCACAGGCTGCCCCACACGTACATGCGCAGTTCCTGCGACCACGTTACGGCAAACGCGGAGAGCGCGAGGAACAGCGCGGCGAGCAGGCCGGCGCGCTTCCCGCCGAGCGCTGCGGCAAGGGGATAGACGGCAGCGACGGCAAGCGTGCCGGCGAGCGCGCTGATGAAACGCATCGCCCACTCGCCCTCGCCCGCCAGCAGCCACCACCCGCGCTGAATGAGGAAGTGCAGCGGCGGGTGGACGTCATGCGCGGTCCAGTCGAGGATGCGCGGCACGGGCAGCCGCGCGGCCCACGCGCTCAGCCCTTCATCCCACCAGATGTTATGCTGATCTAATCCCCAGAGGCGGAGCGCAAACGCCAGCAGCAAAATCGCGGCAAGCGCCAGTCGAATGCGCGGCAGTTGCCCAGCAGAGGGAGAGGGGGATGGGTTCATCGGGATCACCAGTATAACATAGTCTTTCCCGCGCTTGCTTTTGCCACGCCCATTGCGCGGTGCTATAATGCCCAGAACTGTTTTCGCCAAGGAATGAATGCTCGTGTCTGAATACGAACCGACATCGCAGCCAACCACGCCCCCCGCGCAGGAAGCCCCTGTCTCCACAGCCGCTTCGATCGGCCGCGGGCTGTGGGAATTAGTCCAGATCCTCGTCCTGGCCCTGCTGATGGTTATGGTGATCCGCAACTTCATCCATAACTACCGCATCGACGGCATTAGCATGGAACCGAACTTCCACGACGGCCAGTTTTTGATCGTCAACCGCTTCGCCTACTGCCCCGGCGTCCACCTCGAGATTCCGGTCATCAATAAGTCGCTCTTCGACAAGACGTGGTGCGTCCGCGCGCCCGACCGCGGCGACGTGGTCATCTTCCGCTACCCGCGCGACCCCTCGCGCGACTTCATTAAGCGCGTGATCGGCCTGCCTGGCGAGACTGTTGAGGTGATCGGGGGGCAGGTGTACGTGAACGGGCAACTCATGCCTGAGCCGTTCGGGCCGAATCCGGGCAGCTACAACGCCGCGCCGCTCACCGTCGGGCCGGACGAAGTCTACGTCATGGGCGACAACCGGAACAATTCGAGTGACTCGCACCTGTGGGGGCCGCTCAAGCTCGATCACATCATCGGCAAGGCGCTGGTGTCGTACTGGCCGCCAAGCGAATGGGCCGTTGTCCCACGGTACAACCTGACTGACCTGAGCGCGGCGCAGCAAGCGCCCTGAGTCAGCGCAAAGTTTTCACACCACGCGCCAGGCACTTTCGAGGCGCATGGCGCGTGACGCTAGTTTAGTTACGCAAAGGAGCGCGCCCTTGGCGCCAACTGAAGCGGAGGTCCGCGAGATTGTGCGGCGCATCCTGACCCGACTCGCAGAGGCGCCTGCCCCCGGCTCCGGCGCGCCCGCGGCACCGCCGCGCCGGCCGACCGGTCGAACGATGATTGACGAGGCGGCGGTCAGGGCGCTTGCGCCGGGTTCCCGGCTTGCCGTGCCGAAGGGCGCGCTGGTGACGCCGCTGGCGCGACAGGTGGCGCAGGAGCGCGGCGTCACGCTCGACGAAGGCGCGCCGGCGCGGGCCCCGCGCGCGTCGACCGGCTCGGCCTCTCCCCAGCAACGCGTCGCGATCGGCGCGGACCACGGCGGCTACCCGCTCAAGGAAACGCTCAAGGCGCACCTCCAGACGCTTGGCTACGAAGTGGTCGACTGCGGCACGAACTCGGCTGATGCGGTCGACTACCCCGACTTCGCGTATGCGGTCGCGCAGCTTGTCGCGTCCGGCCAATGCGCGAACGGCATCGTGGTCGACGGCGCGGGCATCGGCTCGTGCATGACCGCGAACAAGGTGCCGGGCGTGCGCGCGGCGCTCTGCTACGACCACGCGACCGCGGTGAACAGCCGCGAGCACAACCACGCCAACGTCCTCACGCTCGGCGCGGGGCTCATCGGCGCGAACCTGGCAAAGCAAATCGCGCAGACGTGGCTGACAACGCCCTACGGCGGCGGACGCCATGCGGCGCGGGTTGAGAAGATCAAGGCAATAGAAAAGCGGTTTACGAAATGAATCAGGCTGTCTCAAACAGCGCGCTGGGCGCGTATTCACTGGATCAACTGGTCGAGATTATCACGCGCGAGGTGCTTGCCGCGTACCCGAAAGGCAGCGAGTGCAACGTCTGCAAGTCGGGCAACTGCGACGGGCAGTGCGTCGAAACCAACCCGGACGGCGCGCGGCAGGTCGTCAAGGCGGGCGCGGACCGGCTGAGCGCGCGGCTGGGGGTGAAGAGCGTCGCGGGCGATATGGCCGGTTACATCGACCACACGCTGCTCAAGCCGAACGGCACGGAAGAGCAGATCCGCCAGCTCTGCGCGGAGGCGCGCGAGTTCAGCTTCGCGACGGTCTGCGTGAATCCGGCGTGGGTGCCCCTGTGCGCCGAACTGCTGCGCGGCTCACCGGTCAAGGTGTGCACCGTCGTAGGCTTTCCTCTCGGCGCGACGCTGCCAGAAGTCAAGGCGTTTGAGACGCAGCGCGTGTGCCAGTTGGGCGCAACCGAAGTCGACATGGTCATCAACATCGGCGCGCTGAAGTCGCGGCTGTATGACGTGGCGCAGGACGACATCGCGGCCGTCGTGGACGCGGCGCACGGGCTGGGCGCCAGCGTGAAGGTCATCATCGAGGCCGCGTTCCTGACCGACGAAGAGAAGGTCGAGGCGTGCGTGCTGTCGAAGGCCGCGGGCGCGGATTACGTCAAGACCTCCACCGGCTTCGCGCCCACCGGCGCGACCGTCGAGGATGTCGCGCTCATGCGCCGCGTCGTCGGTCCCGACATGGGCGTGAAGGCTGCGGGCGGCGTCAAGACCGCGGAGGATGCGAAGGCCATGATCGCGGCCGGCGCGACGCGCATCGGCGCCAGCGCCAGTGTGAAGATCATCAGCGAGTTGAAGAAGTAACAAAGCCGGTGGTTCGGGCGGGCGTCAGTTAGAGCAGAGGGGACGGTGCCATGTCGCAGCGCGAGTTCATGATTGTGCTGGCCCATTCGGAGAACTGCGGCATGTGCCGCGCGAAGCTGTTGAGCGATCCGGTTGCGCTCCTCGCGAGCCGTTCGCTTACAGAAGAGGAAAAGGCAACCCTCGCGGGACTCAAGTTTGAGCACTTCCTGACGCCCGAAACGCTCGCCCGCGCGGCCAAAGTCGGCCGCGACGAGTTGGAGCGCTACAGCAGCGAGCCGGTGGTGCGGCTGCGTCACCTGTAGCGCAAGTTTCAACTTGCGCACCTTCCTTCGGAGCAATAGATGGCCGTAGATCTTCGTTCCTACGTCTTCCTCGACAGCCTGCAACCGCAGCACGCGGCTTTCCTCGGCACCGTCGCCAAGGGCTTTCTCCCCCTCCCCGGCGACGCGTCGCTGTGGATCGAGATTTCGCCCGGCATCGAGATCAACCGCATTACCGATGTGGCGCTGAAGGCGACCGCGGTGCGCCCCGGCATGCAGATCGTCGAGCGCCTGTACGGCCTGCTGGAGGTCCATTCGGAGAGCCAGGCCGAGGTGCGCGCCGCGGGCGCAGCCATCCTCGCCGCGCTGGGCGCGCGCGAAGAAGACCGGCGCAAGCCACGCGTCATCTCCAGTCAGATTATCCGCGCGGTGGACGCGCACCAGGTGCAGCTAATCAACCGCATGCGGCACGGCCACATGCTGCTCGCCGGCGAAACACTCTACGTGCTCGAAGTGGAACCGGCGGGTTATGCCGCGCTGGCCGCGAACGAGGCGGAGAAGGCTGCGGAGATCAACATCCTGGAAGTGCAGGCGTTCGGCTCCTTCGGCCGCGTCTATCTTGGCGGCGCAGAGCGGGACATTATGGCGGGCTACGGCGCTGCGCTGGCGGCCATCGAAGCTGTCGGCGGACGCGACGAATCCCAGAGCAAACGCGAATAGGACATTTCGCGCAGGGTCCCCAACCTTGCGCCACCCCCCACGGAGGCAACTCATGGCAGAAGCATTGGGCATGATCGAATGCAAGGGCTTTACGGCGATGGTCGAGGCCGCGGATGCGATGGTCAAGGCTGCGAAGGTCGAACTGATCGGCTACGAGAAGATCGGCGGCGGGTACGTCACCGCCATCGTCCGCGGCGACGTCGCTGCGGTCAAGGCCGCGCTCGAAGCGGGCGCGCGCGGCGCGGAGAAGGTCGGCGAAGTCGTCTCCGTCCACGTCATCCCGCGGCCCCACGAGAACGTCGACCGCGCGCTGCCGCTGGGCCGCCAGCCGCAAGAGGCGTAAGGAACTTCTATGCAGAACCTGTGGCGGGAGCTGCGCCCGGGGCCCAGGGTGCCGGACATCGTGTACGCGATCATCGAAATCCCGAAGGGGTCGCGCAATAAGTACGAGTACAACAAAGAAAACGGCGTGATCGTGCTCGACCGCGTCCTTTTCTCGTCGCTGCACTATCCGGGCGACTACGGGCTGATCCCGCGCACGTTCTACGATGACGGCGACCCGCTGGACATCCTGCTGATGACCAACGAGCCGACCTTCCCCGGCTGCATCATCCAGGCGCGACCTATCGGCGTGTTCCGCATGCTGGATCGCGGCGTGGCCGACGACAAGATTTTGGCCGTCCCCGCGACGGACCCGCTCTTCTCAGAGTACCACGATCTCTCCGACGTGCCGCCGCACTTCCTCCACGAGGTCGCGCATTTCTTCGAGGTCTACAAGGACCTCGAAGGCGCGCGCACCAAGCCGGTGGGCTGGGAGGACGCGGCGAAGGCGAAGGAAGAGATTCAGCGTTCGATCAAGATGTTCGATGACCGCTTCGGACTGCCCGGCCTGTAATGGAGATCGTTCGGGGATTGCACCTGATCGCGGGTGTCAACATGGGCGTGAACGCTTATGTGTGGCATCCGAAACCCGGCGAACGGGCGGCGGACGAGCCGATCCTGTTCGATTGCGGCTACCCGTGGCACGCGGCAGCCTTAATGGACAGCCTGCGCAAGCTCGGCTGCCCGCCGGAG
Source organism: uncultured Anaerolineales bacterium (assembly GCA_964588925.1). Classification (GTDB taxonomy): domain Bacteria; phylum Chloroflexota; class Anaerolineae; order CG2-30-64-16; family CG2-30-64-16; genus JALOOB01. The sequence continues at coordinate 17,916 of CAZPTI010000020.1, read as the reverse complement.
CAAATTGCGACCATCGCGATTACGCACGACGACTACGACCACAGCGGCGCGCTGGCCGAGCTGGTCGACGTCAGTTCGGCGCAGGTCGTCGCCCACCGGCTCGAAGCGGCGAGCATCGAAGGCATGACGTGGCGCGAGCTGCCGAAACGTTCGGCGTTCGGTTATGTGCTGGCCGCAGTAACCGGCGTCGCGTATGCCGCCCGCCCTAAACGTTCGGTGAAGGTGACGCGGCCGGTCGAAGACGGCGCGGAGCTGGCAGGCGGATGGTCCGCGGTCTGGACGCCCGGCCACACGCCCGGCCACCTCGCGTACTGGCACGCGGAGCGCCGCATCCTCATCGCTGGCGATGCGCTCGGCAGCCGGCTGCGCGGGGAAATCCTGGCAAACGTCGGCGCGTACTCGGTGGACAACGATCAGGTCATCCGCAGCGTGGAAAAACTTGCCGCGCTCGAACCGGACACCATCTGCTTCGGCCACGGGCCGGAGATCGTCGGGAACGCCGCGCCCCTGCTGCGGCAGCTCGCCCGATCCTTACGCTGACGCGAGGCGCATATGCTCATTGGCAAGGTAGTTGGCACGGTGGTCGCCAGCCGCAAGGAAGAGAAGCTCGAAGGCGTGAAGCTGCTTGTGCTCAAGCAGGTAAGCGTTGAGGGCGTGGTTGGTTCGGGCTACGTCGTCGCGGTCGATGCAGTCGGCGCGGGGCTGGACGAATACGTGCTGTACGCCAGCGGTTCCTCCGCCCGCCAGACGGTCGTCACCGACAAGCGTCCCGTGGACGCGGTGGTCATGGCGATCATCGACCAGTGGGAAGTGGGCGGGGAAGTGAAGTATCGGAAGGTTGAGGGGGAGTATCAGTCGTAGCGGGCCGCTAACGGCCTCATCGCTTCCTGCTGCCACGTTGTTGTTTGCCGAAGGTGTTTTGGAAAGGGAAAGGCGAAATCCACGGAAAAGGACGAAAGTCGAAAAGCGAAAGCAGCGAAAGTCCGTCCGAAATAGTAATCTTCTGCGATTGCGACTGACACAACCTTTCATGCGGAAGATTTCAGTCTTTCGCCTTTCGGCTTTCGCAGTTTCACCTTCTTTCGCCTTTGTCCTTCCAAACTTACTGATACGCGCCCCTACAGGAGCAATGCTCAACTGGCATGGCCGACAAACTAACCGACGCCCAGATCGAAGCTATCGCGCGCCGCGTGCAGGGACAACTGCGCGGCGGAGCCACGTCGCGCGCAACGGGCGCGCGTCCGCAGCCTGCGCCTGCGCCGAGCTCCGCAGTTCCGCCGCACCTGTCCTACGTGGGCAGGGCCGGTCGCGCGGCAACCGCGCCGGCTGCGTCCGGCCGCGACGGCATTTATCCTGACCTCGACTCTGCCGTTGCCGCCGCGCGGCGCGCGTTTCAGGCGTTGGACGAGCTGACGCTGGAAAAACGGTTCGAGATCGTTGCCGCCATGCGCGAGGCCATGCGCCGCAACGCCGAGTTGCTGGCGACAATGGCGCAGGAGGAGACCGGGTTGGGCCGCGCGGAAGACAAGGCCAAGAAGAATCGCCTCGTCATCGAGAAGACGCCGGGGCCGGAAATCCTCCAGCCCTCCGCGTGGACCGGCGACCGCGGGCTGACCCTCGTCGAGCGCGCGCCTTACGGCGTGTTCGGCGTCATCACGCCCAGCACCAACCCCACCTCGACCATTATCAATAACGCCATTGGCCTCGTCTCCGCGGGCAACGCGGCCGTGTTCAACGTCCATCCGGGCGCGCAGAAGGTTTCGGCGCACCAGATACAGCTGCTCAACCGCGCGATCATGTCCGCCGGCGGCCCGCCCGACACGCTCACCGCGCTGGCCGCGCCCACCGTCGAGAGCGCGCAGGCGCTGATGAAGCATCCGGGCGTCCGCATCCTGCTGATTACGGGCGGCGGCGCGGTGGTCAAGCTGGCGATGGCGTCGGGCAAGCGGGCCATCTGCGCGGGGCCGGGCAATCCGCCCGTCGTGGTGGACGAGACGGCGGACCTGGACCTGGCCGGCCGCGAGATCGTCTTCGGCGCATCGTTCGACAACAACATCATCTGTGTCGACGAGAAGGAAGTCTTCGCAGTTGCCAGCATTGCGGACAAGCTCAAGGCCGCGATGGTGGCGCATGGCGCGGTGGAGCTGCCGTCGTACCGGCTCAAGGCGCTGGAGAAACTGATTTTCGAGAAGTTCCCCGGCCCGCGCGAGCATGGCGCCATGCGCAAAGAGTGGATCGGGCAGAACGCGGGGAAAATTTTGCAGGAGCTTGGCATCCATGCGCCGGACGCTCGCCTGGTCCTTGTGGAGACGCCGGTCGAGCACCCGCTGATCTGGACCGAGCAACTGATGCCGGTGATGCCCATCGCCCGCGTGCGCAGTGTTGACGAAGCGATTGACCTTGCCATCGAGGCGGAGCACGGCTTCGGCCACACGGCAAGCATGTTCAGCAGGAACATCGACGCGTTGAGTCGCATGGCGCGCGAGGTCAACACGAGCATCTTCGTGAAGAACGGGCCGAACCTGGCCGGTCTGGGCTACGGCGGGGAGGGTTACACCAGCTTCTCCATCGCCAGCCCGACGGGCGAGGGCCTGACCAACGCGCTCACGTTCACGCGCGTCCGCCGCTGCGCAATGGTCGACCATTTTCGGATCGTTTAGACCCGACGGGTTTTGGAAACCCGTCGGGTCTTTCGCCATTCAGGGATAACCCATGCACCCAGCCCTTGCCCTCATCGAATTTGACTCCATCGCCGCGGGCGTGGAGGCCGGCGACGCGATGGCGAAGAAAGCGCCGGTCGCGCGCGTCGTTGCGGGCACGGTCCACAACGGCAAGTATCTCGCGCTGGTTGCGGGCGAGGTGGCCGATGTCGAGGAATCGTACGGCGAGGGGCTGGAAGTCGGCGCGAGCGCGGTGCTGGATAGCGTCTTCCTGCCCGGCGTTCACCCGCGCGTCGCGGACGCGATTAACCGCCAGCGGCAGCCGGGGCCGATTGACGCGCTCGGCATCATCGAGACGCGCACCGTTGCGGCGGCCATTGCCGCAGCCGACGCGGGCATCAAGGGCGCGGAAGTCACCCTGATCGAAGTCCGTCTGGCCGACGGACTGGGCGGCAAGGGGCTCGTCTTCTTCTCCGGCCTGGTCCACGACGTGGAAGCCGCGGTGCGCATCGGCGTCGAGTGCATCGCCACTGCGCCCGTCCTGGCGCGCGCGGTGGTCATCCCCCGGCTTCACCCCGACATGGCGAACAACATTCTGTCCGATACGCGCTGGCGCGCCAATTTGTAGCCGACCGGCCGCGCTTCGCAACATTCCTCACTAGCCCATCCTGCGCCGTGGTGTTACAATCCCCGGCATGGCTAACAATCCCGTCCTCGAACTCATGGCCGACCACGGCTCGGTGCGCAAGTACCGGCCCGACCCTGTCCCGGCCCAGACTGTCAGCGAAATCGTGTATGCAGCGCAGCGCGCGTCGACGTCCTCCAACCTGCAAATGTGGACGGTTGTCGCGGTAACCGGGCAGGCGCGGCGCGACCGGCTCGCGGAGTTGTGCGGCAACCAGGCGCACATCGCGCAGGCGCCGCTGTTTCTCGCCTGGTGCGCGGACCTCGCGCGGCTTGACCGGGCATGCGAGTTGCGGGGCTATACGCAGGTGACGGAGTACGTCGAGAATTTCCTCGTCGCGGCGCTCGATGCGGCCATAGCGGCGCAGAACGGCGCGCTGGCGGCGGAGTCGCTCGGCCTGGGCATCTGTTACATCGGCGGCATCCGCAACCGGCCGCTCGACGTGGTCGAGTTGCTCGAGATGCCGCGGCTCACCTTCCCGATCACCGGCATGACGGTCGGCTGGCCCGCGGTCGAGCCGCCGAAACGTCCGCGGCTGGACACGGCCGCGGTGCTGCACTGGGAGCATTACGACACGGCGCGCGAGGACGAGTTGCTCCGCGCGTACGACCAGGCGATGATCGCCACGGGCATCTACCAGGGGCGCCAGGTGCGGACGCCAGGCGCGCTGGAGGTAATGGAGAATTACGGGTGGCTGGAGCACTCGGCGCGGCGCGTGTCGCAGCCGACGCGCACCGGGTTGCGCGAGGCCATCGAAAAACAAGGGTTTGCCCTCACGTAGAGGCGCCCGGAGGAGAGAACTGTGACGAAGCAAGCTGACGATGTGGTCATCTTGGGCGCGGCGCGGACGCCCATCGGCAAGTTTCAGGGCGCGCTGAGCGCGGTCCCGGCCGTGGAGCTGGGGTGCGTGGCAATCCGGGCCGCGGTGGAGCGGGCGGGGATCGATCCCGCGGCTATCGCGGAAGCGTACATGGGGAACGTGGTGCAGGCCGGCGAAGGGCAGGCGCCCGCGCGACAGGCAGCGCTCGGCGCGGGGCTGCCGGCGGAGGTCGGCGCGACCACGATCAACAAGGTGTGCGGGTCAGGGCTGAAAGCGGCCATGCTCGCCGCGGCGGACATCGTTGCGGGCAACGGCGATGCGTACGTGGCCGGGGGCATGGAGAACATGAACATGGCTCCGTACCTGCTCCAGCGCGCCCGCTTCGGCTACCGGCTCGGCAATGCGGAGCTGGTCGACGCGGTGGTGCACGACGGCCTGTGGGACCCGTACGGCCAGAAGCACATGGGCGAGTTCGCGGAGTGGACCGCGGAGACGTTCAACGTGACGCGGCAGGATCAGGACGAGCTGGCCCTGCGCAGCCACCTGCGCGCGGTTGCGGCGATGGACGAGGGGCGGTTCAAGGCCGAGATCGCTCCCGTGCCCCTGCCCCAACGCAAGGGACCGCCGGTGATGTATGAAACCGACGAAGGCCCACGGCGCAACACGAGCCTCGACGCGCTGGCCGGGCTTAAGCCCGCGTTCAAGGAAGGCGGCACGGTTACGGCGGGCAACGCGCCGGGCATCACCGACGGCGCGGCTGCGCTCGTGCTGGCGCGACGCTCCTTCGCTGATGCGCACGGCCTGAAGGTGATGGCGCGTGTGAAGGGCTACGCCCAGGGCCGGGTGAAGCCGCACGAGGTGTTCACCGCGCCGGTCTACGCGGTGCGCAACCTGTGCGCGAAACTCGGCTGCCAGCCCGGCGACTTCGACCTGGTCGAGTTGAACGAGGCGTTCGCGGCGCAGGTCGTGTCGAACGCGCGGAAGCTCGGCCTGGACATGGAGCGGGTCAACGTCAACGGCGGCGCGATCGCGCTCGGCCACCCCATCGGGGCCAGCGGCGCACGCGTGCTGACTACGCTGCTCTATGCGATGGCCCATCGCGGCGCGACGCTTGGGCTGGCCGCGTTGTGTCTGGGTGGGGGTGAGGCGGTGGCGCTGGCGGTCGAGTTAGAATGACATAGACTACCGACAGTTGTATGGTATAATCAGGCCAAACGATAGTATCAGGAGACCATACAAGTGACGGCGACGAAAAGGACCTACGTGCTACCCAAAGAGACGCTGGAGGAGTTCGAGCGCAACGTTGCGCCCCGACAGCGAAGCGCAGTCATCACAAGCTTGCTGAAGGGGTGGCTGGAGGAGCAGCAGCGACAGAAGCTGCGGCAAGCCCTCGCGGAAGGCCTGGAAGACATGGCGGACGTCTACGCTGAAGTCGAACAGGACTTTCACGCGGCGGATGAGGAGCTGCACCGTGCCATCCCCTATTAGCGTGCGACGGGGAGATGTGGTGCGGATGCGTCTCGATCCAGTCGAAGGTTCGGAGCAGGCCGGCGAGCGTCCTGTGCTGGTTGTCTCGCCGACCTTTATCAACGAGCGCGCGCCCGTGATCCTTGTGGCGGCGATCACCCGTCAGAAAACGGATCGCATCCACCCGACGGAGGTCCTGATCGAGCCGCCGGAGGGCGGATTGCCGCGAAGGTCAAAGGTCTTGCTGCTGCACCTGCGGTCGGTCAGCAAGACGCGCATCACCGGGCATTATGGCGCCGTGTCTGACGCCACCATGCAGCGCGTGGCCGAGGCCGTTCAGATCGTCACCGGCCTCGTTCAAATCTAGCCATCACTGAGAAGCTTATCGGAGCGACAAAATGCCGCGAGAATCGAAGCTTACATTAAACCAGATCGAGGCGATGCGGCCCGGCGCGCGCGCGGCGGTGCGGACGTGCATGGGCGTGAAACCGAGCGACCGCGTCTTTGTGTTGACGGACCGCGTGACGAGCCCAATCGGCCGGCTGCTGAGCGAGGAAGCGGCCGAAGTCGGCGCGCAGGCGGTCATGCGCGAGCTGGAACAGGTCGGCCCGCGGCCGATGACTGAGCTGGGTGAAGACCTGCGCCGCGAGTTGCTTGCCTTTCGCCCCACCGTGACGTTCTACGCCGCGGCCAGCCAACCGGGCGAGCTGCCGTTCCGCATGGGGCTGCGCGTCTTCCTCACGCAGGAACTCAAGGTGCGTCACGGCCATATGCCGGGCGTGACCCCGCAACTCATGGTTGAAGGGATGCGCGCGGACTACAAGCTGGTCGCCGCGCTGACCCGCGCGGTGTACGATCTCGGCCGCGAGACGAGCGAAATCCACGTCACCACGCCGGACGGGACCGAGCTCACCGCGCGGATCAGCCCGAACCTGCGGTGGGTGCCGTCGACCGGCATTTATCACGAGCAGGGCCAGTGGGGCAATCTGCCGGAGGGCGAAACCTTCACCTGCCCTCAAACGTTGGACGGTACGCTGGTCGCGCACATCCTCGGCGATTACTTCAGCGAGAAGTACGGCGTTTTGGAGCACCCGGTCATCTTCCATCTTGCGGACGGCCGCGTGACTGCGGTCGAAAGCCAGAACGCGGCGCTGGCTGTCGAGATGACGGAGTACCTCGACTCGGCGGAGAACGGGCGGCGGGCTGGCGAGTTCGCGATCGGCACGAATATCGGGCTGAAGAAGCTGACGGGCAACCTGCTGCAGGACGAGAAGCTGCCGGGCATCCACGTGGCGTTCGGCAACCCATACCCACATGAGACCGGCGCGGACTGGACCTCAAACGTCCACGTCGACGTGATCCCGTTGAACTGCACGATTGAGATGGACGGGCAGGTCGTCATGCGGGACGGCAAGTTCGATTACGAGTTGTTGGGGGTGTCCCCGACGGGACGGTGACGCTGCCTCTACAGGGGCGATGCAGTGTCGCCCCTCTTTCCCCCGCTTAGCCCCGCATCTCATCCCCGGAGGTTGCGTATGCAACTCCTCGCGTTACTCGTGGCGCTGCTGCTGGCGCCGCTCAACATCGTCGCGCCTGACGACGGCGCGCCCGTGGTCCAAAACCCCGGCATGGAATGCGTCGACGGTTACTACGATCAACCCGGCGTCCCCGGCATGGTTCCGCTCGGCTGGACCGCACGCACTCTCCGCGGCGCGCCGCACACAGGTAGCGTACAGATGTGGCTGACTTACACCTGCAAGGCCGAGCAAAACCTGTATGAGAAGATCGAAGGCTACGACAGCTTCGTCGTTAAGGCCCTTGAGACGCCGCCCTATCAGGATTTCGACGCGCCACCGTTTGACCTTGCGCTCTACCAGTCGGTGAAAGTGACCCCCGGACAGGACTACAGCCTTAGCGCGTGGATGGTGAGCTTCTGCGGCGGCACAGCCACGCCGACCAGTTGCCCCGGCGGCGCTTACATCGCCAAAATGGCGGCACTCGATCCAACCGGCGGCACAGACCCGACTTCGCCCGCGCTGGCCTGGCTGGAGGACCGGCGCCCGCACACAGAGGCTCCCTGGACCGATCTGATCCTCGCAACTACGGCTAAATCCGACTCGCTGACAATCTTCCTCCGAGTCAACAGCCCGTTCCACCACCGGGGCAACTACGCCCACATCGACGCGGTCAAACTGGTGCGCTCGCCAAATGCGCGAGTGGCGCAGCCAACGGTCAGCGGACGCAAGATAACCGTGTCCTGGAACGGCGATCTCGGGCCAGACATTCCGGCGATCCCCGCTGGCACGCACCGGTTGTCGTTTGAGGCGCAGGCGCGCCGCGGGGCCGGCGCGTGGCAGCCGTGGCTCAAGGGTGTCGGCGCGGGTTCGGAAACCTACACCGCGGCCGGCTCCTCCTGCGCTGAAGAGACATACCAGTTCCGCGTGCGCGCCTGGGCGATCCAACCGTCCGGCCAACCGGGATCGTGGCCGTTCCATGAGTTCTTCAGTGTGTGGAAAGAATCGCCGCAGGTGACGCTGCCGAAGACGATGGAGTGCCGCTATCGGACGTTCGCACCCGGCGTCGCCCGCTAAGCGAGCGCCGCGATAACGAGACGGCCCGTTTTTGACGCGCCTCGCGCCACCCGGTATACTGTCCTTTCGGCGGCCACCTGGCCGCCGAATCTTTTGTTTGATTCCGGCCATGCCAGAGACCATGACACCCAAAGGGACGGCCGCCACCGCCCTTAACACCCGGCTCGACGAGTTTCTCGCCGGACCGTTCGACCCGGAAAGCGACGCGCGGCCGGGCAGCCGCCGCGGTCGCCGCCTGTTCTGGGCCGACGGCCTGGTCTCGAACATCTCCGAGTCGTTCGTCACCAACTTTACGAACCCCTATGCGCTGTCGCTAAGCGCGACGAACGCGCAGATGGGCATTATGAGCAGCCTGGCGAATCTGGCGGCTGCGCTGGCGTTGCTGCCGGGCGCGCGGCTCGACGAACGCTTCGAGAGCCGCAGGCGCATCGTCGTCGCGACCAGCGTCCTGCACCGGCTGCTGCTGATCGGCATCGCGCTGCTGCCTCTGCTGTTTCAAGGCGGCGCGATCTACGCGTTTATTGCGCTGGTTGCCGTCCGTTCGTTCTTCTCGCAGCTCGGCTTCCCCGCCTGGTCCGCATTCACGGCGGACCTCGTGCCCGCGCGCATTCGCGGGCGCTACTTTGGCTCGCGCAATATCGGGTTGGGCGTGGCGGCGCTGATCTTCACGCCGCTGGCAGGACGCCTTGCGGAGGCCATCGGCATTCCCACGGGCTACCAGGTGGGATTCATCCTCGCCGGGCTTGTCGGCTTCGCAGCCGTGACGATCTTCGCCCGCATCCCCGACCCGCCCCGCGATCGCCCCACCGATGAATCGCAGGCGGAGGCAAAACAGCCGGTGTGGGCCATGCTCCGCGCGCACCCGCGCTTTGCGGCGTTCAGCGCGGTGGCGGTGCTGTGGAACCTGTCGATCATGGTCGCAGGGCCGTACTTCAGCGTGTATATTGTCCGCAACCTGCTGGCGTCACCGACGCAGATCGGCCTGCTGGCCGCCGCGAACAGCCTGTTCAACATCGCGGGGCAAAGGGTCTGGGGCCGCATCAATGACAGGAAGGGCGCGGCCTGGGTGATGGGCCTGACCGGTCTGCTGATCCCGCTCATTCCGGCATTTTACGCCGTCGCGCCGAACGCGTGGTGGCTGATCGCGGTGGAGTGCTTCTCCGGCTTCGCCTGGTCGGGCTACGGGCTGTCCAGCTTTAACCTGATGCTGGGCCTTGCGCCGGCGGAGCAACGCGCCCGGTTCAGCGCGGTGTATCAGATCGCGGTGTTTAGCGCGTCGTTTGTTGGCCCGCTGCTGGGCACAGTGCTCGTGGGCATCTGGGACATCCGCCTGTTGTTCTGGCTGTCTTTCGCAGGTCGCTTGCTGGCGTCGCTGCTGTTCATGATCACGGTTCGTATGCGCGGAAGTTGAGCGCTTTTGGCCTTGCCGGGGCATGCGGTTTGCGCTAAAATACACGGCAGCAATTCATCCCCGTACTGCGGAGGCCCCCATGGACTGCCCGAAATGCGGCCAGTGGAATCCCGACGACAAGCGCGTCTGCTGGCGCTGCGACACCGAGCTCCCCCGGCCGGTGGAAAAGAAGGTAAAGAAGCCCGCGTTGTTTCTGGGCATGCCGGTCTGGAGCTGGGTCCTGATTATCCTAATGCTTGTCCTGCTGTTCGCCGGCCAGTGCCTCGGGCCTGCGCTACTGAACCGGGGAGGGTGAAGTCGAACCCCGGCCTTCTGTAATCGCCCACGCGCTGCTGCCCTGGATGCGGGTGGCGGCGCGTGATCTTCCCTGGCGCCGCAACCGCTCCCCCTACGCGGTCTGGATCTCGGAGGTCATGCTCCAGCAGACGCAGGTTGCCACGGTCATCCCCTACTTTGAACGCTGGCTCGCCCGTTTTCCCGACGTATCCGCGCTCGCCGCGGCCCCGCTTGACGACGTTTTGAAGGCCTGGGAGGGGCTGGGTTACTATGCGCGCGCCCGGAATCTGCGCCGGGCCGCGCAGTTGATGGTCGAGCGCCACGGCGGGCAGGCGCCGAATGAGCGCGCCGCGCTGCTGGCGCTGCCGGGCATCGGGCGCTATACGGTCGGGGCCATTCTCAGCATCGCGTTCGGCAAGCCGGAGCCCATCCTGGACGGCAACGTGCGACGTGTGTTATGTCGTTTGTACGACGTGGCAGAGGATCCGCGGCGGCCGGATGTCGAAGAGGAGCTGTGGGCGCGCTCGGAGAGCATCATGCGCGCGGCGGGGGACGGTAACGCGGGCGAAATCAACGAGGCAATGATGGAACTGGGCGCGCTGGTGTGCATGCCGGTTGCGCCGGATTGCCCCCGCTGCCCGGTGCGCGCTACCTGCCTCGCCTTTGCGCGTGGAACGGTGGCTGAGCGACCGGTGAAGACGCCAAAACCGCTTACGCCCCATTATGACGTGGCAGCGGCCGTGGTGATGCGCAAGGATGGACGCCTGTTAATCACGCGGCGCCCGCCTTCGAGGTTGCTCGGCGGGCTGTGGGGCTTTCCAAGCGCAGTTATGGCGGAGGGGGAGACGCTGGAAGCGGCCGCGGCGCGCGCCGTGTTTGAGCGGACAGGGATGAATATCGCCATCGACGGCCCGGTTGCCACTGTGAAGCATGCGTATACGCACTTTCGCATTACGCTGCATGCTTTTGCGGCGTCCGCAGTCGACGCCAGCTTTGCAGGGGATGCGGACGCGCGGTGGGTGACGATGGAGGAGCTGGACGCGGTCGCATTGCCGGTGACGGATCGGAAGGTGGCGAACGCGTGGCGAGGAAGTTTGTGGGGAATGGGGCGCGGCCATCTCGAATAAGCGAATACCGCCTGCGGGCGGGGTCGAATAAACGAATGCCTGCGCCGCGCAATTCGCTTATTCGACGCGATTCGGTTATTCGAGATGGCCGCGTCTCATACCTGCGCGGCTATCCCGGCGCTCTTAGCTCTGCCGGCTTGTCAGCATGTCCAGCAACTCACTGAGCAGCGCAGCGCTGTTGCCGTTGCCCCTGGAGGAAAGCGCCTGGAGCGCGGCACGGGCGCGCGCGGTCGCCTCTGCCGCAGCCTGCTCCGTCGCCTCGCGCGCGCGGGCCTGATCCAGCAACGTCAGCACCGCGGGGACGTGCTCCGGCGTGAACTCCGGCCCCGCATAGAGGGTGCGAAGACGCTTGCCGACCCCCGGATGATTTAAGGCCAGCACCACGGGCAGCGACTTCTTCTTGGTCAAAATGTCGCTAGCAGCGGACTTGCCCGTCTGCTTCTCGTCGCCCCAGATGCCGAGCACGTCGTCCTGCAACTGGAACGCGCGGCCGAGCGCCGCGCCGTACTCGCGCAGCACTAACGCCTCCTCCTCGCCCGCCCCGCCGATAATCGCGCCGATCTCCGGCGCCGCGCCGAGCAGCGCGCCCGTCTTGCCCGCGATCATCGCATAGTATTCGTCCGCAGTCGCGTCCAGCCGCCCCTCGAACGACATATCCATGTGCTGCCCCTCGGTGAGCGCCAGGTTCATCTCCACGAACCGGCGCAACGCAAGGAGGATAGCGCGCTCTGGCACGCCGCGCTCGGCAAGATGGAAGAACGCTTCGTGGGAGATGCTGAACATCCCATCGCCCACATTGATTGCCAGCGGCACGCCCCAGATCGTCCAGGCGGTGGGACGATGACGGCGCGTCGGGCTGTTGTCCTCGATGTCGTCATGGATCAGCGAGAAGTTGTGCAGCAACTCCAACCCCGCCGCGGCTGGCAGCGCGGAATCCGGATTTCCTCCGACCGCAGCGCAACCAAGCAGGCACAGCATCGGGCGGATGCGCTTGCCGGAGGGCGCAGTGGTCGGCTGCAACTGCGGATCGCGCCAGCCCATGTGGTACTGCATGATCTCGTAGTGTCGGGCCGCGCGCGCGTTGCGCGGCTCCAGCAGGCGGCGCATTTCGCTCTCGATCAGCGGCAGGTAGGCGGAAAAGGTCTCGGCAAGATTCATGCGTCAGTTCACCTTCATCATGCGCTCAGGGTCGCGCAGCGCGGTGATGTCACCGGCGCCCGCGCAGAACATGGCGACGCGCAGCTCCGCGGCGAGCTGATCGATGGTCGCAACCACTTCTTCCGGCCCGGCAGCCGCGGCTTTCAGGAACGAAGACGCAACGCCCACGGCGGACGCGCCGAGGGCAACGGCCTTCGCTGCCTCGATACCCGTCCGCATGCCGCCGCTGGCGATGAGCGGCAGGTCGGGCGCAGCTTCGCGCGCCATGACGAGCGATTCAGCGGTCGGGATGCCCCAATCGGCGAACGCGCGGGCCAGCTTGCGGAACGTGTCCGACGTTGCCCGGTGGTACTCAACTTCGGTCCACGAGGTGCCGCCGGACCCCGCCACGTCGATCGCGGCCACGCCCGCGTCCCGCAGCCGTCGCGCGGTGGCCGCGCTGATCCCCCAGCCTACTTCCTTCGCCACGACCGGCACGCCAACCTCGCGCGCGACCCGCTCGATCTTGCCGAGCAAGCCGGACCAGTTCCAGTCACCGTCCGACTGCACGGCTTCCTGCAGCGGGTTCAGGTGCAGGATGAGCGCGTCGGCCTCGACCATGTCGACCGCGCGGCGGCACTGATCCACCCCGTAACGGTAGTTTAGTTGGATCGCGCCAAGGTTGGCGAAGAGGAGGATGTCGGGCGCAAGGTCGCGCACGCGGAAGGTGTCCGCAGTGTCCGGTTGCTCGATGCCTGTGCGCTGCGAGCCCAGACCCATCGCGATGCCCCGCGCCTGCGCGCCCTGCGCGAGGTTGCGGTTGATCACGCGGGCCGCTTCCGTGCCGCCCGTCATGGACGAGATCAGCAGCGGCAGGCGCAGCGTCTTGCCGAGCAGCGGGACGCAGGTGTCAACGGCTTCAAGGTCAAGCTCCGGGAGGGCCTGATGGACGAGACGATAACGCTCGAAACCGGTGGTGAGGGTCGGGAATTGGACGTTCTCTTCGAGATTAATGCGGATGTGGTCCGCCTTGCGGCGATCGTGGGCCATGTGACCTCGCTAGTGACCAGTTGAGGACAGACGCAACTTCCAGCCAGCCGGCGTGTTATGCTCATGGGTTGTTCGCAAATGCGAGCGCCCTCCGGCAGACTGCGAGGCATCTTACCAGTGGGGCAAGGCGATGTCAAAGAAAGTCCGAAATGGCGTTTGACACCCGCCCCGCAAGTGGATACAATCCTGACGCATGTCCCTGAACAGCCTGTTATGCCCAAGGGCGCGCCCTCCAGGGCCGAACCCCTCAACCACAAGGAGAACTTCATGAACCCGGAAATTTACGCGAAGGTCAAGGACATTATTATCGACAAGCTGAACGTTGACGAGGACAAGATCGTCCCCGAGGCGCGCTTCCGCGAAGATCTGAAAGCGGACTCCCTCGACCTGGTTGAACTCATCATGGCCTTCGAGGAAACCTTCGGCGGCACTATCTCCGACGACGATGCGCAGAAGATCACGACCGTCGGCGAGGCGGTGGTGTACCTGGAAAAGGCGAGCGCCTGATCCGGGCGCGCACGCTCAATGAAGCCCACACGCGCGTGTGGGCTTTTTCGTTTTCGGAGAGCGATGCAACCCTTCACCGTACTGATCCTGGCCGGCGGGCGCAGCGTGCGCATGGGCCGCGACAAGGCGTGGCTCGAAATCGACGGCATGCCGCTGGTCGAGCGCGTCGCGCGGCGGCTGCTGCCGCTGGCCGGCGAGATCGTGTTCAGCGCAAACGATCCGGCGCCCTTTGGCGAACTGGTCGCGCGGCTGCCGATCCCCGCGCAGGTGGTGGGAGACATCTTTCCCGATGCCGGGCCGCTGGCGGGATTGCATGCAGGGCTGAGCGCGGCGCGTTACGATGCGGCGCTGGCGGTCGCGACCGATATGCCGTTCGTGAATCATGTAGTCGTGCGGGAGATGATGGGGCTGTGCGAGGAGGCGGACGCGGTGGTGCCCCGGCTGGCCGCGGATGGGTTCGACGAGCCGCAGCCGGAGCCGCTGCACGCGGTGTATCGGAAGCGGTGCCTGCCTGCGATTGAGGCGGCGCTACGCGCGAATCGGCGCCGCGTCGTGAGCTTCCTGGCGAGTGTGAACGTGTGTTATGTGGACGAACCGTTTCTCCGCGCGTTAGACCCGGAGCTAAAGTCGTTCCGAAACGTGAACACGCCGGACGAGTGGAACGCTATATCGCGCAGCTAAGGTGCAGCAGCGCCTCGCCGTACGCGTCACAGGCATCGCAACCGCGAAAGGCGAGCGCTTCGCCCTTCCACTCGAAGCGGCAGACGAATTCGCCGTCCGCGTAGAGCAGGTCGTACACGGGTTCACCCTGGAGCGAAAGGATGTCGTGGATGCGCTGGCGAAGCTGGCCTTCGTCAGGCAGCCAGACGGCCTCGGCCAGGTGCACGTAGTCGAGCGCCCATTCGGGCGTGCCGTGGAAGGTCACTGCGGGCACGCCGTGCAGCAGCTCGATGACGGTCGCCATGTCGTTGATGACGAAGATCCGGTCGTCCAGTTCACGATCCAGCAGCGCGAACTTATCGCCCTGCGCCGGCTCCCACTTCACACCGGCCTCTTTGAGGCGCCGCGCCATCTCCAGGCTGATCATCCCCCACCTCGCTATGTCAATACAGGGTCATTATCGTCGATCGGTGCGACTGCTCATGTAACGTAGAGCGCAAACGACACGCGCTTGCCCTTATGCGCGATCTATTGTACTCTTTGTTGCGCACGTTGTTCCTACCAGATTGCGCAAGTTCTCTGGCATCAGCGTCGGGTTGATTGTAGCCTTCGGGCGCGCGAGTGTCAACTGCTATCCCGCTTGCAGACACATCGCGAAGAACGCGGGATATTGCGCAAGTATCGCTTCGGCCGGGGTAGTCGCGGCTGTCGGTGGAGGGTGAATGCTGCAACGGGAGAAGGGGGTCGCGGCTCCCGCTTCGTCGTCTCTGCTGTCTGATCTCGCAGTCCTCTTCAAGGTTCGGATCGTTTTTCTCCTGCTCTTATCTGCCACCGCGGGCGTGTTCCTCGGCGCGCATGGCTGGCCGGGGTGGGGGCCGCTGCTGCTGACGCTCGTCACCGGCGCGCTGGCTGCGATGGGCAGCTCGGCGTGGAACCAGTTCCTGGAGCGCGAGAGCGACGCGGTGATGACGCGCACCCGCAAGCGCCCGCTTGTCACAGGCGCGATCCCGCGGCCGGCGTGGGTGCCTTACGTGGCGACGGCCATGATCGTCGCGCCGGTGCTGGCGGTGCTGCCGACGAACCCTGCGCTGGCGCTCTTCCTGACGCTCGGCGCGTTCATCTATGTGGTCATCTACACGATCTGGTTGAAGCCGCGCACGCCGCTCAACATCGTGATTGGCGGGGCGGCGGGGAGCGCGGCGGTGCTGGCTGGCGGCGCGGCCGCGAACGCGTGGACCGACCCGGCGGTCGTTGCGCTCGCCATCCTGCTCTTCTTCTGGACGCCGATCCACTTCTGGGCGCTGGCGCTGGTGTATCGCGAGGATTACGCGCGCGCGAAGGTGCCGATGTTGCCGGTCAGCTCAAGCCCGCGCGCAGCGGCGGCGTGGGGGTTGCTGCACGGGGTCGGCGCGGGGGTTGCGGGGCTGGGCATGGCGCTGCTGCCCCATCTCGGGCCGGTGTACGCCGTGCCGGTGAGCCTCATGACCGCGCTGCTGCTGTGGCAGAGCGTGGCGCTGGTGATCGATCCTACGAAGCGACGCGCCTACCGCGTCTTCCACACGTCGAACTTCTATCTCTTCGTTGTGCTGCTGGCCGCGATTGTCGGCGCGGCGGCGAATCTATCGTGGTGACTCTTCCCCGGCCCCTCTTCTGCTGTGGCAGGAGCGGGGCCGGGGAAGCAAAAATTCAGTCCCCGTACCCCTGCGGGTGACTGCTGCGCCAGTCCCACGCGCTCTGCATGATGTCCTTCAGGTCGGGGATTTTCGGCTGCCAGCCGAGCAGTTCACGCGCGCGGGTTGAGTCCGCGACCAGAATCGCCGCATCGCCGGGCCGGCGCGGGGTTTCTTCGGCGGGGATCGGATGCCCCGTGACCACGCGCGCTGCGTCGATCACTTCCCGCACCGAGTAGCCTGCGCCGTTCCCCAGGTTGCACGTCAGCGACTCGTGTTCGGCGAGCGCGTCGAGCGCCAGCAGGTGCGCGGAGGCGAGGTCGGCCACGTGGATGTAATCGCGGATGCACGTGCCGTCGCGCGTCGGGTAGTCCGTACCGTAAATCCTGACCTTCTCGCGCTTGCCGAGCGCCACCTGCAAAACGAGCGGGATCAGGTGGCTCTCCGGCTGGTGGTCCTCGCCCAACTCCCCCGTTGCGCCGCACGCGTTGAAGTAGCGCAGCACGCCGTAACGCAGGCCGTGAATCTGCCGGTACCATGCCAGCATTTGCTCGACCATCAGCTTCGTCGCGCCATAAGCGTTGACCGGCGCGATAGGGTCGGTCTCCTTGATCGGCGCGTCCTGCCCGGCGTAAACGGCCGCGGTGGACGAGAAGACGAACCGTTTGACCCCGTGGCGCACAGCGTTCTCAACCAGGTTGAGCGCGCCGCAGGTGTTGTTCTCGAAGAACTTGCCCGGATCGACCATCGACTCGCCCGCCTCGATGTAGGCGGCGAAGTGGATGATGGCGTCGTAGCCTCGGGCCATGCACGCGCCGATGTCGTCCTTGCTGCGGATGTCACCCTGGCAGAACTCCGCGCCGCGCGGGATCGCGGCGCGGTGGCCGGTGACGAGGTTGTCGAAGACGGTGACGGAGTGACCGGCGTCGAGCAATGCGGCTGCGGTGACGCTGCCGATGTAGCCCGCGCCGCCGGTGACGAGAACCTTCATGCGTGATTCCTCCCCCGATGCTTTGTTGCGCGGATATGGTTCGTAGTAGGCGGGGTAGCGCCCCTGTTGCGCAATGCACGGGCGGGAAAGCGCCTACTACGAACCTCAGCCTGCGCGCGGCTTACCGCTTTAAGTTCGACAGGTATTCTTTACGGAACTTCGCCACCTTGGGCGCGATTACGAACTGACAATAGCCCTGGTTCGGGTTGCGCGCGAAGTACTCCTGATGGTATGCCTCCGCGGGGTAAAACTCCTCGAAGGGCGTCACTTCAGTGACGATCTTTCTATCCCAGAGCTTCCTGGCGGTCAAATCGGCAATGACCTGCTCCGCGACGGCCTTCTGTTCGGGGGAATGGTAGAAGATGGCCGAGCGGTACTGTGGGCCGACGTCCGCGCCCTGACGGTTGAGCGTGGTGGGGTCGTGGATGGTGAAAAAGACTTCGAGGATCTGCCGGAAGGTGACGACGGAGGGGTCGAACGTCACCTGGACGACCTCGGCGTGGCCGGTGTTGCCGCGACAGACCTGCTCGTAGGTAGGCGCGTTGATGTGGCCGCCGGAATAGCCGGAGACGACGTCTGTGACGCCCTTCAGTTGGTCGTATACGGCCTCAAGGCACCAGAAACAACCGCCGCCCAGCGTGGCGACTTCAAGATGATTATCGGGCATCGTAACTCCTGAACAGGACGCTGATCTAACTGATTGAACTGATTACCATGATCCTCTCGGAGCTACCGCAATGGAGTATCCGAAGGATCACGGAGATCAGTCACATCAGTTAAATCAGCGTCCCATTCAGCCTGGGACGGCTACTTGATGCCCATCGTGATGTTGTATTCCTCGATGGCGGCGGTCACGGTGGCGGC
>CAZPTI010000019.1:0-35501 GCA_964588925.1 uncultured Anaerolineales bacterium | reverse complement strand
ATTTCGCGCGAAATCGTGAACCGCACCCCCCACCCGCCTCGCGTTTGCCCGATCCCTCTCTTTCAGTGTACACTTCCCCCTGACGGCATCGTCGCTCAACCTTGCGCGCCTGCTGTCTACGCGGAATTAATCACGACACAGGAGTCATCCCCCATGGCCGAACAGCGGAAGAAAGTTTCCCTCCCCGTGCTCTTCGACAAGATGACGAAGGGCACGCCTCTCACAATGGTTACCTGCTACGACTACCCGATGGCCTACCTGGTCGAACAGGCCGGCATCGACATCGTGCTCGTCGGCGACAGCCTCGGCATGACCATTTTGGGCTTCGATTCGACCCTGCCAGTCACCATGAACGACATGATCCGCCACGCGCAGGCCGTCCGCCGCGGCACGCCGAACGGCTGGCTGATCGGCGATATGCCCTATATGTCGTATCAGGCGTCGGACGAGTCGGCGGTGCTCAACGCGGGCCGCTTCATGGCCGAAGCCGCGTGCGACGGGATCAAACTGGAAGGCGGCATCGAGGTATGCTCGCGCGTGCGCGCCATCGTGGCCGCGGGCATCCCGGTCATGGGCCACCTGGGGCTGACCCCGCAGAGCGTGTCGTCCCTCGGCGGCTTCCGACTGCAGGGCAAGAGCGGCAAGCAGGCCAAGAAGATCGTGGACGACGCGAAGGCGTTGGAAGACGCGGGCGCGATGGCGATCCTGCTCGAACTGGTGCCCGACCAGGTGTGCCAGATCATCACTGAGCGGTCGAAAGTGCCGATCATTTCGCTCGGCAGCGGCCCGAACGCGCACGGCCAGTTGCTCATCTTCCATGATATGTTCGGCCTGTACCCGCGCTTCACGCCCAAGATGGCGAAGCAGTACGGCAACGCGGGCAAGGTCATCGGCGACGGCCTCAAGGAATACGTCAACGAGGTCACGAGCAAGGTCTTTCCCGAGCCGGAGCGCTACTTCGGCATCAAGGAAGAGGAACTGGCCGAGCTCAAGCGGCTCATCGCGGAAGACAATAGCTAACCACCAAGAAGCAAAGAAACGAAGTTGCGCAAAGGAATCTTCGTGAAACTTCGTTTCTTAGTTCCTTTGCGGTTAGAAACTCATTCAGAAACGAGGTGAGAGATGGCTAACAAGGAAGAGCTACGCGCGAGGCTGCGCATCCCTCACAGCCGGCTCGACGACATCAACGCGGTGTTGCTGGACCCGAACCTCAAGGTCGTCAATGCGTTGCTCGACGTGGTTGCAAAGTACGGCACGCCGGAGGAGATCAACGCGAAAGCTGCGAAGGCGCGGGACCTCGACAACCTGCTGACCCGGCTCGCCGAGCACGACTGCTGCTATTTGGACGACATCATCTGGCTCCAGAAGCAGCGCGATGAGGGCGCGTTTATCACGGAGGACGAGTACCGCCGCCAGGTGCTGGGCGAGGCCGCGGGGCAGACCGCATTCAAGGACGAATTTGCGGTCACGCTGGAGATCAGCGCCACGCAGTATTTCCCCTGGCTCATCGCCGAGGCGCGGCAGTCCATCGAGAAGCGCGAGCTGATGCCGGGCCGGTATATCCGGGTGCGCAAGATGCGCGAGTCCGAGGCGGACTGCGGCGATATGCTGGCGCTGGCCGCGGCCATGCAGATCATCGGCGCGTCGTATGTCGAGACGCTCGACACCAAGGGCACCGACGGCTCGAACATCCACCTCAACGGGCCGGACACGATCACGGGTTATTTCGGCGGCGTGGGGCAGCCCAACGACCATGTGCTGATGTGGGTGGACGAATTCCTGTATTACTACACCACCTACGGCACGCGGCAGGTGCTCAACATCAACCCCGGCACGATCCTTGCGGGCTACCTGCTCTACAAGCTCGGCATCCAGAACGAGTTCAAGATCAGCGTGTTTGTCGGCAATGACAACCCGTTCGGCGCGCTGTGGACGCTGCTCGGGGCGAAGCTGTTCTCGCGGGATGATGGAACATCGCCCCTGATCGGCTTCAACTGGAGCAACTCGGTCAACAACGAGACGCTGGAACTCACCGCCCAATTCCGCAAGCAACTCGGCTTCGAGCAGGTCGTCCGCTTCGAGCACCACATCACCGAGGCGTACCGCCACATCGTGCGCCAGCCGTACAACCGCCGCGCGGAACTGGTCGCGCTGGCCGACCACGTGCCGAACATCTCGGCCAAGCACGAGGGCGGCGACCCGGACGTGGAAGTCACCCGCGTGCGCTCGTCCAGCATCCTCGACTACTTCCGCTCTAAGGACGAGATCGAGCAGTCGGGCGACATGGACGCGCTGCTCCAGAACTACCTCGACAAGCACGATGCGGTGAACCGCACTGCCTGCGCTCTGACCGAGGCTGGGCTGAGCTGGATCGCCGCGACGAAGCTGCACCACCGGAAGTAAGAATAGGACGCAGATTGGACTGATTGAACTGATTTGCATGATCATTAGACAAAAGGATCAGGTGAATCAGTTCAATCAGTTAGATCAGCGTGCCGTTGACAATCCCCGCAAGGAGCTTCCTTGATTCGTAACCCTCGCGCCATCACTGCCGCATCCTTCGCCGCCATGTTCTTCCTCGGCGTGGGGTATTCGATCATCGGGGCCGCGGCGCGCAACCTCGGCCTGACGCCGGCGGAGATCGGCATCCTGCTCGCTGCGCAGAATGTCGGCTTTGGCGTGTCCGTTGCCGTGAGCGGCGCGCTGGCCGACACGCACTCGAAGCCGGTCATCCTGGCCGTGGGCAGCGCGATCACCGCCATTGCCTTCTTCGCCTTCTTCACGACGACAGTCTTCTGGATCAACGCGCTGGTGATGGTGCTCGTCGGCGTGGGCACCGGCACGTTTGAGGGCGTGGCCGATGCCATGCTGTTCGACCTGCACGAGCGCCGCGCGGCGACCTTCGTCAACGCCAACCACCTCTTCGTGACCATCGGCTCCGCGCTGATCGCGCTCTACTTGATCTTCCTCTCGCTCCAGTGGCGCACCGCGCTCGTGCAGGCCGCGATTGCGGTCGGCGTTCTCGCGATTATCTTCGCGCTGGTGCGGATGAAGCAGGCGCGCGGCGTGGTGACGACGTTCGGGCAGAAGATCGCGGCCATCGCGCGCTCGCGCCTCATCCTCGTCCTGTTCCTGGCGATCATGCTCTCCGCGGGCGTGGAGTCGGCGGCCATTGGCCTGATCAGCACATACCTCGCCGACCTGCGCGCGTTTGCGCCGCTGGCCGCGCAGCTTGGCCTGATCGCGATGTACGGGGGCATGATCACAGGCCGCGTGATCATCGGCGCGCTGGTGCGGCCGGAGCGCCTGCGCCGCATGATGTTGGCGCTCTTTGCCCTGTCGGTCGTCGCGTTCGGCCTGCTCTTCCTGGTTGACCTCGGGCCGGTGACGTGGGTCATGGCCGTGCTGGCCGGCGGGAGCCTCTCCGCGCAGTTGCCGCTGATCCTCTCTTATGCGGGCCTCGCGCACCGCGAGATGACCGGCACGGTGCTTGGCGCGGTCAAGACAGGCATCCCCATCGGTGGCGTGATCATCCCGCTGCTCGTCACCGCCTTCACGACGACGAGCGGTTTCGCGGTCGCGCTCTGGGTGCTGCCACTTGGCCTGCTCGCCGGGTTAATCCTGCTCAGCCTGCCCGCCGTCCCATCCAAAATCACCTCGCCGGAGATGGCCGCATGAACGACACCCTTCGCCCGCAGCGCATCATCAACGCGGTCGCGCCGATTCGCATCTGCGACAACGGCGGCTGGACCGACACCTGGTTCGCCGGTCACGGCAAAATCTTCAATATCGGCGTGTATCCCTATGCCGAAGTGCAGATCCAGGTGTATCTCTATGATAAAGCCAGCGGTGGCGACCGGGTCGTGATCCACGCGGAGAACTACGGCGATCACTACGTCCGCGACCTCAAGATGACCGGCTGGCAGAAGCATCCGCTCTTGGAAGCCGCGATTCAGCGGATGAAGGTGCCCGAAAACCTTGCCATCCATCTCACCATCTTCTCCGAGGCGCCCGGCGGCGCGTCGACCGGCACGTCGGCCGCGGTTAGCGTCGCGCTCGTCGGCGCACTCGACCGCCTTACACCCGGCCGCCTCACGCCGCACGAGGTGGCGTACACCGCGTGGGCCATCGAGACGGAAGAACTCGGCCAGCAGTCGGGCATCCAGGACCAGCTTGCCTCGGCCTACGGCGGCATCAACTTCATCGAGATGTTCCAGTACCCGACCGCGTCGGTGTCGCCCATTCAAGTACCGAACGCGACGTGGTGGGAGCTGGAGCGGCGGCTGGCGCTGATCTTCCTCGGCAAGTCGCACTCGTCGTCCGATGTGCACAAGAAGGTGATCGCGGAACTGGAGGGCGAGGGGCCGGATTCGCCGCGGCTCGAGGCGTTGCGGACGACCGCCGAGCGCTCGCGTGACGCGGTGTACGAGGGCGACTGGGCCGCGCTTGGCGCGGCGATGGCTGACAATACGCTGGCGCAGTCGCACCTGCACCCGGAACTTGTGGGCGCGGAGGCGTGGCGCATCATCGCAATCGCGAAAGCCCACGGCGCGCTGGGCTGGAAGGTGAACGGCGCGGGGGGCGACGGCGGCAGCGTGGCGATCCTGTGCGGCGAGATGTCGTCCGCGAAGCGCGCGATGATCCGCGAGCTGGAACAGGAAAACCCGATGTGGCAGCACATCCCGATTTACCTGAGCCGACAGGGGCTGCGGACATGGGAGGAGAGCGGCGCTTGTTGAGGTTGCGCGCCCGGACCAAAGGTACGGTTGACGATTTCGCGCGAAATCCAGTTTTGCTTCGCACGCGTGGTCGCGGTTCGTCGGGTTGCGCTCGCGCGCTGGTTTGGCAGCGGGCGCGGGCGCGGCCAGACAGATTTCCCCGCATAATATTGAGGGCGCGAGACGGAAGCGGGGCGCTGGCGAGCGGGGCGAACGGGCCGCATGGATGGCAGATGCGGCGATACAGAGGCATTTTGCGCGATTTCACGCAACGATTTTCGCGCGAACGCGTCGATTTTGGCGGAGACCATGCGCACCACTCCGCGAAGAGGGGCTAAGTGATGGGCCGCGGGCGCGCTGCGCGGCGGCTATACGCCCCGGGAGTGTTAAGGAGCGATAGCTTCTTTGTTCTACTCTTGCAGTATAGCATAGTTGGCTTGGGGAAATCAAGCGTTTTGACCATGAAAATCATCGCGTTCTAAACTTTCGCCCGCGCGAAAACGGGAACCTCCACCCCCGAGCCAAAGTCCGCGTGACTTTGTCTTCTCGAAAAGGGTTTCCGCGTAAGCCAGACCGTGTACGATCAGGCGGTTGCTCTGGCAAACGAGCTTTAGGCCGACTCCTCCTCCCATCGTTAGCGCCGCGCTCAGCTTGACTTCTTCACGCTATAATGTTATAACATTATAAGATTGTTCTGTCTGGAGCGCGCGCATCGTGGACCCGATCAACCGCAGCAGCAAGCTCCCCCTCTACCAGCAGATTTACGACATTCTGCGGGCCGAGCTGGGCCGCGGCGCATGGCAGCCGGGCGACCTCATTCCCACCGAAACCGACCTCATGGCAAAGTTCGGCGTGAGCCGTATCATCGTGCGGCAAGCGCTTGACATGCTTGTCAAGGATGGGCTGATCTACCGGCAGCGCGGCAAGGGGACATTCGTCGCGCACCCACCCATCGAGCAGGCCACCACGCGCATCATCAGCTTCACGGATGACATGCGCCGCCGCGGGTTTGAGCCCGGCACCGCCGTCCTGCAAGCCGAGCTGCTCCCCGCGCCGCAATCACTGGCTGAGCCGCTGCGCGTGCCCGCGGGCGAAGAACTCGCGCACATCCAGCGCCTCCGCCTCGCGGACGGCGAACCGCTCGCCATCGAGGATTCATACCTGATCCACCGCTACTGCCCCGGCATCCTCGGCCACGATTACGCGTCGAAGCCGCTGCGGGAGACGCTGGAGGGCATCTACGGCGTGCGGATGGCGCGCGCCAGTCAGATCATCCGCGCGATCTCGGCGACTGCCGCGCTGGCCGAGCCGCTCGGCGTCAAGCGCGGCGCGCCGGTGCTCGCCCTCGAACGCACCTCGTTCTCCGATGCGGGGATGCCCGTCGAGTTTCTGCGTATCTACTACCGCGGCGACCGTTACGCCTTGTATAGCGAGCTTACGGGCTGAACGCGCCGTGAGCCGAAACAAGTCAATGGAGAGAAACATGGACATTGTGGCCCTCGGCGAGTTGTTGGTCGATTTCTTCCCGCTCGAATTCGGCAAGAGCCATGCGGAGGTGAGCGGCTGGCGCAAGGCGCCCGGTGGCGCGCCCGCCAATGTAGCGGTTGCCGCTGCGCGTCTCGGCGCGGCGAGCGCGTTCATCGGAAAAGTGGGCAACGACCCGTTCGGTCACTGGCTTGTCGATGTGGTGGCGCGCGAGGGAGTCGACACGCGCGGCATGGCGATCGACCCGGATGCGCGCACGACCCTCAGCATCATGGCGATGCCCGATGCCAACCATTACGACTGCATGTTTTACCGGAACCCCGGCGCGGACATCATGCTCCGACCGGAAGACCTGGACCCCGCTCTGCTCGCGTCCACGCGCGCGTTCCATTTCGGCTCGCTCAGCCTGACGCACGAACCTGCGCGCAGCGCCGCGCTTGCGGCTGCGCGCAGGGCACGTGAGGGGGGCGCGCTCATCTCTTTCGATGTGAACTACCGGCCCACGCTCTGGGCGGAGCCGGGCGAGGCGGTCGGTCACGTGCGCGACACGATCCCTTATGCAGACGTGGTCAAGGTGAATGAGGGCGAGCTGGCCCTGCTGACCGGCCTCCGGCTCGACATGGAAGCAGAGGACTGGCAGGCGCAGGTATTGGATGCGGCCGCGCGGCTCCTTGACCTCGGCCCCACGCTTGTCGTGGTCACGTTAGGACCGCACGGCGCGCTCTATCGGACTCGCACGGCAGGCGGCTACGTCCCCGGCTTCGCAGTTGAAACCGTAGACGCGACCGGCTGCGGCGATGCGTTCATCGCGGGGCTTTTATGGCAACTGGTGCGCGGAGGCGGCATCAGTGGTCCCTCGGATGCGCCGCAGCCCGGCGCGGACGCGCTTCTTCCGAGCATCCTGCGCTACGCCAACGCTGTCGGCGCGCTGACCGCAACCCGCCAGGGGGTCATCCCGTCGCTTCCGACTGCAGCGGAAGTCGAGGTGTTCCTCCTGAATCAAGCATAGACCCGACGGGTTTTGGGAAACCCATCGGGTCTCTCTCCACAGTACGAGGTAAGTTATGACAAGCGCTATTGCGGAGGCTCCCCGCGTCCTCGATGCGGCGGGGCTGAGGGACATGACGCGCCTGCTGCGGCTCGACGTGCTCGACGTCACCGCGAAGATGGGCGGCCACGTGTCCAGTTGTTTCTCGTGCGTCGAGATTCTGACCGCCGTCTATTTCGGCGGCGTCATGAACTACCGGCCGGAGCAACCCGACTGGCCGGCCCGCGACCGGTTTGTCCTCAGCAAGGGACACGCCGCGCCGCTCTTTTACCCGGTCCTCGCGCGCGCGGGCTATGCGCCGCTGGACACGCTCAAGGACTTCCGCACGCTGCGCGCGGGTCTGCACGGCCACCCCATCGCCTACGCGTACCCTGGCGTGGAGAACACCTCCGGTTCGCTGGGGCAGGGGTTGTCGTTTGGGCTGGGGACGCAGGTGGGCGCGCGATTGAGCAAGCTCAATTATCACACGTTCGTCCTGCTCGGCGACGGCGAGTGCCAGGAGGGGCAAGTCTGGGAGGCCGCGATGGCGGGCGCGCACTGGAAGGCCGACCGGCTGCACGCGATCGTCGACCACAACAAGTATCAACAGACCGGCCCCATCGAGCGCGAGATGTCCTTCGCGCCCTTTGCCGCCAAGTGGGAGGCGTTCGGGTGGCGCGTGTTCGAGTGCGACGGGCACGATATGGAGGCGCTCATCGCCAACATGAAGGCCATGCGCGGGGTGGAAGGGCAGCCGTCCATCCTGATCGCCCACACGGTCAAGGGCAAAGGCGTCTCCTTCGTCGAGAAGGACTACGGGATGCACGGGCGCAACCTGACCCCCGAGCAGGATCGCCTCGCGCGGGAGGAAATCCGATGCCTCTAAGAATGGGCGAACGCGCGGGGCTCAAACCCGGCGAACAGATTCGCAACGCCGCGGGCAGAGCGATGCTGACCGCAGCAACCGCAAACGAGAAGGTCGTCGTGCTTGACGGCGACCTCGGCTCCTCCACCGGCGCGCATGACGTGAAGAAGGTCTACCCCGACCGGCACATCAACGTCGGCATTGCGGAGGCCAACATGGTGGGCGTGGCCGCGGGGCTGGCCTCCTGCGGCTACATCCCCATTTGCGCGAGCCTGTCGTCGTTCCTGTTCAGCAACGCGCACGACCAGATTCGGCTGCTGGTGAGCCAGGCCGGCCTAAACGTGAAGTTCGTCGGCAGCCATTCGGGCATCACGCCCGGCCCTGAAGGTCCGACTGCCATGAGTCTGGAAGATTTCGCGCTCGCCTGCTCCTTCCCGCAGATGGCCGTCGTCGTGCCATGCGACGCGCCGTCGATGATGGCCGCAATGGCGGCTGCGGTCAACTACAACGGCCCCGCTTACGTGCGCTCCAGCCGCGAGGCCATGCCGCTTGTTTATGAGAACGGCTGCCCGTTCGAGCTGGGCAGGGCGAACATGCTGCGCGACGGGGCGGATGTGACGCTGATCGCGTGCGGGCTGATGGTAGGCGTGGCGATGGACGCGGCCGCGATGCTCGCGAACGAGGGCATCTCGACGCGCGTGCTCGACATGCACACGGTCAAGCCATTAGACCGCGCGGCCATCGAAGCGGCGGCGAGAGAGACCGGCGCGATTGTCACGGCGGAGGAGCAGTTCGTCACCGGCGGTATGGGCGTCAACATCGCGCGCATCGTCACGGAGACGCATCCCGTCCCGATGCGCTTCATTGGCGTGCAGGCCGGCTACCCCGGCAGCGGGTCGGTGCCGGAACTGATGCGGGCGCACGGCATGACCGCCGAGGACATCGTCGCCGCAGCAAAGGATGCTGTGGCAGCGAAGGGCGTGTAACGCGTAGTTGAGGTAACGATGCGCGAGAAGTTGTTGAGACTCGAACGGCCCATCCGCGTGGGTGTGAGCGGCGCGGGGTGGATCGGCAGCGGGTTTGTTAAGGCGGTCAGCCACGTGCCGAACATGACGGTGGACGTGCTGGCGGACGAGGACACTGCGATGGCGTGCGCGGCGCTAACAGCGACGGGCGTGCCGGCGAGCGAGATTGTCGAAACGCACGCGGTTGGCGCGGCGGCAGATGCGCTTACGGCGGGCAAGCGCGTTATCACGGGCGACTACCGCCTCGCGGCGCAGCTCGACGCGGTTGACATCGTCGCGGACGTGACCCCTTCCCCCGCAATCGGCGCAGAGACGGCCCTGGCCTGCATCAAAAACGGCAAGGATGTCGTGATGGTCAACATCGAGGCCGACGTGACCGTAGGTCGCATTCTCAAGCGGTTAGCCGACCGAGCGGGCGTCATGTACACCGTGTCGTCGGGCGACGAGCCGGGCTGCCTCGCGGAGTTGTACGACTTCGTAACCACGCTCGGCTTCGAGCCAATCGTCATTGGCAAGGGCAAGAACAACCCGATGAACACGACTGCGACGCCCGACACCGTGGCGGAGTCCGCGCGGAAGTCGGACAAGGACCCGTTCACCGTCGCATCTTATGTCGATGGCACCAAGACGATGTTCGAGATGACGTGCGCCGCGAACGCGACGGGTTGCCTCCCCATGCAGCGGGGCATGGTCGGGCCTGAGGTGACGCTGGAAACAGTATCGGACCTGTTCGCGTTGCAGGAGGATGGCGGCATTACGCCCTTCCCCGGTGTGGTCGACTTTGCGCAGGGGACGAGCATGTCCGGCGGCGTGTTCATCACCACACGCTGCAATGATCCCCGCATCGCGGCCGACCTCCGCTATCTCAAGGTGCGCGGCGATAAGCATCGCGGCGGCAAGTACTTCACCTTCTTCAGGCCTTACCATCTGTGGTTCCTGGAAGCGCCAATCTCAGTGGCGCGCGCCTGTCTGTATGGGGAAACGTGGCTCGTGCCTCAGGACCGGCCGGTCGCGGACGTGATGACGGTCGCGAAGCGCGATTTGCGGCCCGGCGATACGCTCGACCAGTTCGGCGGCTACACGTTCCACGGCACGATGGATCGCATGGAAACCGCGCTGCAACTGCGCAGCCTGCCGGTCGGCCTTGCTCCGGGAGCGAAGGTTGTCCGCTCGGTGGCGAAGGGCGCGACTATCACCTGGGACGATGTCGCGCTGGACGAGAACAGCACCGTCGTGAAGCTGCGGCGGATGCAGGACGCGTTGTAGAAGGCAACGCGTTGGTTGGTGAATTGTTGGTTTGGCGGTTTTGGAAGGAGAAAGGCGAAAGCGGGGGAAATGGGCGAAAGTCGAAAGGCGAAAGCAGCGAAAGTCCCGCGGCTTTCCGGTGGCGGACAGTCGCGCGGGGCGCGGATTTCGTCTTTTCACTTTTCGACTTTCGTCCATTTCCCCCGCTTTCGCCTTTCCCCCTCCAATACCGCCAACACGCGCTCAGGTTAACGGAGTTACCCCCAACATGAAGAAACTCACTCTCGCCATGATTGTCGGCACGCGGGACTTCTTCCCCGCGGAACCTGTGCTGAAAGCCCGTCGTGAGTTTATCAGCCTGCTCGAATCGAAAGGCGTCACCGTCATCATCCCGGACGAAACGGCCAGCAACATGGGCGCGGTGGAGACGTGGGAGGACGCGAAGCTGTGGGCCGCGCACTTCCGCGCGCAGCGCGACCTGATCGACGGCGT
Organism: uncultured Anaerolineales bacterium; assembly: GCA_964588925.1. Lineage (GTDB taxonomy): Bacteria > Chloroflexota > Anaerolineae > CG2-30-64-16 > CG2-30-64-16 > JALOOB01. The sequence continues at coordinate 24,644 of CAZPTI010000019.1, read as the reverse complement.
GCTGATTGTGCTGCCGGTCTTCGCGCCGGAGCGCGCCATCGCGGACCTGCTCAAGCTGGCCGAGCTGAACGTGCCGGTGCTGGTGCAGGCGTACCCGGACGACCCGGCGAAGCTCGACGTGGCGCGGCGCGGGGACGCGTTCTGCGGTAAAATATCGCTCACCGCGAACCTGTATCAGTACGGCATCCCGTTCAGCGTCACCGAGTGGCACACCATCCTCCCGTCCGACCCGCGCTTCGGGGCCGACCTCGACAAGTGGCTCGGCGTGTGCCGCGTGGTGCGCGGGCTGAAGAAGATGCGCATCGGCGCGGTGGGCGCGCGGCCGGCCATCTTCAACACCGTGCGCTTTTCGGAGAAGCTGTTGCAGGCGTCAGGCATCACGGTGACGACGGTCGACCTGTCCGAGATCTTCGGCGCGGCGCAAAAGCTCACCGCGGACGATAACAAGGTGCGCGCCAAGCTGGACGAGATTTGCGACTATATCCACGTCCGCGAGACGCCCAACGACGCGCTCGTCCGTATGGCGAAGATGGGCGTGGCGCTCGACGACTGGATCGCGTTCAACGAAGTCGACGCGACTGCGATCCAGTGCTGGACCTCCATCCAGCGCAACTACGGCATCAACGCGTGCACCCTCATGTCGATGTACTCGAATAAGCTGATGCCGTCAGGCTGCGAGGTCGACATCACAGGCGTCATCTCCATGTACGCGCTTCAGTTGGTGTCAGGCAAGCCGTCGGCGCTGGTGGATTGGAACAACAACTATGCCATGGAGCCGGATAAGTGCGTGCTGTTCCACTGCGGCAACTGGGCGAAGGCATTCTTTGCGGACAAGCCGCAGATGAGCTACGGCGAAATCCTCGCCACCGTGCTCGGCCAGGACAACACCTACGGCACGGTCTCGGCCACGGCCGCGCCAAACCCGCTGACCTATGCGCGCATCACCACGGACGACCGCAACGGCAAGATCAAGACCTACGTGGGCGAGGGGCGCATCACGGACGACCCGCTCGACACGTTCGGCAGCCGCGCGGTGGTCGAAGTGCCTGACCTGCAACGCCTGCTGCGGCACATCTGCAAGGGCGGCTGGGAGCACCACGCGGCCATGAACCCATCACTATGCGCGGACGCGCTGCAAGAGGCGTTCGAGACGTACATGGGGTGGGACGTCTACCGGCATTCTTAACGCCGGTAAGAAGCTTTGCCACAGAGGACACAGAGGGCGCAGAGCGCCTCTCTGAGTTCTCTGCGCCCTCTGTGTGTGGCAAAACGCGTTTTCATACCGAACGCTTACCTGCCGTTCATCCCGCGTTCACCTGCGCGCGTCAACATTGAGCTTCGGCTCAGCATGCTTACAAGGAGGTCTTCATGCGCATCGGTGTTTTCACTGCCCTCTGGGCCAACCTCTCCTTTGAGGACGCGTTGGATCGCGCGGCCGGCCTCGGCCTCGGCGCGGTCGAGATCGGCGCGGGCGGCCTGCCCGGCCATCCACACTGCCCTACCGACGACCTGCTCGAAAGCGCGACCGCGCGACAGAAGTACCTCGACGCGGTGGCGCGGCGCGGGCTGATCATCAGCTCGCTCAGCGTCCACGATAATCCGCTGCATCCCGACAAAGATATTGCCCGTAAGGCGGACGAGGATTTTCGCAAGGCCGTGCGACTAGCCGCGCTGCTGAAGATCCCGGTCGTCAACACCTTCTCCGGCTGCCCCGGCGGGTCGCCCGCGGACAAGACGATCAACTGGATCACCTGCCCGTGGCCGCCCGAATTCACGACCGCGCTCAACTACCAGTGGAACGACGTGGCGATCCCGTACTGGCAGCAGGCCGCGCCCTTCGGCGTGGAGCACGGCATCAAAGTTGCGCTGGAAATGCACCCCGGCATGCTGGTTTACAACGTTGGCACGCTGCTGCGTCTCCGCGAGGCCGTCGGATCGGTCATCGGCGCGAACTTCGATCCCAGCCACCTCTTCTGGAACGGCGTCGACCCGGTCGCCGCCATTCGCAAGCTCGGCTTTGCGCCGGGCGGCAGCGCCATTTTCCACATGCACGGCAAGGACGTCTACGTTGACCCGTATAACGTGGCGGTGAACGGCTGCAACGACAACAAGCCCTACACGCAAATCCCCGACCGCTCGTGGACCTTCCGCTCCATCGGCTACGGCCACGATGCGAAGGTTTGGAAGGACATCGTCAGCGCGCTGCGCATGATCGGCTACGACTATGTTATCTCCATCGAGCACGAGGATGGGATGATGTCCAACGAGGAGGGGCTGGCGAAGGGCATCGCAGCACTCAAGGAAACGCTGATCTTCGAGCCAGCCGGCGAGATGTTTTGGGCCTAGCTGATTCGGCGTCAATTGCTGTTACGCGTCCCTTAAGGAATTGAAAGAGTGGATGATCTGGCCTGATTGGCACTTGACACCGGTTTCAAACCGTTGTATAAACGAAAAAGGTTTTAGTTGGTTGCTCCAACAAACAAACCCTGCTGCCAGTCGGCGCTCTCCATCCATCTTCTTCTGGCGGGCGAAGATGCCACAATCGGCAAGGTATCAGACGGGGGATCCGTCGCTCCTGCGACAACTCAATCTGGCTGTCGTCATGCACTATCTGCGTGAACGCGCGCCGATCTATCGCGCGCAGCTTGCGGAGATTACGGGGCTGAACAAGACGACCGTTTCGAGCCTGGTGAGCGAGTTGATGGCGCAGGAGTACGTTCAGGAGACCGGGCATCCCTATGCGGCGGGCTTGAGCGCGCGCACGGGTCGCCCAGCGGTTATGTTGGAGCTGAACCCCGCTGCCGGCTGCGCCATCGCCGCGGAAGTGGGTGTCGACTTCATCTCCGTCGCCGTCGCGAACTTCACGTCGGAAGTCATCTGGCGGCAGGCCGAACGCACCCGACATCTTCAGGGCCAGGAAGCGATCATCGAACGCTTGCTGGCCCTTTTGCGAACCGCGATCTCGCACGGCCTCACGGCCACGCGCCGCGTGCTCGGCATTTCCGTGGGCGTGCCCGGGTTGGTTGAGTTGGAGCGGGGCAATGTCCTCTTTGCGCCGAACCTAAACTGGCAGGATGTGCCGCTCGGCACGATTCTCCGCGATGCGTTCGACCTGCCGATCTTTCTGGACAACGAAGCGAACTTCGCCGCGCTAGCGGAGGCGCAGTACGGCGCCGCGCGAGACCACCGCGACGTGCTGTACATCAGCGCCAGCGTCGGCCTCGGCGGCGGCATCGTTCGCGACGGGCAGATTTACCGGGGCGTCTCGGGCTTTGCCGGCGAGTTCGGCCATATGCAGCTTGAAGCGGGCGCCCATGATTCTAACAGCCACGAGCGCATCTGCGGCTGCGGCAGCACGGGCTGCTGGGAGACCTATGTCAGCGAACGCGCGCTGTTCGCCGACGTGGCGCAGCGCGTCGCCGGCGGGCAGTCGAGCCTGCTGGCGTGGGCCGTGCGCGCTGCGGCGGGTGATCCCCGCCCCCGCGCGCAGACGGTGCCGCGGATCGTCGATGCGGCGCAGGCGGGCGACGCGGTCGCGCTCGCCGCGCTGGAGGACGTGGGCCACGCGCTCGGCGCGGGGATCGCGTCCCTTGTGAATGCGTTGAACCCGGAGCTTGTCGTGCTGGGCGGTTCGCTCAGCCTGGCCGGTGAGTTCCTGCTGCCCGTGATCGAGGGCGAACTCGGCCGCCGCGCGCTGCGTTGGAACCGCCGGGCCGCCCAGGTCGCGATTGCGCAACACCGCTTTGACGCTTGCGTCATGGGCGGCATTGCCACGGTAATCCAGTCCAGCCAACTTGCGCTGACGCTCCCCGCGCCCACCAGCGTGCCAGCGGTGGCCGCGGGCGTCAGTCCGGCCGGCGATTTCATGAAGTATCGCGACTCTCTCGCGACATCAACCGAAAGGGGGTGATCTCAGCCAAACGAGCACTGGGGTTGCAACTTGCGCTCAGTTTCTCACAATGTTCATACCCCAATGAGGAGGGAAGGCATGTCATCGATCTTCGGATCACGGAAGCTCTACACCGTCATTGCGCTGCTGATGGTCGCGCTCACGCTCATCTCTTGTGGCGGCGCGCAACCGACGCAGGCGCCTGCGCCGACTGAGGCGCCCGCTGCGGCGCCGACCGAAGCCCCGGCCGCGGCGCCCACTGAGGCGTCCGCGGGTGCGCCGACAGAGGCCGCCGCGCCTGCCCCCGCGGGCGACGTCAAGGAATTGACGATCTGGTGGGCCCAGTGGGATCCGGCGAACTACCTCCAGGAAATCGGCAATATGTACGAAGCGGAGACCGGCATCAAGGTCACCGTCGTGCAGGAACCCTGGGGCAGCTATTTCAACAAGGTTTCGGCCGAATGGGCCGCGCGCGGCACCGGCTTTGACATGGTCGTCGGTGACTCGCAGTGGATCGGCGATGCCGTCACCAACGGCCACTACGTCGACATGACCGACTTCCTCGTCTCGAACGGCATCGATAAGACCGTGACCGAGGCGACGCTGAAGTACTACGGCGAGTATCCGGCCGGTTCGGGCAAGTACTACGCGTACCCGACCGAAGGCGATGCCAACGGCTGGGCCTATCGCACCGACATCGTCGACAACCCCGACGAGAAGGCCGCATTCAAGGCCAAGTACGGCTACGACTATTCGGTCCCGCCCAAGGACTACAACGAGTTCGTCGACATGGCTGAGTTCTTCCACCGGCCGGATGCGAATCCGCCGATGTACGGCGCGGCCGTCTACACCCAGAAGGATTACGACGCCATCACGATGGGCTTCCAGAACGCGCTCTTCACCTATGGCTGCGACTGGAGCAAGGACTACAAGGTCGAGGGCGTGCTGAACAAGAAGGAATGCGTTGAGGCGCTCGAGGCGTACAAGCGGCTGTATGACAGCGGCCCGCCCGGCAACACCAACTCCTTCTTCCCGGAGATGAACAACTACTTCATCGCCGGCCAGGCCACCTTCGCGATGAACTACTTCGCGTTCCTGCCCGCGCTCGCCAACGAGGGCACGAACCCGGATTACTTCGACAAGGTCGGCTTCTTCTCCAACCCGCCCGGCCCCTACGGCCAGCAGGCGGCTTCCCTCGGCGGCCAGGGCACGAGCATTAACGCGTACATCGACGAGAAGCGGCAGGCCGCGGCCTTCGAGTTCATCAAGTGGTTCGCCAGCGATGCAGTCCAGATGAAGTGGGCCGAGGTCGGCGGCTACACCTGCAACAAGAAGGCGCTGGAGTCCGAAGCCTTCCTCGAAGGCACGCCCTACAACAAGGCGTTCGCCGAGACGATGGGCTTTGTCAAGGACTTCTACAACATCCCGCAGTACGGCGAACTGCTCCCGTCGGCCCAGGCCGCGCTGAGCGGCTACGTGGTTGAAGGCACCGGCACCGCGCAGGAAGCCCTCGACACCATCGCGGCCGAGCACAGCAAGATCCTGATGCAGTACGGCTACCTCAAGGAAGGCCAGCAGCCGGCTGAGGGCGCGTCCGGTGGGACCGCTACGTCCGGTGGCGCCGAGGTCAGCATGGAGATGCCCGAGGTCGACAAGACCAAGCTCGAAGGCATCGACGAGCTGACGATCTGGTGGGCCCAGTGGGACCCAGCGAACTACCTCCAGGAAATCGGCAACCTCTTTGAGGAACAGACCGGCGTCAAGGTCAACGTCGTGCAGGAACCCTGGGGCAGCTACTTCAACAAGGTTTCGGCCGAATGGGCCGCGCGCGGCACCGGCTTCGACATGGTCGTCGGTGACTCGCAGTGGATCGGCGACGCGGTGACCAACGGCCACTACGTCGATATGACCGGCTTCCTTGCGGACAATAACCTGACGGACACCGTCACGGAAGCGACGCTGAAGTACTACGGCGAGTATCCGGCCGGTTCGGGCAAGTACTACGCGTACCCGACCGAAGGCGATGCCAACGGCTGGGCCTATCGCACCGACATCGTCGACAACCCCGACGAGAAGGCCGCATTCAAGGCCAAGTACGGCTACGACTATTCGGTCCCGCCCAAGGACTACAACGAGTTCGTCGACATGGCTGAGTTCTTCCACCGGCCGGATGCGAATCCGCCGATGTACGGCGCGGCCGTCTACACCCAGAAGGATTACGACGCCATCACGATGGGCTTCCAGAACGCGCTCTTCACCTATGGCTGCGACTGGAGCAAGGACTACAAGGTCGAGGGCGTGCTGAACAAGAAGGAATGCGTTGAGGCGCTCGAGGCGTACAAGCGGCTGTATGACAGCGGCCCGCCCGGCAACACCAACTCCTTCTTCCCGGAGATGAACAACTACTTCATCGCCGGCCAGGCCACCTTCGCGATGAACTACTTCGCGTTCCTGCCCGCGCTCGCCAACGAGGGCACGAACCCGGATTACTTCGACAAGGTCGGCTTCTTCTCCAACCCGCCCGGCCCCTACGGCCAGCAGGCGGCTTCCCTCGGCGGCCAGGGCACGAGCATTAACGCGTACATCGACGAGAAGCGGCAGGCCGCGGCCTTCGAGTTCATCAAGTGGTTCGCCAGCGATGCAGTCCAGATGAAGTGGGCCGAGGTCGGCGGCTACACCTGCAACAAGAAGGCGCTGGAGTCCGAAGCCTTCCTCGAAGGCACGCCCTACAACAAGGCGTTCGCCGAGACGATGGGCTTTGTCAAGGACTTCTACAACATCCCGCAGTACGGCGAACTGCTCCCGTCGGCCCAGGCCGCGCTGAGCGGCTACGTGGTTGAAGGCACCGGCACCGCGCAGGAAGCCCTCGACACCATCGCGGCCGAGCACGAGAAGATCTTCAAGCAGTACGGCTACCTTAAGTAGTCGCGGCACTCGACGCCGCAGCGAGACCGCGGCGCTAACGGCCCCGGCGGCCCGGTCTGTTCCCGCAGGCCGGGCTTAGCCCTGAACGCTTTAATATGCGGGGCGGCGATTTGGCCGCCCCGCATCACGGAAGACTGCGCAAAGAGGCTTGTCCATGGACCAGACTACGAGTGCCGCAATGGCATCCAGGAGAGCGGCGCCCACCAGCCGCCGCCAGATCGGTGACGCAACAATCCAGCGGCTGTTCATTTTGCCGACCCTGGTGCTGCTGATCCTGTGGAACATCTTCCCGCTGTTTTACAGCCTGTTCCTCAGCTTCACCACCTACTCGCACAGCGGCAAAGCCGCGCCGGTGTGGGTTGGGACGGCCAACTTCGGGACCCTGTTGAGCGATCCGAAGGTCTGGGCGAGCTTTGCGGTCACGGGCAAGTACGCCCTGCTGTCCGTGCTGTTTCAGGCGCTGATCGGCTTCGGCCTCGCGCTGTTGCTGCACGCTAAATTCAAGGGCAGCGGCCTGCTGACCACCCTGATTCTGATTCCGATGATGCTCTCGCCCGTTGTGGTGGGCCTCTTCTGGAAGCTGATCTTCAACCCGCTTTACGGCATCTGGAACTACCTGACCCATTTCTGGGACCCCTCGGGCGCGCCCATCATGCTTAAGGACCACGCGCTGATTTCCGTCGTGATCGTGGACGTCTGGATGTGGGCGCCGTTTGTGATGCTGCTCTGCCTGTCCGGCCTGCGCGCGATCCCCGACTACATTTACGAAGCGGCTGCGGTCGACCGCGCGGGGCGCTGGCGCACCTTCTTCCGCATCACCCTGCCTTCGGTCGCGCCGCTGCTGCTGCTGGCGGTGCTGTTTCGCACCATCGAGGCACTCAAGGCGTTTGACCTGGTGATGGGCCTGACCGGCGGCGGCCCCGGCAACTCCACGGAAACCGTGTCCATTACGCTATATCGCATGGTGTTCCTGGGGCAGGCGCGCACCGGCATGGCGAGCGCGCTGGCCTATATCATGCTGGTAGTCATCATCGGCGTGAGCAACGTGTACATCTGGTATCTCAACAGGATGAAGGAGGCATAAGATGGCCGCTACCACAGCTCCATCGCGCAAGGGCGGCTTCGCGGAGACGGGACCCGGTTACCCGGTGGTCGAGTCGACCCGGGTGGATCAGGTCACGCCGGCCGCGAAGATGAGCCTCACCGTCCGCATCATCCTGGCGATCCTGGTCGCGTTCATTATGCTCATTCCGGTCATCTGGATGGGCATGACCGCCATCAAGTCACGCCCCGATGCGACTGCCGTGCCGCCAAAAGCGATTTTCCAGCCCTCGTTAGACGGCTTCATCGGCCTGTTCACCAATCGCACGCAGCTCTCCGCCCGCGCGCTGGAGCAGCAGAAGCAGCGTGACGACCTGTCCTTCTGGGATCAGCAGGCGCTCGTCCGCGGCATGAAGATCCTGGGGCCGAGCAAGTTCGTCGGGCAGCTCCAGAATTCGCTGATTATTTCGCTCGTTTCGACCTTCCTGGCCGTGTCGCTCGGCTTGCTCTCCGCCTATGCGTTCAGTCGTTACGATATTCCCGGCAAAGGCGACTGGCTGTTCTTCATCCTAAGCACGCGCATGTTGCCGGCGGTCGTGGTGACGATCCCGATCTTCCTGATGTATCGCGCGCTCGGCATGTACGACACGCACATCGGCATGATCATGTTGTACACCGCGTTCAACCTGTCATTCTCGGTCTGGCTGCTTAAGGGGTTTATTGACGAAATCCCGAAGGAATACGAAGAGGCCGCGCTGGTCGACGGCTACAGCCGCCTGCAGGCGTTCTGGAAGATCGTACTGCCGCAGAGCGTCACCGGCATCGCGGCCACGGCCGTCTTCTGCCTGATCTTCGCCTGGAACGAGTTCGCGTTCGCGCTGATGCTCACCAGCGCGCGCGCGCGCACCGCGCCGCCCAGCATCGCCACGATCCAGGGCGTGGGTGGCATTGAGTGGGGTTCCATCGCGGCAGGCTCGCTTCTGTTCCTGATCCCGGTGGTCGTCGTCACGTTTGCGCTGCGGAAATACCTGCTCCGCGGCGTCACCTTCGGCGCGATTCGTCAGTAACGATAGCCGCTGCGAATTAGACGAATTGGGGCGAATTCGCAGCGGGTATAGGAGTTCATATGGCTGAGATCCAACTGAAACAGGTGGCGAAAAAATTCGGCGAGGCGTGGGCCGTCAAGCCGATGGACCTCACGATCAACAGCGGCGAGTTCGTCGCGCTGCTGGGCCCGTCGGGCTGCGGCAAAACCACAACCCTGCGCATGATCTCCGGCCTCGAAGCCGTGACCGAAGGGCGCATCTACATTGACGGGAAGGACGTGACGTGGCTCACCGCGTCGCAGCGCGATATTGCGTTTGTCTTCCAGTTCTTTGCGCTCTACCCGCAGATGAGCGTGCGGCAGAACATCGAGTTTCCGCTCGAATCGCAGGGCATGCCGCGAGACCAGATTCACAAGCGCCTGGACGAAGTCGTCAACATGCTGCGCATCCGCCACCTGCTCAAGCAGAAGCCGGGCGGCCTTTCCGGCGGCGACAAGCAACGCGTGGCGCTCGCCCGCGCGCTCGTGCGCAAGCCGGCCTGCTTCCTCATGGATGAGCCACTCGGCGCGCTGGATGCGGAGTTTCGCGAGGCAATGCGCGCCGAGATCAAGCGCGTGCACCTGGCAGAGCGGGCCACGACCGTGTACGTCACGCACGACCAGGTCGAGGCGATGGCGATGGGCGACCGCATCGTCGTCATGTCCGCGGCCGTGGTGCAACAGATCGGCACGCCTGCCGAGGTGTACCATAACCCGGCCAACCTGTTCGTCGCAAACTTCATCGGCTCGCCCGGCATGAACCTGATCAAGGGCAAGTACCGCGACGGCGTCGCCTATCTTCCCGGCGACAATAAGCTGCCCGTGCCGGAAGCCTGGAAACCGGTGCTGGCCGAGAAACTGTCCGGCGAAGATGTAATCGTCGGCTTTCGCCCGGAAGCGGCGCGCGTGGGCGGCGATGGGCCGATCAATGCGACGACTTATGCGGTGGACCTGCACGGCGCCTATAACGTGCTGCACGTCAACCTCAATGGGCATGACTCCGTCACGTCAGACATCCAGCACCTGCGCGCAAGCCGCGACATCACGAACCCCATCAATGCGCCCGTGCGCTTCAACATTGACCCGCAAATGATCCGCTTCTTTGACCCGAAGACCGAGGCCGCGATTCCGCTGCCGCTTGGCGCAGCCGCGCCCTTGCCTGTGGAGGTGCTGGCATGAGCCAGGTCGCCCTTCAGAACGTCACCAAACGATTCGGCGGCGTGACCGCGCTGAACAACGTTTCTTTCGACGTGCGCGATGGCGAGTTCTTCGTCCTGCTCGGCCCCACGGGCGCAGGCAAGACGACCACGCTGCGTATGATCGCCGGGCTGGAGAAGCCGGACACGGGCAAAGTCGTGTTCGACAACGAAGATGTCACGGCTCTGGCGCCGGCCGACCGCGACGTCGCATTTGTGTTCCAGCAGTACTCGCTGTATCCGAACATGACTGTCTACGACAACCTCGCGTTCCCCCTGCGCTCGCCCATGCGTCGGACGCCCGAACCGGACATTAAGAAGCGTGTGGAAGAGACGGCCGCGGTGCTGCGCATCACGCACCTGCTGACGCGCAAGACGGCCAAGCTCTCTGGCGGCGAGATGCAGCGCGTGTCCATCGGCCGCGCGATCGTCCGTTCCCCGCGCATCTACCTGATGGATGAGCCGTTGTCCAACCTGGACGCCAAGCTGCGCGAGGCGCTGCGCGTCGAGTTGAGCCACCTGCAAAAGACGCAGGGATCGACGACGTTGTTCGTGACGCACGACCAGATCGAGGCGCTAACGATGGCCGAGCGCATCGCTGTGCTCAACCACGGCCATATCGTGCAGATCGGCACGCCGACGGATATTTACGATACGCCCGCGACAACCTATGTGGCGCAGCTTGTCGGCTCGCCCAAGATCAACCTGTTGAAGGCCGCGCAGGCCGACAACAAGCTCACCCTCGATGAAAGCGATATCCACCTGCCCGTTACAGACGTCTGCCCCAATGGCGACTGCCTGCCGGAGAAGTTCATCATGGGCGTCCGCCCGGAGGATGTGCGCCTGGCGAGCAGCGGTCTCTTTGCGGGCGACGTGATCCTGGTCGAGCCGCTCGGCGTCGAAACCCTGCTGCACATCAAGGTGGGTGGGCAAACGGTGGTCAGCACGGTCAGCGGCATGTCGCAGGTGAAGCGGGGGGAATCGGTCCGCTTTAACCTGCAACCCGAACGCTTACACTTCTTCAATCCTACAAGCGGAGAGCGCATCTAACCACTAAGGATCAAAGGAACGAGGTCACACTGAGTCTTCTTAGAACGCTTCGTGAAACTTCGGTTCTTTGATTCTTCATGGTTCCGCAGGCATCTACCAACGGAGGTAACTCAACAATGGCAAAGGTTGCGATTATCGGCGCGGGGAGCATCGTGTTCTGCCAGACGCTGATGCTCGACATCCTCGGCGCGCCCGGACTCGAAGGCACGGAATTTGCCCTCATGGCTCCCTCGACCAACCGCACGTCGCAGGTCGAGGCATTCGCAAAGCGCGTGATCGCGGACAACAAACTGCCCGCGAAGGTCTGGAAGACGACGGATCGCCGCGCGGCGCTGGACGGCGCGGATTACGTCATCGCCACGTTCCAGGTCGGCGGGATGCAGGGCTTCGAGGCGGACTACAAGATCCCCTACAAGTACGGCGTCGACCAGTGCATCGGCGACACGCTCGGCCCCGGCGGCATTTTCCGCACGCTGCGCTCCGTCCCCACCGTGCTCGGCATGGCGCAGGACATCAAGGAAGTCGCGCCGGACGCGTATGTGCTCAATTACGTGAACCCGATGGCGACCATCTGCTGGACGCTCGGCACGACGGGCGTCAAGTTCGTCGGCCTGTGCCACGGCGTGCAGACGACGCTCGACCTCATTTCGGGCTATGTGGACGTGCCGAAGGAGCAGATCGACTACCTCTGCGCGGGCATCAACCACATGGGCTGGTTCCTTAAGCTGGAGCACAACGGCGTCGATCTGTACCCGAAGCTGCGCGAGCGGTTCGAGCAGCCCGAGTACTACATCAACGAAAAGGTGCGCGGCGAAGTCTTCCGCCATTTTGGATACTTTATGACGGAGTCGACCGGCCATCTTTCGGAATATGTGCCGTGGTTCCGCAAGAACCAGAAGGCACTCGACCTCTACTGCGACGAGCCGGGCTTCGGCGGCGAGACGGGAGCCTACTACAACTGGTGCAAGTATGTCGCCGGCAAGTACGAGGGCCAGGACATCCTTGAGAACCAGCCAACCACCCTGCCGCGCCGCTCCGTGGAGTACGGTTCGTACATCATCGAAGCGCTCGAATGCGGCACCACCTTCCGTCTGAACGGCAACGTCATTAACCGCGGCATGATCACCAACCTGCCGGCTGACTGCTGCGCCGAAGGCCCGCTCTTCGTGGATCGCACCGGCATCCACCAGACCATCGTGGGCGACTTGCCCTCGCAGTGCGCCGCGCTCAACATGACCAACATCAACGTGCAGCGGCTCGCGGTCGAAGCGGGCATCACGGGCGACCCGGAGAAGGTCGCGCAGGCGTGCGCGATGGATCCGCTCACCGCGGCAAGCAGCCTGACGCTCAAGGAAATCCGCGAGATGGCGACGGAGATGCTGGAGGCCGAGGCGCAGTGGCTGCCGCAGTTCCATACGGCAAGCGGCGAACTCCGCAAGCCCCGGCCGACGCCGACTGTTGCCACACCTAAGGGCACGCCGCACGCAAACGTGCCGGTGGATCCGGCGCTTGCCATCGCGGCCCGTTTCGGCGAGTTGGGCGCCTGACACAGTAAACCCCAGAAACCAGGTTTTTGGCAGAAACCTGGTTTCTACCTTGTGATCGCGCAACTGAAAGGAAGAAGCATGAGTGACACGCGTGCGGTCGTGAAAGAAGCCCTCGAGAAGGGCTGCGGCATTTTGCGCATGAATCCGGCCTGGGTAGCGCGCGATTTCCTGCCCCCCGGCAAGCGCCTCGGCCTGAGCGAGGAAGAGTACAACGTCGGTGAACGCGGGTGGATCACCGAACGCTGGATCGGCTCGACCACGAAGGCCGATAACCGCGTTGGTCCGCCGGATGAGGGGCTGAGCCACCTCGTTATTGACGGACACGACATCACCCTGCAAGAGGCCGTCGAGGCCGCGCCGGATCTGATCATGGGCGCGGAGTATGCGAAGACCCACAAGGGGCTGGGCCGTCTCGCCAAGATTTACGATTTCGGCGCGCGCATCCCCTTCCACATCCACCAGCGCAAGGCAGACGCGGCCAAGCTGGGCCGCAACCCGAAGGAAGAGGCGTACTACTTCCCGGAGGACGTGGACCTCGGCCCGCACCCGGAGACTTTCTTCGGCGTGCACCCCTACATCGTCCGCGAGAACAAGCAGCACCTGCTGCTGCCCTTCCTGACCGAATGGAAGGATGACCTGATCCTCCAGCACTCGCGCGCCTATCTCAACGTGCGCGGCGAGGGGTTCCACCTGCCGTCGGGCGTGCTCCATGCGCCCGGCACTGCGCTCACCATCGAGCTGCAGGAGGACTCAGACGTCTTCGCGATGCTCCAGGCGCTCAACGCCGGCAAGATCATCTCGAAAGAACTGCTCTTCAAGGACGTGACGCCGGAAGACCGCGCGACGAAGGCCGAGCAGGCCATCCTCGACCAGGTCGACTGGGAGATCAGCGGCGACCCGTACTTCTACGAGAACCGCCACACGCCCCCCGTCCTTGTCGAAGAGACGAAGCAGGACGGCGGCGAGGAAACCTGGATTTATTACAACACCACGAAGTTCAGCGGCAAGCGGCTCGTAGTCAGGCCGGGGCAGACGTTCCAAAGCGTTGACAAAGGCGTGTATAACGTCCTCGTCTGGCGCGGCAAGGGACGTTACGGCGGCTACGAGGTCGAAGGGCTCAACTTCGGCATGGATGAACTGTTGATCACGGGCGACGTGGCAGTCAAGCCGATCATGGTGGAAAACACGGGAACCGAGGAGTTGATCATCTTCAAGTTCTTCGGCCCGGACATCAATCTCGACATTCCGTATATCAAGCCGTATCACGGGTAGCGCCAGACCCGTCGGGTTTCGGAAAACCCGACGGGTCTTAACCCTCATCCATCCAAAACAAGGAGGCTTTGATGGCTAAGAAGATTTCGGTCGGCACCTGGGCGTACATCTGGGGCGGTTACGCGGATGAACCCATCGCGCTCGATGTGGTTGCGAAGCGGCTCCAGGATTACAAGTTCGACGGCGTCGAGCTGGGCATTTTCGCGCCGCACCTTTCCACCGATGACGCGAAGGATCTGAACAAGGTTCGCGAGGTCAAGAAGCTCCTGGACGATCACGGCCTCGGCGTTTCCGGCATCGCCGCCGATTTCGGCAAGGTACCGCCGATGCTTGCCAGCATCCCGGATTATCTCGACACGGTCCTGCACAACGTCGCGATCTGCGAGGTGCTCGGCGCAAAGAAGATGCGCACGGACACCATCGTCCCGCCGACCGAGATTCCGGGCGGCATGGACTATGAGACGTGCTTCTGGCGCACCGCGCACGCTTTCCGCGAAGCCTCCAAGGTCTGCGGTGCGCATGGCATCGACTTCATCTGGGAGTTCGAGCCCGGCTTCCTGTTCAACAAGCCGAGCGAAGTCGTCCGCATGTGCTACGCGGTCGGCCACAAGAACTTCGGCGTGCTGTTTGACTCGTGCCACGCGCATATGTGCGCGGTGGTGGGCGCGCGGCAGATAGGCGAGAAGGAGACGCTGCCCGGCGGCGTCGTCCAGTTTGCGCATATGCTGACCGGCTGGATCAAGCACGTGCACTTCATCGACTCGGACGAGACGCTGCACCACGGCGACACTTCCACCCATGCGCCGTTCGGCAAGGGCATCCTCGACTTCCCGGCCATCGTGCAGGCGATCAAGGATGCGGGCTACGATGAGGATTGGTGGCCCATCGACCTGTGCTTCTGGGAAGGCGCGCTCGAAGCGACCGGCCCGGCCAAGCAGTACATGGACAACCTCGTCGAGAAGTACGGCGCGTAATTCGCGTGTCAGATCCGACGGGTTTTCCGAAACTCGTCGGGTCTCGTTCCCCAGTGACGGAGAATCTATCATGGCAGAACTGATGAAGGCAGCCGTTCTCACCGAGTTTGAGAAGATCGAGATGGCCGAGGTGCCCGTCCCCCGCATCGGGGAGGGCGAGGTCCTCGTGCGCGTCAAGAACTGCGGCATCTGCGGCTCCGATGTCGGGTATTACTTCGGCTCTATGCTGACCGGCAAGATGCCCATCATCCTGGGCCACGAATTCACCGGCGAGGTCGTCGAAGTCGGCGCGATCCCGGCGAGCATGGGTCTCTTCAAGCCGGGCGACCGCGTGGTCGTCAACC
Organism: uncultured Anaerolineales bacterium; assembly: GCA_964588925.1. Lineage (GTDB taxonomy): Bacteria > Chloroflexota > Anaerolineae > CG2-30-64-16 > CG2-30-64-16 > JALOOB01. The sequence continues at coordinate 9,322 of CAZPTI010000019.1, read as the reverse complement.
CCGTGCAGCACTGCAACGCCTGCTACAACTGCGCGGCCGGCCGCACCAACCTCTGCAGCAACCTGTACGTGCCTGGCGTCAACGCAGATGGCGCGTTCGCTGAATACGTCGTCTCCCGCTACACCGGCCTTTTCAAGCTGGCCGACAATGTCAGCTACGCCGAGGGCGCGTTCATCGAACCCCTCGCGTGCGCCGTATACGCGATGAACAAGCTCGAAATCGTCCCCGGCCAGTCGGTCGCGATCTTCGGTCCCGGCCCCATCGGCATCATGATGGCGCAGATTGCCAGGCGCACCGGCGCGGGCAAGGTCATCATGGTGGGCACGCGCGACTATCGCCTCGAAGAAGCGAAGAAGTGGGGCGCGGACTTCATCTTCAACACCAAGGACGCGAACTCGCCGTACTATGCCGCGGACCTGAAAGCCGCGATCGCGGACGTTACCCACGGCAAGATGGTTGACCGCGCGATCAACCCGACCGCGGCCAACTCGGCCTTCGAGCAGGCCATCGACGTGACCGCCGGCGGCGCGATCCTGGTCCACTTCGGCGGGCCGGACAAGAACGACGTTATCCATATCCCGGCGGTCGCATTCCACGAGGCCGACAAGCAGATCCGCGCGTCGTGGCTGGCGCCGGGCGTCTGGCCGCAGACCATTGCGATGATCTCGGAAGGGCTGCTCAACCTGGAGCCGCTGGTGTCGCAGAGCCGGCCGCTCAGCGAGGCCGCGCAGGCCATCGTCGACCTGAAGAACCGAGTGGACAACCCCATCAAGGTGCAGATCACGCCTTGAGGCGCGCGTTGCCGAGCGCAGACCTGACGGGTTTTCGGAACCCGTCAGGTCTCGCCGAAAAAGGAGCCAATGATGATCCAGTACGGCATCAACTCGTTCGTCTTTGCTTCGCCGTTCCAGACGAAGGACTTGCATTTCCTCGACCATGCGAAAAAACTCGGCTTCGACCTGTTCGAGATTCCTATCGAGAGCATCGGCGACGTCGACTTTGACGCGGGCTGCGAAGCGTTCCAGCGCGCCGGCCTTGCCGCGAGCGTCTGCGCGGTGATGGGCGCCAGCCGCGACCCGTCGCACCCGGATGAGCAGGTCCAGCAGAACGGCATCGACTACCTCAAGCACTGCATCGACGCTACGGCTGCGTTCGGCGGCAAGGTGCTCGCCGGGCCGCTCTACTCCGCCGTGGGCCGCCAGTGGCAGCAGACGCCGGAGATGCGCCGGGAAGACCTTGCGCGCACTGCGAAGAACCTGCGCGTCGCGGCCGATTACGCCGAGAGCAAGGGCGTGAAGCTGGCCCTCGAGCCGCTCAACCGGTTCGAGACGAGCTTCATCAATCTGACCGAGCAGGCGCTTGAGTTGTGCGACCTGGTCGGCAGCCCGGCTTGCGGCGTGATGATCGACACCTTCCATGCGAACATCGAAGAGAAGCATGTCGGCAAAGCCATCGAAATGGCCGGCAGTCGCCTGCTCCACGTCCACGCGAACGAGAACGACCGCGGCGTCCCCGGCAGCGGGCATGTCGCATGGGACGAAGTGGGCCCCGCGCTGAAGAAGATCAACTACGGCGGCGCGCTCGTCATCGAGTCGTTCTCGACCGAGGTGAAGGAAATCGCCCGCGCTGCGGCGGTGTGGCGGCCGCTGTTCGACAACCCGGAAGGGCTTGGCGTCGAGGGCATGGCGTTCCTCAAGAAGCTGATGGCATAGGGCGAGCCAGACCCGTCGGGTTTTGGAAATCCGGCGGGTCTTAACCGGGAGCGCAACGCGTGATCATCCACAACGTCTTCTGGGCACTCAAAGATAACTCGCCCGCGGCGCGGCAGGCGCTCATCGACGGATGTTGGAAGTATTTGTCCATCCACCCCGGCATCCTGCACTTCTGGGCCGGGGAGATTGCCGCGGATCACACGCGCCCGGTCAATGACCGCGATTGGGACGTCGGGCTGCACGTGGTGTACGAGGACAAGGCGGCCCACGACTATTACCATGAGCACCCGCTGCACGACCAGTTCGTCGCCGAGTACGAGGGCAACTGGAAGTCGGCGCGGGTCTTCGATTCCGTCGTTACTACGCGCGCGTAGACCCGACGGGTTTTTAGAAACCCGTCGGGTCTTGCCTGCGCACGTCAGGAGGCTGCGCAATGACGAGCAAGGTCAGAGTCGCGATTGTCGGCCTCGGCTTCGGCGCCGAGTTTATCCCCATCTACCAGCGCCACCCGTATGCGGAAATGGCAGCCATCTGCCAGCGCAACCCGGACAAGCTCAACGAAGTGGGCGACAAGTGGGGCGTGGAGAAACGGTACACGGACTTCGCCGAGTTGCTGAAGGACCCCGATGTTGACATGGTCCACATCAACTCGCCCATCGACGACCACGCGTGGATGAGCATGGATGCGCTGCATGCCGGCAAGCACGTCGCCTCTACCTGTCCGATGGCGCGCACGATTGAAGAGTGCCGCCTCGTTGTGGAAGCCGCGAAGGCGTCGGGCAAGAAGTACGGCATGATGGAGACGACCGTCTTCACGCGCGAGTATCTCTTCGTCAAGGAGTTGGTGGCGAAGGGCGAGTTGGGCCGCATCCAGTTTATCCGCGCGGCGCACCACCAGGAGATGGCCGCGGGCAACTGGCCGCCTTACTGGCCGGGGATGCCGCCCATGCACTACGCGACGCACTGCGTCGGCCCGGTGCTCGGCCTCACGGGCAAGCGCACGGAATGGGTCTCCTGCCTCGGCTCGGGCCGCGTGGACGAGAAGTACGCCCGGCACTACGGATCACCGTTCGCCGTCGAAACGACGCACATGAAGCTGAAGGACTCGGATGTCCACGCGGAGATCACGCGGTCGCTCTACAACACTGCGCGCGAGTACGTCGAGAGCTTCGACGTGTACGGCAGCAAGGCGAGCTTCGAGTGGCAGCAGGTCGCCTCGGAGGAACCGGTGATCCACTACGGCGAGGACGCGAAGCGCGTGCCGGTGCCCGACTACGCGCACCTGCTCCCCGAGCCGATCCAGCGTTTTACGACGAAGGGCGTCTACGACCTCGAAGGCGAGACGCACATGTCGTTCATCCAGGGCGCGGGCCACGGCGGATCGCACCCGCACCTCGTGCACCAGTTCCTCGCGGCCATCGTCGAGGGCCAGGATCCCTTCCCGAACGCGGTCGAGTCCGCCAACTGGACGATCACGGGCATCTGCGCGCACGATTCGGCGCTGCGCGGGGGCGAAATCGTCCGCCTGCCGGAGTGGACGCTGGAATAATGCCGAACATTAAGCGGGACTGGCCGATTCGCCTCGATCCCGAAGTTTACGTCAACCTTCAGGGGCCGTCGTTCGCCGCGTTGCTGCAAAACCCCAAGCGCAAGGCGGCGTGGGAGGCGGCCCTGGAGGAAGCGCCTGCGCTGATTGAGCCGGCCGCGGCGTGGCAGGCGTTCCCGATCAAGCGCGTGCTGCACGAGCGGCTGGAGCTGACCGACGGGACGAAGGTGGGCGGCGGACCGGTGACGACGGTCATTGGCGGCGCTGAGCACCTGGTCGTCTCAGTCGTGACCATCGGCCCGAAGATTACGGAGCGCGTCGGCGAGTTGCGCGACAGCCGCCGGATGTTCGACGCCATGCTGCTCGATGACCTCGGCTCGTGGGCGGTCGATCAGGTGCGCCAGCAGATGTGCCGCATGATCGAAGCGGACGCGAAGGCAAGCGGCCTGCGCGCGAGCGCCTCCCTCTCGCCCGGCGAATCCGAGTGGTCGGTGAAGGAGCAGGACGTGCTCTTCAAGCTGCTCGACGCGTCGGCCATTGGCGTCACACTCTCGCCGTCGATGATCATGCAGCCGCTCAAGTCGCTCTCGCTGATTATCGGCACGGGCCGCAACCCGATGGGCGTTGAAGACGCCAGCAACTGCGATTTCTGTTCGATCAAGGACCGCTGCGCGCACCGCAAGAAGCGCGTGGCATAGCTAAAGGAGTCACCGATGGCAATTAAAGTCGGTTGTTTCGCTTTAATTGATCCCTTCTCCGTCCTGGAGCATCAGCTCGACCGCATCCGGGATTGGGGCTTCAAGTATGCCGACGTCACCGACAGCACGGACGGCGGCAGCATGGGCGTCGAGTACGGCTTTGCGGCTGTGGCGAGCCTGGACGCCAACCCCTTCGACATCAAGCGCATGTTCGAGGCGCGCGGGCTGACGATCACCACCTGGTGCGCGCACGCCAACTTGCTCGACCCCACCGCGCCGTGGCGCTTCGGCACGATGCAGATCATCAAGGCCGTGCGCAATGCGGCGGCCGTCGGAGTGCATCACGTCATCACGTCGGAGGGCGACCCGAAGACCGCGTTCGGCCACAATCTGACCGACAGCGAGGCCCTGTTCCTCATCCGCGAGCGGCTGTACGAGCCGCTGCGCGTCGCCGAAGATCACGGCGTGAAGATCCTGCTCGAACCGCACGGCAAGTACACGGACTCCATCGACCACATGGAGAAGATCCTGGAGTTGTGCGACTCGCCGGCGCTCGGCGTCAACTTCGACTCCGGCAACTCCTGGCTCGGCGGCACGGACCCGGTCGCGATGGTCCATCGCCTGCACGACAAGATCGAGCACGTCCACTGGAAGGACTGGCCGCCGGAGATGGAGGCCAACCGCGGCAAGCAGTTCGGCGCGGGCATGTCAGGCATCCCGCTTGGCACAGGCTGCGTCGACGTCGCCGGAGTGTTCAACGCACTGACGAAGTATGGCTACGACGGCTACTCCACGCTCGAAATCGCCGGCGACGCCGCGGTCAAGCAAAGCTACGAATTCCTGAAGTCGCTGGGCGCTGAATAGTCAAAAAACGCAAAGACACAATGACACGAAGGCGCAAAGGCCTTTGTGCCTTCGTGTCATTGTGTTAGCGTTGCTTTCACTATCGAAGGAGATAAAGATATGGCGCGACCTGTCACCCTGTTCACCGGCCAGTGGGCCGATTTGCCGTTTGAGACGATCTGCGAGAAGGCCAAGTCGTTCGGCTACGACGGCCTCGAGCTGGCCTGCTGGGGCGATCACTTCGAGGTCGACAAGGCGCTGGGAGACGACTCCTACGTCCAGGGCCGGTGGGACACCCTGAACAAGTACGGCCTCCAGTGCTTTGCCATCAGCACGCACCTCGTGGGGCAGTGCGTCTGCGACGATCCGATCGACGACCGCCACAAGGGCATCATCCCGTCCCGCATCTGGGGTGACGGCGATCCGGAAGGCGTGCGCCAGCGTGCGGCCGAAGAGGTCAAGAACACGGCCCGCGCGGCGGCTAAGTTCGGCGTCAAGATCGTCAACGGCTTCACCGGGTCAAAGATCTGGCCTGTGCTCGCCATGTTCCCGCCGGTGCCGCCTTCAATGATCGAGGCGGGTTACAAGGACTTCGCCGATCGCTGGAACCCGATCATCGACGTGTTTGACGAGGTGGGCATCAAGTTCGCGCTCGAGGTCCATCCCTCCGAGATCGCGTACGATTTCTGGACCGCGGGCAAGGTGCTCGAAGCCATCGGCCGCCGGCCCGGCTTCGGCTTCAACTTCGATCCGAGCCACCTCTACTGGCAAATGGTCGACCCGGTCGCGTTCGTCTACGAGTACGCCGACCGCATCTACCACATGCACGTCAAGGAGTCGATCCGCGTGCTCGATGGCCGCAACGGCATCCTCGGCTCCCATCTCTTCTTCGGCGACCATCGCCGCGGGTGGGACTTCGTCTCGCCGGGTCGCGGCGGAGTGCCCTTCGAGCGCATCTTCCGTGCGCTGAACGCGGTGGGCTACGAAGGGCCGCTGTCCGTCGAGTGGGAAGACAACGGCATGAACCGCGACCAGGGCGCGCCCGAGGCGTTGCAAATGTGCAAGCGGCTTGACCTGACGCCCTCCGGTGTTGCGTTCGACGCTGCGTTCTCGTCAAACAAGTAGCCCAGACCCGACGGGTTTCGAGAACCCGTCGGGTCTCCCCACACGAGGAGCGCACAATGGCACGTCCAGTCACCCTCTTCACCGCTCAATGGGCGGACCTGACATTCGACACGGTCTGCGAGAAGGCGAAGTCATTCGGCTACGACGGCGTCGAGATCGCCTGCTGGGGCGATCACTTTGAAATCGATAAGGCGATGGAAAGCGACGCGTATATCCGCTCTCGCTGCGACATCCTCGAAAAGCACGGCCTGGGCGTCTGGGCCGTTAGCACGCATCTCGTCGGCCAGTGCGTCACCGACCCGCTGGACGAGCGCCACAAGTCCATCCTGCCGAAGCGCCTGTGGGGCGACGGCAAGGAGGACGGCGTGCGCGAGCGGTGCGCGGAGGAGATCAAGAACACGGCGCGCGCCGCGAAAAAGCTCGGCATCCAGACCGTTGTCGGCTTCACCGGCTCGCCCGCGTGGAAGTGGGCCTATTCGTTCCCGCCCAATCCGACCGACTACTACGAGAAGGCGCTGAAGTCTGTCGCCGATATGTGGCTGCCCATCCTCGATGTGTACCAGCAGGAGGGCGTGCGCTATGCGCTGGAGGTGCATCCCACCGAAATCGCGTTCGACACGATCTCGGCGGGAGCGCTGCTCACCGCGCTGGACGATCATCCGGCGTTCGGCTTCAACTTTGACCCCAGCCACTTCGGCTACCAGGGCGTCGATTACGTCGACTTCATCTACGAGTTCGGCGGCGAGGCCGGAAAGGGGCCGGGGCGCATCTTCCACACGCACATGAAGGACGTCTACTGGTCGCCCCACCCGAAGAAGTCGGGCGTCTTCGGCGGCCACCTCACGTTCGGCGATCCGCGGCGCTACTGGGACTTCCGTTCGGTTGGCCGCGGCGCGATCAAGTTCGAGGAAATCATCCGCGCGCTGAACGACATCAATTACACCGGCCCGCTCTCGGTCGAGTGGGAAGACGGCAAGATGGAGCGCGAGCACGGCGCGCGCGAATCCTGCGCATACCTCAAGCGCATGGATTTCGCGCCCACATGGGTTGACTTTGAAGCGGTGTTCGCCGCGGAGCATTAGTAGATTAGCCACAGAGGACACAGAGGTCTCAGAGCATCCTGAGCGGAGTCGAAGGACTGAGCGGAGTCGAAGGACTGAGCGGAGTCGAAGGACTCTGCGCCCTCTGCGTCCTCTGTGGCAAAAAGGTTTCACCACCCTGGAGGAATCTATGGGCGATCAATCGCAGTCGTTCACCAAGATGGCCGGCGCAAAGGCAGAAGGCGACGCGCCGGTGATCGGCGTCGGCATGCTCGGCTATGCGTTCATGGGCAAGGCGCACTCGAACGCGTTCAAGAAGCTGCCCTACATGATGTATCCGCCGGTGGCGATCCCGCGCCTCGTCGCGATTGCCGGGCGCAACGAAGAAGCCACCGCTGAGGCCGCGCGGCGCTACGGGTACGAGAGGTACTACACCGACTGGCGGCAGATGATCGCGGACCCGGAGGTCCAACTCTTCGACAACGGCGGGCCGGGCAACATGCACGCGGAGCCGTCCATTGCGGCGGCGCAGGCTGGCAAGCACGTCTTCTGCGAGAAGCCCCTGGCGCGCGACGCGCAAGAGGCCCATACGATGTGGCAGGAAGTGGCGAAGACGGGCGTCAAGCACATGGTCGCGCACAACTACCGCTTCGTCCCGGCCATCCGCCTCGCCTACGACCTGATCAACAGCGGCAAGCTCGGCCGCATTTACCACTTCCGCGCGGTCTATCTGCAGGAGTGGATCATGCCTCACTACGACACGGGGCAGATCTGGCGCCTGAGCAAGAAGGTTGCGGGCAGCGGCGCGCTGGGCGACCTCGGTTCGCATGTCATCGACATCGGCCGCTTCCTCTGCGGCGAGGTCAAGAGCCTCCAGGCCATGACCAAGACCTTCATCCCCACGCGCCACCTGCCCGACGGCACGCCGTGGGAGGTCGATGTGGACGACGCGTTTGTCTCGACGTTTGAGTTTGAGAACGGCGCGATCGGCACGGTCGAGGCGAGTCGCTTTGCCGCAGGGCGAAAAAACTACAACTGCTGGGAGATCAACGGCGAGAAGGGGTCCATCCGCTTCGACCTGGAGCGCATGAACGAGCTCGAAGTCTTCTGGGTGGGCGAGGAGCCGAAGGAGACGCAGGGCTGGCACAAGGTGCTGGTCACAGAGGGCTATCATCCGTTCATCGGCAACTGGTGGCCGCACGGACACATCATCGGCTGGGAGCACACCTTCGTGCACGAGATCAACCACCTGCTCGACTGCATCGTCACCAATAAGGACGTGGCCCCGTTCGGCGCCACGTTCGAGGACGGCTATCGCAATGCGGTCATCTGCGACGGCATCGTCGAATCGGCGAGCGCGCGGCGGACTGTTGATTTGAAGTACTAACCGAGGCGCGCTAAAGCGCGCACTACGAACCGAAGCGCGCACACGAACGGTTCGTAGTAGACGCTTTAGCGCCCCTCCCCGTCTTGCTTGTGAGGAGCGACACCGTGTCACCTACCGTGTCACCAACTGTACCTGTGATCCTGGCGGTGCTGGCTGCAGTCTGGTTTGTCGTCGGCGCGATTCGACGCAGGAGAGACCCCGGGTTCACCAAGCTCGCGCTTGTGGCGGGCCTCTGGGCCGTCGCGATGGCCGCATGGGCGGCATTTCACGTCGTATCGAAAACGCCCATCAACGCGATCGTCGTGATCCCGCTGCTCGTCAGCACGATTGTCCAGTTCGGCATGAGCATCGCCGCGGTGTCGCGCGTTCTCAAGGGCAAAGTCAGCTACCGCGCGTTCATGGCCGGCACCCTGACCATCATCAGCATGATCCTGCTCGGCGTGGTGCTGATGTTCCAGCCCTTCACGCCGACGGTGTTCAACCTCGGCTTCGACTTCGTGCTGATCGCGCTCCTCGCCTTCAACGTGTGGAGCCACGTCACCCCGAAGCCGAAAGTGGTCGAGCGCGAGTAGCGCGATTAGCTTAAGAAACCAGGTTTCCGCGCCACTTCGTGGCGTTGCAGAAACCTGGTTTCTCCCTTGCGGGAGGACGACGGATGGAGAAATTCGGCTATAAGTTCTCCTTTGGCCCCTGGAATATCCACGAGGGCGCGGACCCGTTCGGCCCGGCCGTGCGGCCGAGCCTGACCTTTGCGCAAAAGCTGCCGCTCTACAAGCAGCTTGGCTTTGACGCGGTGCAGTTCCACGATGACGACGCGGTGCCGAACCTCGACGAGCTCAGCCCCGCGCAAATCGGCCGCGCGGCCGGCCAGATGCGTCAGATGCTCGAAGATCACGGCCTCGCTGCCGAGTTCGTCGCGCCCCGGCTGTGGGAGCACCCGCGCACGACCGACGGCGGTTACACATCCAACA